>CAZGTQ010000043.1:0-16544 GCA_964528575.1 uncultured Planctomycetaceae bacterium | reverse complement strand
TGGGCGGTTGGGATCCGTTCGGGCCGGAGCGCCTGATCACCCGGTCCGAGGCCAACGTCCTGCATGAGAGTTGGATGGGAAATCGGCCCTCGACCTTTACAAGACCTACTTGGGTGAACACGCAAAGGATCTGCCGGCGAGTGGACTGTTGTTCCCGTTGAGCATCAGCATCTCTGATGGCGACACCCCGATAGTCCGGACCATCCTCTCCGTCAACGAGGAAGACCGGTTTATGACCTTCGCAGGCGATGTGCCGCAGGGCTCATATGCCCGTCTCATGAAGGCGAACTTCGATCGCCTGATCGACGGCGCCGGCGAGGCGGCGCGCACGAGCAGCGAGGCGCTCGCCGACCACCAGCCCGACCTCGCGATCCTGATCAGCTGCGTCGGCCGCAAGATGGTCCTCAAGCAGCGCGTCGAGGAGGAGCTCGAGGCCGTGCGCTCGGTCGTCGGCCCGTACGCGACGCTGGCCGGCTTCTACTCGTATGGCGAGATCTCGCCGTTCACGCCGAACGCGCGCTGCGAGCTCCACAACCAGACGATGACGATCACGGCCATCTCGGAGCTCTGATCCAGTCCGACTCGATGCACTCGCTCCTCGAACGTCAGGTCGCGAAGTGGTTCGGCGCCGAGGCGGTGCACGGAGACTTCCCCGAGGATCTGCGCGCCTTCCTCGAGAGCGTCGACCTCGCCTACCACGAGTTCGACGCCGATCGCCGCATGCTGGAGCGCAGCATGGAGCTGAGCTCGCAGGAGCTCCTGCAGGCGAACGCGGAGCTGCGCGCCGTCCTCACGGCGTTCCCGGACCTGTTCATGTGGGCGGACCTCGACGGGAAGATCCTCGAGGTCAAGGACGGCGGCTCGACCGACGTGCTCGACTCGCCCCGCAAGCTCGTCGGCAAGAACCTGCGCGACTTCCCGCCCAAGGACGTCGGCCGGCGCTTCGGCGAGGCGCTGCACGAAGTGCGCGCGCACCAGCGGCCCGTGCTGCTCGAGTACGAGGTCGAGGGCCCGCAGCGCACGGCCGTCTACGAAGCGCGCGTCTTCCCGATGCTGACCTCGCGCGTGTTCGTCATCGTGCGCAACATCACCGACACGCGGCGCGTCGAGCTGGCGGAGGCGGCGAACCGCGAGAAGAGCGAGTTCCTCGCGAACATGTCGCACGAGCTGCGCACGCCGCTGCACGGGATCCTCAGCTTCGCGCGCCTCGGCAGGAAGCGCCTGCCGACGCTGACGGCGGAGAAGCTCGGCGAGTACCTCGAGCACATCGAGCGCGGCGGAGCCACGCTCCTCGCCCTTCTCGACGACCTGCTCGACCTCGCGAAGCTCGAGGCGGGCCGGATGCTCTTCGACTTCAAGAGCGCCGACCTCGTCCGCCTCGCCGACCACGAGATCGACCAGTTCGTCTCGCGCACGAGCGAGCTCGGCCTCACGATCACCCTGCAGGCGCCCAAGCAGCTCCACGTCGTCGTCGATCCCGTGCGCATGAGCCAGGTCGTGCGCAACCTGCTCGGCAACGCGGTGAAGTTCTCGCCGGAGGGCGGCTCGATCGAGGTCGCTTGCGAAGCACGGGGCACGCTCGCGCTCGTCTCGGTCTCCGACCGCGGAGCGGGCATTCCCGAGGGAGAGCTCGAGCGCGTGTTCGAGAAGTTCATCCAATCGAGCTCGACCAAGACGGGCGCCGGCGGCACCGGCCTGGGCCTGTCGATCTGCCGCGAGATCGTCGAGGCGCACGCCGGCCGCATCTGGGCCGAGAACCGTCCCGACGGAGGCGCGCGCTTCACCTTCGAGCTCCCTCTCGGCCGCGCCGAGGAGCCGCCCCCGGCGCTGCCGGCGGCGCGCTCTGCGGCTCGCACCTGATCCCCGATGCTGCCCGAGCCCGACAGCGAAGCCTGGCCGCGCATCCTCGTCGTCGACGACAACGAGACGAACCGGCTCATCCTCACCGAGATCCTCGCGGACGGCTTCGAGCTCTACGCCGCGTCCTCGGGCGAGGAGTGCCTGGGGATCGCCGCCGAGGTCGAGCCCGACCTCGTGCTGCTCGACATCATGATGCCGGGCATCGACGGCTACGAGACGTGCCGGCGCCTGCGCCAGATCCCCGAGCTGCGCCACACGAAGGTGATCATGGTCTCGGCGAAGGCGATGCTGTCCGAGCGCCTGCGCGGCTACGAGGCGGGCGCGGACGACTACATCACCAAGCCGTTCGACGACGCGGAGATGCTCTCGAAGATCCGCGTCTTCCTGCGGCTGAAGTCGACGGAGGAGACGAACGAGACGATCAGCGCGCTCAACCGCGATCTCGAGGAGCTCAACGAGCGGCTCGCTTCCGAGGTGGCGCGGCGGCGGCGCGCCGAGGCGCAGTTGCGCCACGATGCGCTCCACGACGTGCTCACGGACCTGCCGAACCGCGCGCTCCTGCTCGACCGGGCGCAGCGCTGCCTCGTCCGCACGCGGGAGGACACGTCGTTCGGTTTCTCGATCCTGTTCCTCGACGTCGACGACTTCAAAGTCGTCAACGACAGCCTCGGTCACCGTGTCGGCGACGCGGTGCTCGTCGAGATCTCGCGGCGCATCCTCTCCGCCGTGCGCACGGGCGACGTGGCGGTGCGCAACTCCGATACCACGACCGCCCGGATGGGCGGCGACGAGTTCGTCGTGCTCCTCGAGGGCACGCAACGGTCGTCGGATGCGGAGCTGGTCGCGCAACGCATCCGCGAGCGCGTCTCGTGCCCGATCCTCGTCGACGGGCTCACGATCAAGCCGCAAGTCAGCATCGGCATCGCCGTCTCGGGGCCCGGCTACGAGAACGAGGTCGAGATCATCCGCGACGCCGACACGGCGCTCTACCACGCGAAGTCGCAGGGCAAGAACCGGGTCGCGTTGTTCGACGAGCGCATGCACGACCGCATCGTCACGCGCATGCGGCTGGAGAACGAGATGTCGCTCGCGATCGAGGCGGACCAACTGTTCCTCGAGTACCAGCCGATCGTGTGGCTCGCGACGGAGGAGGTCTGCGGCCTCGAGGCGCTCGTGCGCTGGCACCACCCCGACCGCGGCGTCGTCTACCCGGGCGACTTCATCCCGCTGGCGGAGGAGTCGGGGCTGATCGTGCCGCTCGGCCGCTGGGTGCTGCGGCAGGCCGCGCGGCAGGTCGCGATCTGGCGCCGCCGGTTCACGACGTGCTCGGGGATCAGCGTCAGCGTCAACGTCTCCGCGCGCGAGTTCGCCGTGCCCGGCTTCATGGACTACTACCGCCGGACGCTCGACGAGGCGGGGATCTCGCTCGACGACCTCGCGCTCGAGCTGACCGAGACGGTCCTGATGCGCAACACGGCGCCGGAGAAGCAGAACCTGCGCGACCTCGCGTGCAGCGACGTGGCGCTGCACATGGACGACTTCGGCACGGGCTACTCCTCCCTGTCGTACCTCTCGCGGCTGCCGATCTCGTCGCTCAAGCTCGACCGCATCTTCGTGGCCGAGATGACGACCGACCCGGCCGGCGCCTCGACGATCAAGGCGGTCGTCGAGATGGCGCACTCGCGCGGCCTCAAGGTCGTCGCCGAGGGCGCCGAGACCGCGGAGCAGGTCGCGACGCTCAAGGCGCTCGGCTGCGACATGGCGCAGGGCTACTACTTCGCGCGACCGATGGTGCCCGAGCTGCTGGAGCGGATGCTGAGCGTGACCGGCCGCGTCCATCCGCACACGGCATGACGCCGCCCGGCGAGCGCGCGGCAGCGTGACGCCGCGCGGGGAGCGCGGGCGGCGCGCGGGCGCTACACTCCCGCGCATGCCGACTCGCAAGGACCAGCGCGCCGCGTGCCCCGGCGTGCCGCCGCGCGGCGAGCGCGCGGAGCTCGTCACGCGCCCCGTCACCGAAGCCGAGGGGCTCGACGCGCTCCTCGAAGGCTCGTTCCCCTCGTTCGGCGGCGCGTTCCTGCGACGCGTGTGGCTCCTGCTCGACGAAGCCGTCGGGCGCGGCGTACCGATGACCGTGTCGATCGCCGGGCCCGTCACGCTCTCCGGCCAGACGTACACGTGGCTGGGGCCGCTGCTCGAGACCGGCTGGTTCGCGCTCGTGTCGACGACCGACGCGGTGTGCTACCACGACGGGCACCGCGCGCTCGAAGGCGCCGGCGAGCACCCGATCCACGAGGTCCCGATCTTCGGCGACGACGGCGCGCTGCGCGACGAGCGCACGATCCGCGTCACCGACATCGGGTTCGACGAGGACGTGCTGCTCGAGCAGGACCGCTTCCTGCGGGCCGTGCTGCGCCAGGAGGAGTTCCAGAAGCGGATGACGGGCACGGAGCTCCGCTGGCTGCTCGGCCGGCGCTACGCGGCGCAGGAGCGCAAGAACGGCGTGCGCGAGGGGCTGCTCGCGCAGTGCTGGCGCAAGGCGATCCCGATCTTCGTCGGCGCCCCGGCCGACGGGTCGGTGTTCTTGAACTCGATGGCGCTGTGGGTGCTGCGCGAGGAGCGCGGCACGCCGTACGCGTTCGACCTCGACCTGCACCGCGAGGTGTTCGAGAGCTGCGCGTACCACCGCTGGGGCTGCGAGGACAGCGAGACGAAGGCGCTCGGCACGCTCATCCTCGGCGGCGGCGTGCCGAAGAACTACAACCTGCAGCCCGAGCCGGCGCTCAGCCAGGTGCTCGGCCTCGAGCACATTCCGGGCTACCTGTACGACATCCAGCTCACGACCGCGCCGGTGACCGACGGCTCGCTCTCGTCGTGCCCGCCCGGCGAGGCGGTGACGTGGGGCAAGGTCGACAAGGACGAGTACCGCCGCACGACCGAGAGCTTCACGTGCGACTACACGATCGTCATGCCGTTCCTCGTCAAGGCGCTGCTCGACAAGCGCGCCCGCTTCGCGCGTTGGGCGGAGCGCATGGGCAGAGAGGAGCTGTTCGCCAAGCACCCGGCCGCGCGCGGCTACCTGCGGCCGGAGGAGGGCTATCGCCTGTTCGAGCGGCGCGACGAGCTGATGGCGAAGCTGTTCGAGGCGCTGCGCGGCGGCCCGCTCGACGCGCTCGCGCAGGACGGCTATCCGCTCGCGGATCTGTGAGCGCCGCGCCTCACTCGCCGCCCTCGCCCACGTAGCCGGTGCCGCGGAGCACGTCCAGCGCCTGGGGGTCGAGCTTCGCGCTCGTGTCGCCCGCGCGCGGCAGGTCGTTCTGGAGCGTCACGAGCGCCTCGCGCAGCTCGTCGACGCGCGCCTTCGCGAACGGGTCCTCGAAGCGGTTGCGCTCCTCGCCCGGATCCGTCTGGAGGTCGTAGTACTCCCACGTGTCCGTGGACACGTCGTGGATCAGCTTGTGCCGGCCGTCGCCGATCATCACGCGATGCTCGAGCCACGCGCCCTCCGCGGCGTGTGCGTCGCTCTCCTTCGCGTTCTTCGTCTGCGTCTGCGCGAAGATCGTGTGGCGGGCGCCGTCCGTGCCGAGCACGCTGCCGAGCAGGCTGCGCCCCTGCTCGCCGCCGACCAGCGGCAGGTCCGCGACCGCGAGCATCGTCGGGAGCACGTCGACGCCGCGCGCGAGCGCGTCGACCGTGCGGCCGCCGTGCTCGCCGCCGGGGAAGCGGATGACGAGCGGCACGCGCAGGGTCTCCTCGTAGAGGAACGGGTCGTGCGTGAACCAGCACGGCTCGCGCTCGTCGAGCGACTCGCCGTGGTCGCTCGTGACGACGATCAGCGTGTCGTCGTAGAGCCCGCGCTCCTTCAGCCCGTCGAGCAGGAGCCCCAGCCCGCGGTCCGCGTACCACACGCCCCCGTCGTAGCGGTCGCCGATGTAGTCCCAGTCCGCTGCGCCGAGCGGCCGCGCGTCGCCGCCCGCGCCGACGCTGGCTTGCTCGCGCTCCTCTGGGTGCAGGTTGTAGTGGCCCTCGCGGCGGCCGACGCGCACGTCGGTGGCCGCGCCGAAGCGCTCCTCCGCGTACGCGAGCGTGTACTCCTCGCGCGGCTGCACCTTGTCGCGCCAGAGCTCGGCGCGCCAGTCGCGATAGCCGTACGGACGGTGCACGTCCCACAGGTGCACCCACGCCGCGAACGGTCCGTCGCCGGCGTCGAGCCACTCGAAGAAGAGCCGCGCGGTCACGTCGCGGTCCTCGAGGAAGAGCTGGCGCACGTGCTGGAAGCCGCGCGTCACGTCGGACGTCTTCAGCGCCGGCTGGTTGTAGATCGCCGCGGTGCGGTAGCCGGCGTGCGTGAAGCGCTCGCCCATCGGCCGCGCGTCGTCCGCGAGCCGCTCGGCCCACGCGTAGACGCCGTGGCTGGGCGTGTGGAGCGACGTGAGCAGGCTCGCGTGGGCCGGCGCGGTGAACGGCGCGTGGCTGTACGCGCGCGCGAAGCGAACGCCCTCAGCGGCGAGAGCATCGAGCCGCGGCGTCGTGTTGCGCGCGTAGCCGTAGCAGCCGACGCGGTCCGCGCGCAGCGTGTCGATCGTGACGAGCAGGACGTTCGGCGCGTCGCTCGCCCCGCCGCCGCACGCGGCGCAGAGGGCGGCGCACGCAGCGAGGAGCGACGCGAGGCGGGCGGACGGAGAGCGCATCGGAGCTCCCGAGTATATCGGCCCGACCTCCCTTCCCAGCAGCGGCCCCGGCGCGTACAACCGGCCGGCGATGTCTCTCGCTCGACCGATCGCGCTCATCCTGCCGGGATCCCTCGCCGCGCTGCTCGCCGCGGCCTGCGGCGACACCGCGCGCCCCTGGCAGGTCGACAACGTCCTGCTCGTCACCGTCGACACGCTCCGCGCGGATCGCGTCGGCGCCTATGGCCCGGGGGCGCGCACGCCCCGCATCGACGCGCTCGCGCAACGCTCGCTCGTGTTCGAGCGCGCCTACTCGCCCGCGACGATCACGCACCCCGCGGTGTCGAGCATGCTCACGGGGCTCTTCCCGCTGCGCCACGGCGTCAACCTGCAGAACGGCAACCTCGCCGACGGCGTCGTGCCGCTGCAGGTGCTGCTCGAGGCGCAGGGGCTCACGACCGCGTCCTTCGTCGCGAACCTCTGCAAGCTGCAGGAGGAGGGCCGCAACGTGTTCCACGAGGGCTGGGACGTGCGCGGCTGCGGCATGGACTTCGCCGTCGACCAATACCTGTGGGACCGGAGCGTCGTCGACTCCGCGACGGCGTGGCTCGACGAGCGCGCCGCGGCGCCCGACGAACGCTGGTTCGGCTGGGTGCACCTGATGGACCCGCACGCCGAGCACCGGCCGCCGCCCGACCTGTGGGACTACGAGGCGCGCCCGGTGCTCGACAAGTACGAGCAGTACCGTGTGTTCAACGCGTGGGAGGAGCAGCGCGCGACGCCGCCGGCCGAGGATCTGCGGCACATGCACGAGCTCTATGCGGCCGAGGTCGTCGGCGCGGACCGCGAGATCGGCCGACTGCTCGAGCACCTCGACGCCTCGCCGTTCGCAGGCCGCACCGCGGTGATCTTCACCTCGGACCACGGCGAGGAGCTGTACGAGACGTGGTCGCGCTACGACCACGGCCTCAGCCTGACCGATGGCGTGCTGTGGATCCCGCTGCTCGTCCACGCGCCCGGGCTCGAGCCACGGCGCAGCGCAGACATCGTCGAGCTGCTCCAGGTGACGCCGACGGTGCTCGACCTGCTCGGCCTCGAGGCCTGGCACGCCTTCGACGGCCCGAGCCTGCTCGACGCGCAACCCTCGCGCGGCTTCGCCGTCTCGTCGGTCGCGGACGTCGCGCTGACGATCCGCACGCAGACGCACCGCTACTGGTACCGCACGAGCAGCGAGCCGTACACGCGCCCGCCGAACGACGCGCCGTGGCGTGCCGACGCGCCCTGGTTCCGCGAGCGCCAGTCGCTCGCGCGTTTCGAGCCGGGGAGCATGACGCGCTACGAGCTCATCCAGCCGCAGGCGCCCGAGAACCGCGAGCTGACCGAGAAGCTCCACCGCGCGTTCGTGCACTTCCGCAAGGGCCTCGGCCCCGTCGCGCGCGGCGAGCGCAACGAGGACCCCGAGCTCGCGGCGCAGCTCCGAGCGCTCGGCTACTGAGCCGGCCGGCGCGTGCGGGCCGCGCTCAAGGCCTGAACGCGAGCGACACCGCGTTGCTGATGTGGTCGACGCTCGGCGGGACGGAGACGACGACGTACGCGTGGACGACGGTCGAGCCGACGAGGCCCGGCGGCGAGCCCGCCGGCAGCACGAACGTCGCGATCGCGTCGCCCTGCGCGTCGAGCACGCCGAACGAATTCTGGAGGACGGGCGAGTTGGGGTTCGCCAGGACCCACTGCGTGTAGGCGTCGACGTTCAACGGCAGCGTGCCCTGCGGCAACGGCGTGCCGGGAACGGTGCCGGAGAGCGAGCCGAGGAGCACGTGGATCGATCCGGCGTGCTCCGCGCCGGGGAGGAGCTCGAGCGTCTGGGTGGCGCCGGCGGAGAGCGAAGCCTCGAAGACGCCGGCCTCGAGCGTGGGCACGTCGAGCTCGTAGAGCCAGGCGGCGCCCTCGTCGTTCGCTCCGTCGAGGGGCGCGCCGATCATCGCCGTGCCCGAGCCCATGTCCACGGGAACGTAGTTGAGGGTCGGACACGTCAGCCGATCCTGCTCGACCCAGATCCAGCCGGTGCGCCGGAACAGATAGCCGGCCCACGCGCTGGAGCCCGCTCCCAGCGTGTTGGCCGCCACGAGCAGCGCGCTCCCGTCGAGCGCGACGTGCTGGCCGAACTTGCCCGCGTTGGCGCCGCCGTCCGAGGGCAGGAGCTTGGCCATCTCCACCCACCCGCTCACCGTCCGGCGGAACACGTAGGCCGCGCCCCGGTCGCTCCCGGTCGCGCTGCCGTCCCCCGACGCGCCCACGACGGCGTAGTCGCCCGAGATCGAGACGTCCCCGCCGAAGCGGTCGCCCGCCGCGCCATCGGACGCCAGGAGCTTGGCTTCCCGCACCCACGTCGTGGCGCCGGGCGCCGAGCGCCGGAACACCCAGGCGGAGCCGGAGTCCAGCCCGTTGTCGGCGTCGTAGAGCACGCCGACGATCGCCGCGTCGCCGTCGACGTCGATGGCCGTACCGAAGGAGTCGTACGCCGCGGGATCGCGAGCGGTGAGCTCCGCCACGAGCGGCCAGCTCGTGCCGCTGCGCTGGTACACGTAGACGCGCCCCTCCACGACGGTCGCGCCGTCGTCGTGCTGCTCGGACGCCAGCACCGTGTCGCCGTCCACGGCGACGTCGAATCCGTACCAGTCGCTCGGGTCCGGAGACGGGCTGACGAGCCGCGCGACGCGAGCCCACCCGCTCGGGGTCCGGTCGAAGACGTAGACCACCCCGACGCCGACCACGGACGGGGAGAGGTCGGCTCCCGGCGCCCCCACCACGATGCGGTCGCCATCGAGCGCGACCGATCCGCCGAACCCGTTCGAGCTGTCGGCGTCCGCCTCCTCGGTCAGCTTCGCCGTCTGGACCCAGCCGCTGGGCGTCCGCTCGAACACGTAGGCGGCGCCGGACTGCGGGAAAGCGTCGCTCTTGTTCGGCGCTCCCACGACGACCCGGTCTCCGTCCGCGGCGAGCGCGTACCCGACGTACGCGTCGTCCAGCGAGACGTCGGACGCCTGGAGCTTCTGCACGGGCACGACCTGCGCGTGCCCGATCCCGGCGAGCAGGACGACGAAGCCGCCCGTCGCTGCGAGCGTGTGGCGGGAACGGCCGGACCCGGAGCTTCGCATGGCGATCCTCGTTCGTGTGGCGCTCGACTCGAGAGCCCGAGCCCGTACGCGGTCGAGGGCGGGGGCGAGGGCGGGGGCGAGGTCGATCGTACCCCGCCGCTCGTACCCTCGCACCGATCGAGCCTGCGTCAGCGTGGCCCCGCGCCCGCGCGCGCCCGCTCCCACTCCGGCAGCGGATTGCCCCCCGGCGGCGGCTCGCGCGTGTCGAACACGAGGATCGAGCGATCGAGGCGCGCGAACGGCTCGTACTCGTCGAGCCAGAGGTACGCGCGCTGGTCGGGCCGCTTCGGATCGGGATCGCGCCAGTAGCTGAGCAAGTTGACCGCGACGATCCCGCGCAGCTCCCCGCGCACCGGCCGCGTGCCACCGAGGCCGAGCGCGGTGACGTCGCCCGCCGCGTACGGCTCGTAGTGGAACCCGCCCGCCGCCTCGATCTCGTCGGCCCAGCGCTCGCGGAACGCGCCGAGCGCGCGCAGGCCCTGGCCCCAGTCGTCGCCGACGACCGTGAGCTCGGGGCCGCCGGTCGGGCCGCCGACGAGCGCGTTGTAGTACATGAGCTGGTGCGGGTGGACCCAGTTGCCGCTCACCGCCGCGACGAGCGCGAGCGCGAGCGCGGCGCGCGGGAACCGCAGCGCCGCGACGCCGCCGGCGACGGCGAGGAACGGCACGACGGGCAGCACGTAGCGGATGCCCATCAGCACGTTGCCGAGCGAGAACGAGACGAACAGGACGAGCGGCGCTCCGACGAACGCGGCGGTGCGCACCGCGGTGCGCTGCGGCCCGGGCCGCCGCCACAGCACGAGGCCGGCGCCGACGACGAGCAGCCACGCGAGCGGGTGCTTGACGAGCATCACGACGAGGTAGTACTCGGGGTGCGGGTTGCCCTCGCGGAACTCGGCGGCGCCGAGCGTGCGCCCGCGGAAGTACGAAGCGTGGCCGTCGCTCCCGTGCTGGATCTGGTAGTCGAGCCCCTTCCACGCCGAGAACAGCGGGATCGGGGTCTCGTCGCCGAGCACGCCGCGCGTCAGCGCGTCGATCCACGGCTGCGTGAAGAGCGCGCGATCCCAGCTCCCCATGCGCCGGCGCTCGTACCAGACGCGCCACGCCTCGACCGTCGGCCGCTCGTCGTGCGCGAGATGGGCGAGCGCGCCGAGCACCGCGTCCTCCTCGAGCGCGGGCGCCGCGTCGAGCACCGCGCGGAACGCGCGCTTGCGCACGTCGGACGGCGCGTCGTGCAGCGTGCGCAGCGCGAGCAACGCCGCGCGCGCGCGCACCCCGCCCCCGTCGAGCTGCTCGGCGAGCGCATCGACCGCGTCCGCCGTCGTCGGCGCCGTCAGCGCGCGCTGCACGACGTCGCCGGGCACGCCGACGCGCGCCGCGGCGATCGCGAGCTCGCCCGGCGTCGCCTCCTCGCGCTCCGGCCGTACCTCGGCGACGTACGGCCGCTCGCCCCACGCCTCGTTCGCGCTGCGCGCCTCGTAACGGTAGACGGCGGCGAAGACCGACAGGCCGGCGAGCCAGGTCAGCGCGGTCCAGCCGAGCGGGGCGACGCGGCGGCCGCGCACGCAGGCGATCAACGCGAGCGCCGCGCCCAGCGGCACGAGCAGGAGCGACGTGAACTTCGCGAGGTTCGCGAGGCCGAACAGGACGCCGGCGCCGAGCGCGCGGCCCGCGCTCGGCCGCTCGAGCAGCGCGACGAGCGACGCCACGGCCATGAAGAACAGCGCCGCGGTCCCGCCATCGAGCGCCGCGAGGCTGCCGTGCGCGAGCACGTTCGGATCGAACGCACACAGGATCAGCGCGACGAGGCCCGCGCGCGCGCCGAGCATCGCTCGCCCGACGCGGTACACCGCGAAGGAGAGCAGCGCGCACAGCGCGCACAGCGGCAGGCGCGCGAGGAACAGGTTGCGCTCGAAGTGCTCCGCGTTGCGCTGGTAGAAGAAGTTGACCGGGTAATCGACCAGGTCGCGCCAGTGCGCGGGGAAGTCGACGCCGCCCGCGAGCTTCAGCGGGAGCGCGGCGAGCAGCTTGAGCAGCGGCGGGTGCTCGCGGTTGAGGGAGAAGTGCCCGTCCTCGAGGTACGCGTAGCCCGCGGCGATGTAGAAGTGCTCGTCGAACGTCGGACCGACGCGCCACGCCATGTGCACGAGCAGCGCGAGCTGCGCCAGGATCAGCACGAGCGCGAGGCGGTCGTGGCGGCGCGTGCCGTTCGTCCCGGCGCCGGGCTCGCCCCGGCTCTGGTCGGCTCCGGTCAGGTCGGCTCCGGTCGTGTCGTTCCGGTTCGGTTCCATCGAAAACGGGCCGGCAACGTACTCCATCGGGACCGCGGGTCGTACCCTTTCGCCTGCTCCGCGATGACTCCCCCCCCGCGTCGCATCATCTGCACCGTCCCGACGTACAACGAAGCCGAGAACGTGCTCGATCTAGCCCGCGAGCTCCTCGCCCTCGGCGCCGAGTACGAGGTGCTCGTGATCGACGACGATTCGCCCGACGGCACCTGGCGGCTCGTGCGCGACGCGGGCGAGGAACGCCTGCACCTCCTGCACCGCGCGACGGAGCGCGGCCGCGGGAGCGCCGGCCGCGACGGATTCGTGCGCGCGCTGGAGATGGGCGCCGACGTCGTCGTCGAGATGGACGCCGACTTCTCGCACCATCCGCGCTACGTCCCCGCGATGGTCGCGACGCTCGACGAGCCGGGGAACGGCGAGCCGTTCGGGCTCGTCCTCGGCTCGCGCTCGGTCGCCGGCGGCTCCGACGCCGACCGCTCGGTTCCACGGCGCCTCCTGACGAGCGCCGCGAACCTGTACATTCGCGTCCTGCTCGGCGTCAGCGTGCGCGACTGCAACTCCGGCTTCCGCTGCTGGCGCGCCGGGACGCTGCGCCGCATCCGCGTCGAGGACACGTTCTCGACCGGCCCGGCGATCGTGCAGGAGCTCCTGTTCAAGACCGCGCGCGCGCGCATCCCGATCGCGGAGATCCCGATCGAGTTCGTCGACCGCGCCCGCGGCGAATCGACGCTGACGCTGCGCATCCTGATGCAAGGCTACACGACGGTGCTCAAGCTGCGCTGGATGGCGCTCGCGGGGAAGCTGTGACTGTCCTCGCCCCCAAGCTCGAGCTCGCCCCCAAGCTGGCGCTCGCCGCGCTGATCCTCGCGCTGCCGATCGGTTTCGGCCTGCGCATGAGCGAGCGCGGCCCCGACTCGCCGCTGCCCCACCGCCCGCTGTGGGCGCACCTCGTCGTGATCACGGTCGGCGCGGTGCCGTCCGATCTCGACACGTCGCACCGGGCGCTGCTCGAGCTCGCCCGCCGCGCCGCGGGCGTCGAGCGCATGTACGCGCCGTCACGGTCGAGCGCCGCCTCCGCCGTCAGCCTCTGGACCGGCCGCTGGCCGATGGCGCACGGCGTCGTGTCGAACGACCTGCGCCTGCCGCGCGGCGCGTGGACGCTCGCGAAGTCCGCGCGCGCGAGCGGCGCCGCGACCGCCGCGTACCTCGAGGAGCCGTTCGTCACCGCGACGGGCATCGAGGGATTCGACGCGGTCGTCGAGCAAGCCGACCTCGGCGCCGAGCGGCTCGCGCAGCTCCTGCGCGGCCACCTCGACACGCACGCGGACGAGCGCGTCGTCGCGTGGCTGCACCTGCGCGACGCCGGCGAGCGCGGCCGCGAGGCGTTCGCGCTGCTCGGCGCCGTCCAGGCGGCGCTCGACGCGACCGACAGACGCTACGACGCCGTGACGATGTTCGCGGCCTTCGCGACCGACCGCCCCGGCGACGCCGGCTTCCGCGTCCCGTTCCTCGTCGAGCTGCCGAGCTTCATCGAAGCCGGCCGGCGCGGGCCCGGGGCCGCGAGCCTCGTCGACGTCGCGGGGCTCCTCGTCGACCTGTTCGAGGTGCCGGCGCCCGATCCGCACGAGGGCGAGCACGAGGCGCAGTCGCGCGCCGAGTTCCGCTTCCTGCTCCGCGGCGGCAACGTGACTTCGACGGTGTGGCTCGACGACGGCGAGCAACTCGTCATGCGTGCCGGCGCCCTGCGCGTGACCGCGCCGTCGCGCGCGGACGTGCACGCCGACGAGCTCTTCGTCGAGGTCTCGCTGAAGGTGCAGGCGGACACGGGCTTCCTGCCGGCCGCGCCCCACCGCGCCGCCGGGGGCCGCACGCACTTCGAGAAGGAGCACGCGCTGGCCTCGTCGAACGCGAGCGCGGCCGAGCCCGCGGGCCCCGTTCCGGGCTGGGCGGACGTCCCCGGCTGGTCGGCCGTCGCCCAGCGCTGAAGCGCTACTTCGCCGCGCCCTTCGCGGTGCGCTTGGGCAGGTTCCGCTTGCGCGGGCGCGTCTTGCCGTAGCTGCCGCGGCTGATCTTGCCCTTGCGCGTGCGCTTGTCGCCTCTGCCCATACCAGCGTGCTCGCTCTCGTCGGAATCGTTCGGTTCGGGTCGCGGCCGGAGCCCGGCCGCGCGGGGCGCAGAGCATACGGCACGGCGCGGCCCGCGGCTACGGGCGCGCGGCTACCAGAGGCGGCACGCGCCCGGAGCGAGCGCGTCCGCCGTGACGCGCCGGCCCAGCGCGCCGTGCCACATGCCCAGCGCCTTCGCGAGCACGCCGCGCGCGCGGCCGCGGAACAGGCCCAGGAGCCACACGCCAGGCAGGCTGAGCACGTCGAACACGAAAAAACGCAGCCAGCGAACGGGCGTCCCGTGACGGCGCAGGAACCAGATCGTGTTGACGCCCATCATGTACTTGCGCCGCGGGTTGTAGCCGCCGCCGGTCGACGCGTGGGCGTCGTGGTAGGCGGCGGCCGAGCCGACGCAGCCGATCCCGAAGCCGGCGTCGCGCGCCTTCATGCAGAAGTCGACGTCCTCGTGGTACGCGAAGTAGGCGCCGTCGAGCAACCCCGCGCGCTCGAAGACCTCGCGCCGCACGAGCATCGCACAGCCGGGCACGTAGTCGACGTCGACGTCGCGCCGCCAGCGCTCGCCGTCGGCGCGCCCGTGGCCGAGCAGTGTCGTCAGGTTCTGGCGGAACGTCAGCCGCCCGCCCGCGGCCCAGACGACTTGCGGCCGCGAGAGGTGGAGCACGCGCGGCCCGACGATGCCGCGCTCGGGCCGGCGTTCGAGCGCGTTCTCGAGCTCGGCGAGCGTGCCCGTCGGCAGCACGACATCGTTGTTGACGAGGAACACCGCTCGCGCGCCGGCCGCGAGCGCGTGCTCGACGCCGCGGTTCGTCCCGTGGCCGAAGCCGAGGTTGCGCTCGTTCTGCAGGAACACCAGCCCGGGAAGCTCGGCGCGCACGAGCCGGTCTGAGCCGTCGCTCGACGCGTTGTCGACGAAGACGATGCGCTCGGCCGCGACGCCGTTCGCCTCGAGCGAGCGCAGGCACGCGAGGTTGCCCGCGCCCCCGTTCCAGTTGACGACGACCGCCCAGAGGTTCACGCGTCGCCGTCTCCCGGCCGGACCTCGGTCACGCGCGACACGAGCGAGCCGTCGTGCAGCCGCGTCTCGATCGTCGCGCCGAGCGCGACGTCGTCCGCGCGCACGATGCACGGCCCGCCGTCCGCGCGCCGCGCGATCGAGTAGCCGCGCGCGAGCACCGCGAGCGGCGACGTCGCCTCGAGCCCGCGCGCCGCGAGCCTGATCCGCTCGCCCGCGCGATCGAGCCGGCGCTCGGCCGTCCCCTGCAGCCGCTCGCCCGCGCGCCGCAGCCGCTCGAGCCCGCGCTCGAGCCGGCGCGCCGGGCTCTGGCGCTCGAGCCGCGCGTGCGCCGCGCGCAGCTCCGCCGCCGCGCCCGCGATCGCGCGCCGCCCGCAGCGCACGAGCCGCTCGCGCTCGCGCTGCAGCGTCTTCTCGCGCTCGCCGAGCAGCCATCCCGCGTCGCGCAGCGTCCGCGAGCGCGCCGCGCGCTCGAGCCGCTCGACGCGGCCGGCGACGTGCGCGTCCATCGCGTCGACGAGGTAGCCGCCCGCGCGCTCGAGCCGCTCGAGGAGCGCCGCGCGATCGGGGATCACCGTCTGAGCCCCGTCGGTCGGCGTGTGCGCGCGGCGATCGGCGACGAGGTCGGCGAGCGTGAAGTCGGTCTCGTGCCCCACCGCGGACACGACCGGCACGCGCGCGTTCCAGATCGCCTCGGCGACGACGCGCTCGTTGAACGCCCACAGGTCCTCGAGCGAGCCGCCGCCGCGCGTGAGGAGGATCACGTCGACGCCGCTCGCATCGAGCGCCTCGATCGCCGCGGCGATCTCCGGCGCGGCGCCGGGGCCTTGCACCGGCGCGTGCGCGAGGCGCACCGGGTAGAGCGGCCAGCGCAGGCTGCGCGTGCGCAGCACGTCGCGCAGCGCCGCGCCATCGCGGCTCGTCACGACGCCGATCGTGCGCGGCAGCGCGGGCAGCGCGCGCGCGCGGTCGAGCCAGCCGAGCGTCTTCAGCTCGCGCTTGAGCGCCTCGAGCCGCGCGAGCAGCGCGCCGAGACCGCGCTGCTCGACTTGGTCGAGCACGAGGCTGTACGACCCGTGCGGCGCGTACACGTCGAGCCGCCCGGTGACGACGACCTGCTGCCCCTCGCACAGGTCGAAGCCGCATGCGCGCTGGAGCTGGCTGCGCCAGATCTTGCACGCGACCTTGGCGCCGTCCTCCTTGAGGTCGAAGAACACGTGCCCCGACCGCGGCTTCGACACGCGGCTGACCTCGCCCTCGACCCGCAGGCGGCCGAGCGACGTGAGCGAGCCGGCGATCGCCGCCGTGAGCTGCCCCACCGTCAGGATCGCGGGCTCCGCGGGCCTCGCGGACACGCGCGGCTCGGGAACGCTCGGACGGGCGTCCTGCGGCGCGCTCTCGGCCGCGCGCCACGGCGCGTCGACGAGCGC
>CAZGTQ010000042.1:0-1686 GCA_964528575.1 uncultured Planctomycetaceae bacterium | reverse complement strand
AGCGCTTCGCGCTGCGCGGGATCCGCCGCCTCACCGCGCGGCGCGACTTCTCCGGCCGGCGCGTCCTCGCGCGCCGCGACGTTCGCGCCGCCGAGGGGCCAGTCCAGCGTGCCGTCCGCGCGCCGCCGCAAATCGATGTCGAGCCCGTCGACCTCCACGCGGCGGATGCGGGGTCGTCCCGTGAAGAGCGACGAAACTTCGAGGTCGAGGGTCGCGTACTCGACGTGCAGGAGCGGGGGCTCCGACGCCGCTCGCTCGCGGTCGCGCAGCACGAGGTGCCACAGCTCGACGTTCCCCGTGAGCAAGGAGAGGTCGAGGTCCTCGTAGCTCGCCGTGAGGCCGTTGGCCTCCGCCCACGCCGCGAGCGCCTTCGGCGCGGCGAAGGGCAGCACCGCGCGCAAGGTGAGTGCGGCGATCGCGAGCAGGAGGAAGACGCGTGCGATGCGGCGCCGCCGGCTCCGAACGACGCGTTCGCCGTTCGCGTGCTCGCGCACAGCCCCAGTGTCGCGGGGCGCCCCGGATCCGCGTCGTTTCGTCACCGCGAACCGGCCCCGTGCGCTTCGAGGGCTTCCCGGGCGCGCGCCAGCGCGGCGCGGCGGGCGACGTCGGGGGCGAACGGATCGAAGCCTTCCGGGGCGAGGCCGCGCGCGGCCAGCCAGTCGTACGCGCGGATGCGCGCGGCGGGGTCGTGGTCCTCGAGGAAGATCGCGTTCTCGGCCACGAGTCGAGCCTCGAGCGCGGGGAGGTCGGCGCACCCGGCGACGATCTCCCCGAGGAGGCCCGGGTAGCGCCCAAGCTCGCCCGCGTGGCGCAGGAGCACGCCGGAGAGCTCGCGCGCGAGGGGCGGCGAGTCGAGCGCGAGCGACGCCAGGAACGCGAACGCGCTGCGCTCGAGGAGCCACTCCACGCCGGGCTCGACCGATCCCTGGCCGCGCTCCTCCTGGAGCTGGTCGATGAAGTCCGTGAGCTCCTTCCCGTCGGCGGAGAGCGCCACGTCCTCGGTGAGCTTCGCTCCGCTCGCGGACGCGAGGAACAAGAGCCCCGAGCGGTGGAACTGCGGGTCGTCCAAGGCCTGGAACGCGCTGGCCAGCGTCAGGAGCGACCCGTGCTCGCCGAGGAGCGGACCGCGCGCCGGATCCTCGGCGGGGGCGAGCTCGTCGCGACAGCGCGCGAGCGCTTCCAGCGCCGCGCGCCGCCCGTCCCCGGGAGCGAGAGCTTCGAGGGACTCGACCGCGAGCACGGCGACCAGGGCCCCCGCGACGTCGGTGCCGGCCGGAAGCCGCGCCGCGCGCTCGACGTCGAAGGGCGATCGGAGCACGACGACGATCGGGCCGCCGCCGGGCCTGGGTTCGTCCGCCAGGCCGATCGACTCGCTTCGAAACCACGCGGCGTCGTCGCCGCCCTGCGCGTGAGCCTTCGCGCGAACGGGCTTCCGCGCCACCGCGCCGCCCTCGACGACCAGCACGGCTCGCAACGCGGCCTCATCCGTCGAGCCGGCGCTCTCCGGCTGCGCGGCGGCGCGCTCGACGCACACGGAGAGCACCGTGCGGGTTCCTTCGGCGTCCGGCAGGTCGAGGGCTTCCTCCGACGACGCGCTGAAGACCGCGGTGAGGACCGTGTCGAGCTTCGGGAGGGCGCACACGAGCGCGCCCAGGTCCGCCGAACGACCGAAGGCCCCGCGCTCGA
>CAZGTQ010000041.1:0-2829 GCA_964528575.1 uncultured Planctomycetaceae bacterium | reverse complement strand
GGCTAGCACGCAGCGGCCGCGGATCGTCGCGAGCGCGTCGTCGGGCGCGGCCGGCGCCGCGATCTCGGCCTCGGGAGCGGCGAGCGGGCGCCGTGCGTCGCGCGGCTCGTCGCCCGGCGCCGCCTCGACGGCTTGCGCCTCGGCGCCCGCGACGAGCGCCGCGTCCGAGCGGGCCGCGTCGTGCTCCGCGGTCGTCGCCGGCGCCGTCAGCGCGGCCTCCGGTCCCTCGCGCCCGATCCAGAGCGCGACCGCGAGCGCGGACGCGACGACCACGAGCGCAGCGATCGCGAGCGTCGTGCGTTTCATCGGTTCTTCTCCAGTCGAACGACGTCGCGGTCCGGGCCCGTGAACGTCCAGACGAGCGCGCCCTCGAGCGCTCCCGACAGCGTGCGCAGGACGTAGTCGCCCGGCGACAGGACGAGCCGCGCGCGGCCATCGTGATCGGTCGCGACGCGCTGTCCGGCGAACGTCGCCTGCTCGGAGCGCGGCTCGCCCGTCTCCGGGTCGACCGACAGCACGTCGAGCTTCACGCCCGCGACCGGCTCCTCCGTCGCCGCGTCGCGCACCTCGATCGTCGCGGCGGCCGTTTCGACTCGCAGCTCGACCGTCGCGCTCCCCGCGGGCTCGACGACGATCGGCTCGGGGTGGACGTGCTCCCACGGCTCGCCTTCGGTGCGCACGCCCACGGTCCAGGTGCCGGCGTGGACCAGGAGCGGACCGACGCGGCCGTGAACGTCGAGCGGCGCCGTGAAGAGCGTGATCGGCGCCTCGCTGAGCGCGCGGAAGACGGCGAGCGCGTCGACCGGCGGCTCGCCGTCGCGCAGCGCCGCGACTTCGACGCGGCCGGGGAAGCGGTCGGTGACCGAGGCCTCGAGCGAGACGACGCCGCCCTCGGGTACGTGCACGGTGCCGAGGGGGACGTCGTTCGCGGTGGAGAAGCCGCCCGAGCCGATCCGGACGACGAGAGCGACTTCGGTCGGACCGGGCGCGAGCGGTCCGACGCGGAACGTCCCGTCGGGCTCGAGCTCGAACGGGCCCGCGTCGCGAAACCACATCCGGTGCGTGATGTCGCGCGACTCGGGGAGCGTGCTGATCTCGAGCCCCGTGAAGTCCGCGCCTGGCGGCCCGACGACGCGGCCTTCGATCCAGCCGCCGAGCGAGACGACCAGCTCGACGTCGGTGCGGCTGCGTCCAGGGGCGACGTCCAGCGCCTCCGTGGCGGCGGCGAGGCCCGTCGGCGTCTGCGCGCGCAGCGCGTACGCGCCGGCCATCGGCACGGAGAACACGAACCGGCCGTCGGAGCCCGCGTCGGTCGACGCGAGCTCGCGGCGCATCTCGCGCTCGCGCGACGACGAGCTCATGCGCCGCAAGACACCGCTCTCCGGCGAGTCGTCGACCTCGGCGAGGCGCAGGAGCAGCACCTCGAGCCCCGCGCCCGGCGACCCGTCGGAGCGCACGACGCGCCCGCCGAGCTCGATCGGCTCGCCGACGAGCACCTCGACGACGCGCGTCTCGTGCGGCTGCACGCCGTCGACGTCGACCGCGGCGGGGGCATGCTCGGGCGAGAGCACGGTGACGCGGTAGTCGCCCGGGAAGACGCGCACGAGACCGTCGGGGAGCGGTTCCTCGCCGTCGTGCACCTCGAACTCGTTCGGGAAGAAGTTGACGTTGCGGTGTGCGACCCGCACCGCGTAGAGCTCGACCGGCTCGCCCGTCGCGCGCTCGCGCACGTCGAGCGCGAGCGCCGCGTTGCCTCCGAGCTGCGCCCGGACCTGAGTCCCCGGCTCGACGCCGTCGCGACTCCACGGCAGGAAGTGCTCGTCGTCGATCTCGATGCGGTACGTGCCGGGCGCGAGGTCGTCGAAGAAGTAGCCGCCCGTGACCGGTGTCTGCTGAGCGACGAGCGGCTCGGGTCCGGCGCCATGCAGCCGGATCGACGACGCTGCGGGAGAAGCCCGTGCGCGCAGGGGCCGCGAGTACGTCGACACCGCGATGCGACGCGACGTGTCGGGGCCGGCGTAGCGGATCACGGTCTCGACGGTCTCGCCCGCGACGACGTCGATGCGCGGACCGTCGACCGACGCCATCGCGGTCTTCGCCTCGAGCTGCGCAGGTCCCGGCCGCACGTCCTCGAGCCGGAATCGGCCGCTCCCAGCGTCGACGTCCACGCGCACGCGCGGGTTCTCGCGGTTCGGGCCGCGATCGACGCGCAGCGCCTCCGCGTACGCACGCCAACCGTGCTGGCGCAGCGGCTCGCCGCCCGCGTCGACGAGCATCCCTTCGATCGCGCCGCCGCGCTCCATCACGACGTCGCCCAGGTCGACGACTGCGCCCGGGAGGATCTCGCTCCAGCGCCAGCTCTCGGCGGCGTAGCCTTCGCGCGCGAGATCGAACGAGAACTGGTACGCGCGCGGCGCCTCGAAGCGCGCGACGAAGCGTCCGTCCGCCGCAGTCGTTCCCTCGGGCCCCGTCCAGGAGTCCGGGAGCCCGTAGCGCAGCGCGCGCTCCTCGTTCGCGCGCCAGCCGCCGGCGTCCCACGCGACGCCCGCGAGGGGGGAGCCGTCGGCGAAGACGCAGCGGCCGCGAATCGTCGCGAGCTCGTCGTCCGCCGCGGCCGGCGCGGCGATCTCGGCCTCGGGAGCGGCGAGCGGGCGCCGTGCGTCGGCCGGCTCGTCGCTCGGCGCCGTGTCGACGGCTTGCGCCTCCGCGCCCGCGACGAGCGCCGCGTCCGCGCGCGCCGCGTCGTGCTCCGCGGTCGTCGCCGGCGCCGTCAGCGCGGCCTCCGGTCCCTCGCGCCCGATCCAGAGCGCGACCGCGAGCGCGGACGCG
>CAZGTQ010000040.1:0-13513 GCA_964528575.1 uncultured Planctomycetaceae bacterium | reverse complement strand
CCCAGGCGGTGCCAGGCGTCGGCGCCGGCCAGCGCGACGGAGAGCGCCTGCGGGTCGGCGAGACCGACGTCCTCGCTCGCGATCCGCACGAGTCGGCGCGCCAGGTACTTGCGGTCCTCGCCCGCCTCGAGCATGCGCACGAGCCAGTAGATCGACGCGTCCGCGTCGCCGTTGCGCACGCTCTTGTGGAGCGCGCTGACGAGGTCGAAGTGCTCGTCGCCGGACTTGTCGTAGCGCAGCACCTTGCGCTGCAACGCCTCGCGCAGGAGCGCCTCGTCGAGCTCGCCGCCGTTCGGCAGCAACGCTGCCGCCGTCTCGAGCGTCGTGAGAGCGCGGCGCGCGTCGCCGTCCGCGCTGTTCGCGATCGCCGCGAGCGCTGCGTCGCTCACGCGCACGCGGCCGCCGAGGCCGTGCTCCGCGTCGCTCGCGGCGCGGCGCAGGATCGCGACCAACGCATCGACGCCGAGCGGATGCAGCACGACCGTGCGCGCGCGCGAGAGCAACGGGCCGACGACCTCGAACGACGGGTTCTCCGTCGTCGCGCCGATCAAGAGGATGTCGCCGCGCTCGACGTACGGGAGGAACGCGTCCTGCTGCGCCTTGTTGAAACGGTGGATCTCGTCGACGAAGAGCAGCGTGCGCCGGCCGGTGCGCTTGCGCTCGCGCGAGCTCTCCGCCATCACCGCCTTGATCTCCTTGATGCCGGAGAGCACCGCCGAGAACGGGACGAAGCGCAGCTCGCTCTGTGCCGCGATCAAGCGCGCGATCGTCGTCTTGCCCGTGCCGGGCGGGCCCCACAGGATCAAGCTCTGCGTCAGCTCGCCGGCGAGCGGGCGCGCGAGGATGTGCTCGGCTTCGGTCAGGTGGCCCTGGCCGAGGAGCTCGGACGCGTCGCGCGGGCGCATGCGCTCGGCGAGCGGCGCGTCGGCGGGCACCGGCTCCAGCGGATCGCGCGCCGCCTCGTCGGGCTCGTCGAACAGGCCGCCGGCCATCGCTCCCCTACTCGCGGCGCACGCGGCCCGCGGCGAAGAGCAGGAGCCCCGCCGCGACGTTCACGTTGAGCGATTCGACGCTGCCCGCCATCGGAACGGTGACGCCCTCGAAGCGCGCGGCGACCTCGGGCAGCTCGCCGGTCTCCGACGAGATCCACAGCGCGACCGGACCCGACCAGTCGAAGCCCTCGAGCGGCGCGCCGTCGCGCGTCGCCGCGCGCACGTGCCGGAAGCCGCGGCCGCCGAGCACGTCCGCGACGTGCTGCGCCGACTTCGCGCGCGCGACCGGCAGGCGGAGCAGGCTCCCCATCGACCCGCGCAGGGCCTTGTCGTTCCACGGGCTGCAGCCGCCGCGCAACAGGACGAGCGTCGACGCGCCGGCGGCCTCGGCCGTGCGCGCGACCGCTCCCAGGTTGCGCGGGTCGGCGATGCCGGCGATGACCAGGACGAGCGCGTCGGCCGCCGGCTCGATCGACTCCAGCGGCACCGCGTCGGGCGCACGAACGAGCGCGAGGATGCCCGGCGGCTCGTCGAGCCGGCTGAGCGCCTTCAGGAGGCCGTCGGCGACGACGCGCACCGGCAGGCCCGCTTCCTGCGCGCCGCGCAGCTCGTGCGCGCGCGATTCGGCGTAGAGCAGCAATTCGAGCGCCAGGCCCCGGCGCCGCGCCTCGGCGATCAAACGCTCGCCCTCGAGGACCAGCGTGTTCGGCTCCTTGCCCGACGCCACCAGGCGCACGCGCTTCAGCACCGGGTTCTGCGACGAGCGGATAGTAGACAGTGCGCGCATCAGCGCGTCTTATAGCATGCTCCTCGCGCGTCGCGGCGGTGCGCGCCGGCCGGGCAGAGCATGACCGACGAGATTCGCATCGGCCGCGTCGTCCGGCAGGACGCGCGCGTGTTCCACGTCGACTTCGGCGTCGAAGGCGGCGAGCGCGACGTCCGTCCCTGCGTGCCGCGGGGCCGGCTCTTCGAGCACGCGACCGGCTACAAGAGCCCGATCGCGGTCGGCGACTGGGTGCGTGTCGGGCTCGACGGCGACCCGCCCGGCATCGAGGCGGTCGAGCCGCGCCGCAACTACCTCGCGCGCATCGCATCGTCGCACGACCCGCGCGAGCAGGTCCTGTTCGCGAACGTCGACCAGCTCTTCTGCGTCGCGTCGATCAAGAGCCCGAAGTTCTCGAGCAACCGCGCCGACCGGATCCTCGCCGCGTGCCGCTGGCACGACGTCCCCGCGACGCTCGTCCTGAACAAGATCGACCTCGACCGCGACGAGGAGCGCGAGTTCGTGCGCGAGACCTACGAGCACGCCGGCATCGAGGTGATCGAGACGAGCGCGACGAGCGGCGCGGGGCTCGAGGTGCTGCGCGAGCGGCTGACGGACAGCGTGTCCGCCCTCTACGGCGCATCCGGCGTCGGCAAGTCGACGCTGCTCAACGCGCTCCAGCCGGGGCTCGGGCTCAAGATCGGCAAGATCAGCCGTTACTGGGAGAGCGGCAAGCACACGACGACGTTCTCGCAGATGCACCTGCTCGACTTCGGCGGCTGGGTGATCGACACGCCCGGGATCCGCGTCTTCCGGCTGCACGGCGCGACCAAGTTCGACGTGCGCGGGCTCTTCCCCGAGTTCGAGTCGTACCAGAGCCGCTGCCACTTCCCCGACTGCACGCACGACCACGAGCCCGACTGCGCGGTCTTCGCGGCCGTCGACGCGGGCGAGCTGTCGCCCACGCGCTACGCGAGCTACGTCGAGATGCTCGACGAGGTCTCGCCGCCGACGGACGTCGACGACGTCGCGCCGCCGGAGGGATAGCGGGCGTCGATGCGCTTCGTTGCGCTGCTCGCCCTCTGCGTGTCGGCCTGCACGTGCGTGGTGCGCCCGCCCGACGATCCCGCCGACCCGCAGCGCGTGTTCGTGCTGTACGAGAGCCGCCACCGCGGGATCGTGCTCCCCGCTCCGAGCGGCGGGTGGATCGAGTACGGCTACGGCGACCACGACTGGTACGCGCTCGGCCGCACGGCGTGGTACCACGCGTTCGACACGGTCCTCTGGCCGACGCAGGGCGCGCTGGGGCGGCGCCGCATCGCGGCCGGCCCGGCCGGGCTCCCCGCGGTCGCGGAGACGGTCCGGCTCGTGCCGCTGACGGTGGACTCGAAGCGCGCGCGGTCGCTCGTCCTCGAGCTGGAGCAACTGCACGCCGCCCGCGCGGGCGAGGTGGTGCGCGATGCCGCCCGGCGCCTCGATTTCGTCCCCGTGTCGGCCGGCTTCTGGGCGTTCCACAACTGCAACGACGCAGTCGCCCGCTGGCTCGAGGACCTCGGCTGCGACGTCTCCTGGGCGCCGATCCGCACGGACGTCGCCGTCCGAGGCGCCGCGCCGTAGGAGGGGCCGGGCCGGTCGCGCGATGCTGCTAGAATGCCCGGCCGCGCGCGCCGGTCGGTAGGACCGCGGCGGGCCCGAGCATTCGATGAACGAGAGCAAGGAAAGCACGAGCGATCCGCGGCGCGCGGAACTGCGCTTCGATCCGGCCGCGACGGTCATCATCCCGCGGCCCACGGTCGAGCGGCGACCGCCGGTGCCGGACGACGTCTGGCACATCACGGTCGAGGTGATCGGCGGGCCGCTCGACGGCTCGCGCGAGCGCATCCCCGGGCCGATCTTCACGATCGGACGCGCGATCGAGAACGACCTCGCGCTCAACATGGATCCGATGGTGT
The DNA here is from genome assembly GCA_964528575.1 of uncultured Planctomycetaceae bacterium. Classification (GTDB taxonomy): domain Bacteria; phylum Planctomycetota; class UBA1135; order UBA1135; genus CAZGTQ01. The sequence continues at coordinate 9,806 of CAZGTQ010000040.1, read as the reverse complement.
CGGCGCGGCACGCGCGGATCGTGCGCGAGGGACAGCACTACTGGCTCGAGGATCTCGGGAGCCGCAACGGCACGTTCATCGGCGACAAGCGGCTCGCGGAGCGCACGTTGATCGCGCCCGGCGCGACGTTCACGGTCGGCCGGACGATGCTCGAGTTCATGCCCCGCTAGCGAGGAGGAACGGCGCCCCTTTGAAGCTCCCCCGACTCTCTCCCGACGGCGATCGCGTGCTCTCGGCCGCGACGCAGATCAGCGTCGAGCTCGAGCATCGCTTCCTCGGCGTCGAGCACCTGTTCCTCGGGCTCGCGCGCGAGCGGCGCGGCGACATGAAGCAGGCGTTCGCGCGCTTCTTCGACATCGAGCACTTCGCCGACGTGCTGCGCACGAAGATCCGCGAGGACGACGACTCCAGCCTCGACGACGAGATGGTGCAGACGCCGCGCTGCCGGCGCGTGCTCGAGCTCGCCGGGCGGATCGCGCTGCGCACGGGCGGCAATGCGATCGAGCCGCGCCACCTGCTGCAGGCGATCTTCAGCGAGGGCCGCAGCGTGCCGGTGCGTCTCCTGCGCGCGCTCGACGTCGACGTGACGGCGCTCAAGGAGGCGCTCCTGCGCGAGCCCGATCCGGCGCCGACGCCGACGCCGCTGCTCGACCGCTTCGGCCGCGACCTGACGGCGATGGCGGCGCGCGGCCAGCTCTCGCCGGTGATCGGGCGCGAGCACGAGATGGACCTGATCGCGCAAGTGCTCCTGCGCAAGAACAAGAACAACCCCGTGCTCGTCGGCGAGGCGGGCGTCGGCAAGACCGCCGTCGTCGAGGGTTTCGCGCAGCGGCTCGTGTCGAGCGACTGCCCCGAGCCGCTGAAGGGCCGGCGCGTGATCGAGCTCTCGCTCGCAGGGCTCGTCGCGGGCACGAAGTACCGAGGCCAGTTCGAGGAGCGGCTGCTCGAGATCACGCGCGAGGTCGGGGCGCACAGGGACGTGATCCTGTTCCTCGACGAGATCCACTCGCTCGTCGGCGCGGGGGCGACCGGCGACGACTCGATGGACGCGTCGAACATCCTGAAGCCGGCGCTCGCGCGCGGCGAGCTGCGCTGCATCGGCGCGACGACGATCGACGAGTACCGACGTCACATCGAGAAGGACCCGGCCCTCGAGCGGCGTTTCGAGAAGACGCTCATCGAGGAGCCGTCGCCGCAGGACGCGCTCGTCATCCTCGAGCGCGTCAAGCCGTCGCTCGAGCAGCACCACCGCGTGACGATCGAGCCGGACGCGATCCGCGCGGCGGTCGACCTGACGGTCAAGCACGTGTTCGACCGGCATCTGCCGGACAAGGCGCTCGACGCGATCGATCAGTCGTGTGCGCGCAAGCGGCTGCAGCGCTACGCGGAGGACGCCAAGCGCGAGGTGCAGAGCGACGAGCCGGTGCGCGTCGATGGCCGCGACGTCGCGACGACCGTGTCGCACTGGACCGGGATCCCGCTCGAGCGCATCTCGGGCGAGGCGGCGAAGCACCTGCTCAACATCGAGGAGGATCTCAAGCGCATCGTCATCGGCCAGGACCGCGCGGTGCGCGCCGTAGCGCGCACGATCCTGACGGCGAAGGCGGGGCTGGCGGAGCCGAACCGCCCGCTCGGAGTCTTCTTCTTCGCGGGCCCGACCGGCGTCGGCAAGACCTGGCTCGCGAAGAGCCTCGCGCACGTGCTGTTCGGCGACGCGAAGCGGCTCGTGCGCCTCGACATGTCGGAGTACATGGAGCCGCACTCGATCTCGAACCTGATCGGCGCTCCGCCCGGCTACGTCGGCCACGAGCGCGAGGGCCAGCTCATCTCCGCGCTGCGTACGCACCCGCATTGCATCGTCCTGTTCGACGAGGTCGAGAAGGCGCACCCGAAGGTCTTCGACCTGTTCCTGCAGATCTTCGACGAAGGGCGGCTGATGGGCACGCACGGGCGCGCCGCCGACTTCACGCAAGCGGTCGTCATCCTCACGTCGAACATCCAGGTGTCCGACCAGGCGCCGGCGCTCGGCTTCCACGGCGAGGGCAAGAGCGCCGAGCCGGTGGACCCGCGCACCGCGCTCGCCCTGCACCTGCGGCCGGAGCTCGTGAACCGGATCGACGAGGTCGTCGCGTTCGACCCGCTCGACGCCGCGGCGCTGCGCCGCATCGTCGACCGCTACGTCGCGGGCATCGGGGAGCGTCTCGCCGAGCGCGACGTGCGCCTCGAGCTCGACGAGGCGGTGTACGCGCGCCTGCTCGAGCTCGCGCAGACCGACGTCTACGGAGCGCGCGAGCTGCACCGCGTCGTCGACCGCCACGTGCGCCAACCGCTCGCCGAAGCGGTGTTGCGCAGCGGCGAGATCGGCGCGATCCACGCGCTCGTGCGCGACGGCGAGATCCGCTTCGAGGCGCTCGAGGACGAGGAGTTGCCGGCGTAGCCCGGATGGCGGCGCGCCGGGACGAGGAAAGAGCGATGGGAACGGTCACCGAACGGCGCCTGCGCAGGTCGCCCGGGTGGGTGGGGGCGGCGGTGGACCAGCAGGCCCTCGAGACCGGCCGCGGCGCCGCTCACTGGCTCGTGCTCGCGGCGTGCGCGGCGGGCTGGCTCGTGCTCGCCGCGCTCGCGCTGCTCGCCCACCCCGACGAGCGCGGCGTCGGGACGCACGAGCAGTTCGGGCTGCCGCCGTGCGCGACGGTGCGGTTCTTCGACTTCCCGTGCCCCGGCTGCGGAGTCACGACGTCGGTGACGCACGCGGTCCAGGGCAGGCCGCTCGAGGCGCTGCGCAACCAGCCGTTCGGCCTCGTCGTCGCGCTCCTGTTCGCGCTCGGGCTGCCGTGGGCGCTCGTCGGCCACCTGCGCGGGCGCGCGCTGCCCGACGAGCTCGGGCGCATGGGCCCGTCGCGCTGGGCCTGGGGGCTCGGCGGAGCGATGCTCGCGGCCTGGATCTACAAGATCTGGCTGATGTTCGCGTAGAGCGCCGTTCGCCTGGTCGTCTCGAGCGCTTCAGCTCGCCGTGCGCAGCGCCGGCGTCGCGAGCGCGTCGCGGCGCAGCGACGTGAGCACCCAGCGCTCGAGCCGCTCGCTCGTCGCCGGCAAGTCGCGCGTGCGCTCGGGGTCGATCTCGACGCCGTAGCGGACCGCCTTCGGCAGGAGGCCGATATTGCGCACCGATCCGGCGAGCTCGAATGCCGCGTCGTCGCCGGGCAGATCGAAGCTCAGCGTGACCGGCTCGCCGCCGCCCAGGCGCTCCGCGTCGGCGCGCGGGAGCGCGAACGAGACGCCGAGCTTCGACACGTCGTTCAGGCGCGCCGCGAAGCTCCTGCCTTCGTCGACGAGCGCGACGACGGCGTACACGGGCGGCTCGCTGGGCGACGCGACGCGGAACGTGCGGCGGCAGTACTTCGCCGACGAGAGCAGCGCGCACGCGCCCTTGTCGACCTGGAACTGGTAGCGGAACGGACGGCCGACGCGCTCCTTCGCGACCATGCGCGCGTCGAGCTCCATCTGGCCGGGGAAGACCGCGCCGGTCACGTACATCATGCGCCGGTCGCCGGGGAACATGTCCGGGCAGCGGTCGGGCTCGAAGTCGACGTCGAGCGTCTCCCCGTCGGCCCGCACGAGAACGCCGTCGCAGAAGCCCTTGCCGCGGACGTGGATGCGGATCTGGACCGTACTCTGGCTCATCGTGCCTCGCTGCGCTCAGATCGCGTTGAAGTCGTAGACGTACGAGAGGCGCGACTTGTTCAAGATCACGTACGGCAGGTCCGCGAGGAGCCCGAGGTCGGGGTCGCCCTGGATCTTCAGCCCGCGCACCTGTGGGCGCTGCATGACGAAGAAGCGGCGGCTCGAGCGGTCGTCGGCCTCGTAACAGCGCGGACGGATGCGGCCGGCGACCTCCATGTTGAGGTTGCCCGTGTAGAACACGCGGACGCGCTGTTGCTCGCGGCCGTCGCCCTGGGCGAGCTTCGCCGCGGTCGGGTCCTTCGCGCCGTCGAGCAGCTCGTGCGCGAGCAGGATCTCGTCGACGTTGACGTGGACGTACGGCGTCTGGATGCGATCGCGCGTCACGAGGTCGATCAGCGTCGCGTCGCGTACACGCAGGAAGTACTTGCGGTACTCGTCCAAGAGCTGGCTCAGCCGCGTGTACTTGTTCTCGATCTCCCCCTTGATCAGGAAGGAGTCGGTCAAGAGCAGGTCCGAGACGAAGGTCAGCAAGCCGGTTCCTCGTTCGCGTCCGTGACGACTCCTCGCAGAGCCCCGACCAAGTGCAGCGAGCCGATCGCCAGGACCCACCGGTCCGGGCGCGCGAGCTCGACAGCGCGTTGCAGAGCAGCCCGGGGCACGGCGACCGTTTCAGCCGCCACTCCGGTCTCTTCGGCCCGGCGACGGATTTCCTCCGCCGGACGGTAGGGACCAGTGCCCACGGACGTGCAGAGGACCCTATCGACCCGGCCGCCCAACTCCTTGAGCACGCCACCGACGTCCTTGTCGATCCCCAACGCCAGGATTGCGGTCGGCCGGCCGCAGAGCCGCGGATCGCGCTCCAACTCGCCGAGCACGAGCGCCACGCTCGCCGGCACGTGCGCGCCGTCCAGCACGACGGGGACGCCGCCGAGCGAGCGCCGCTCGAGGCGCCCCGGCAAGCGCGGCGGGCGCGCGCGCTCGAGCCACGCCCCTGAGAGCGGCGTGCCGTCGGCCGCGCGCTCGCCCCGCTCCCCGAGCGCGTCGAGCGCCGCCGCCGCGACCGTCCGGTTCGCCGCGTCGAGCCCGCGCGCCGGCTCCGGCCGCACGACCCGCAGCAGCGCCCCGCGCTCGCGCGCCGCCCTGGCCACGACCGCGCCCGCTTCGTCGCTCTCCGCCAGCGCGCTCACCACGTGCGCGCCCGGCTTGACGATGCCCGCCTTCTCGAACGCGATCGCCGCGCGCGTGTCGCCGAGGATCGCGACGTGCTCGAGCTCGATCCCGGTGATCACCGCGACCTCGCCGTCGGCCGCGTTCGTCGAGTCGAGCCGCCCGCCGAGCCCGCACTCGACGACGGCGAGCTCGACACCGGCCGCGCGGAACGCGGCGAACGCGCCCGCCGTGACCACGTCGAACCACGTCCCGCGCAACACCGCCTCGCGGTCGGGCCCCGATCCGGCGAGCACCCGGTCGCGCGCGTCGAGCGCGAGCGCGAGCGCGTCCGCGAGCGCTTCGTCGCCGATCGGCACCCCGCCGAGCGTCACGCGCTCGTTGACGCGCTCGACGTGCGGCGACGCATAGCAGCCGACCCGCCGGCCCGCGGCGGCGAGCCCGGCCGCGATCCACGCCGAGACCGAGCCCTTCCCCTTGCTCCCGGCGACGTGGACGATGCGCAGCGACCGTTCGGGCGCGCCCAGCGCGTCGAGGAGCGCGCGGCACGGCCGCACGTCGACGCGCATCCGCGCCAGCGCCTCGCGCGAGCGGTCGCGACGCTCCCAGTCGACGAGGACGTCGAGCCGCGCGAGTTGTCGCTCGAGGGCGGGCGCGTAGCGCGCGACGCCGAGCACGGCGCCGGAATCGGGAAGGAAGCCGCCCATCGAGAGAGGACGAAGGCCGCTATTCTAGAGGCCTGGCCGTTCCGTCCGGACCCCCCCACGGGCGGCCGCGCGCGGTGATCTGTCGGCGTGGCCGGCTCGACACCGCGCTCGGCAGCGTCGTAGCCAGCGTCGTCGGCTCGCTCCTCGCCAGCGTCGTCGGCACTGTCGTAGCCAGGGTCGTCGGCACGGTGCTCGGCACCGTCATCGGCACGGTGCTCGGCACCGTCATCGGCACGGTGCTCGGCACCGTCATCGGCCCGGTGCTCGCTGCGGCCACGCTGCTCCCGGCCGCCGCGGCGCAGGAGCCGGCCGGCCAGCGCGACGACGATCCCTTCGGCCTCCGCGCGCCGACGACGCGCGCCGAGCAGCTCGCCGCCGCCGCGGCCGCGCACATGGACGAGGTCGGCGGCGCGCTCGCCGCGCTCTCCCTGCGCCGCCGGCCGGCGCGCGCGTTCGAGCTCGGCTGGAGCGGGTCGGCCGGCCACGCCGGCGAGTTCGACGGCGGCGGCGGCTCCGCATGGGTCGCCGACCTGCGGCGCGGTTCGAGCGCGCTGCTGACCCATCCCACGCACCACTTCGCGCCCGTGGACCGCGCGACGCGCGACTGGCTGCGCGGCTGGACCGAGGCCGAGATCCTGCTCGCGACCGCGCCGCGCACGACGCTCGACCCCGCGTGGTACGTCGAAGGTCTCGTCGCGTCGCTCCGCGCGCACGCGCTCGACGCGCGCGGCGAGCCGGTCCAGCGGGCGCGCGCGCTGTGCGACGTGCTCGCGGCGATCCCGGGCGTGCTCGCCGGCGCGCGAACGACGCTCGAGGCCTCGCGCGCCGAATGGAGCGTGCACGCCGCGGAGATCGCGTTCGACCTCGTGCTCTTCCTGCAGGACGAGCGTGTCGTCCGCGCGGCGGCGGACGCGCCGGCCGAGCTCGCGCGCGAGGTCGACGCGGCGCGGCGCGGAGCCGCGGTCGCCGCGCGCGCGTACGCCGATCACCTCGTGGCGAAGCGCGGGGTCCGCGACCCTTGGCGCATGAACGGATCGGCGTGGTACGCGGCGGTGCGCGCGCTCTCGGGCACCGGCCTGCGGCTCGAGGAGATCGAGGCGACGCTGCTGCGCGACGTCGCGGAGCTGCGCCGGCTCGTCGAGCGCGTCGGCACGGACGCGGGCAGCGCGGACGCGCTTCCGGTCGATGCCGAGCTCGACCTCGTGCTCGTCGTGCGCGACGTGCGCGCGGCGTGCGTCGTCGCCAACCACGTCGCGGTCGCGGCGCAGATCCTGCCGGCGCCCCTGCCGCTCCTCGAGGTGCGCGCGAGCGCGGCCGTCCTGCGCACCGGGCCGATCGTCGCGGACGCGATCGCGTCGAACGGCGCTCTGGCGCTCGACGTGCACGGTCCCGCGGCGCACTGGACCGCGGCCGAGCGCGCGACGCGCACCGCGCTGCTCGACGCGCCGGGCCGCGTCGCGCTCGGCGTGCGCCACGGTCCGGCCGGCGAGGCGGCGCTGCGCACGCGGATCGCGCACGCCGCACCGAACGGGATCGCGGCGATCCCCAACCGCTGCGCGATTGCAGGCCTGGGCCTGTACGCGACGGACTGGGTCCTGCGCGTCGACGTCGAGCCGAACCCGCTGCGCGCGCCGCAGGTCGTGCGCGCTCTGCGGCGCGAGCGGCTCGTCGAGGCGGCGCGCCTGCTCGCGGCGCTGCGGCTGCACGCGCAGAACGCTCCGGTGCGCGAGGTCGAGCTCGAGCTCGCGCGCCTGACCGAGCTCGACGCGGAGACGGCGCGCCGCGAGGTCGCGCGCGCCGCCCGCGACCCGATGCGCGGGATCGGATACCTGGGGTACGTCGAGCTGTGTGCTCTCGAGCGGGCGCTCGCCCAGGGAGCGGACCGAGAGCGGGCGGTCGCGCGCACGTTCGGCGCGGCGCTCGCCTTCCCCTTCGCGCGCGTCGCGGATCTCTTACCGAACCTCGGTCCCGAAGGTGAGCGAGGCAGAAATCGCATTCCCTGGAGAGACGCGCGCTCTGCGTACGATGAATGAACCCGTCCGTGCGTTCCCTGCACGGAAGGTCTTTCGCTCTGGGTTGCGGGCGATACCGTCCGCGTCCCATAGAGAGGTGCCACCCGAAGAAATCGCGATGGAAAGTCTGGTCCACCGCATCAGGGTCTTCGTCTACCGGTTGGGAGAGCGAACGCCCGAGTACCTGCTCTTGCGCAGCGAAGGCTTCGAGAGCTTTTGGGGCCCGTTGCACGGCGCGATCGGCTTCGGCGAGAAGCTGGAGTCGGCGATCCGGCGCGAGGTGATGGACGACACGGGTCTCGGCCGCCCGCTCGAGCTGCTCGATCTTCAAATGCCCAAACGCTGGGTGCTGGGTGACGAGCAGGTCATCGAGTGGAACTACGGCTTCCGCGCGGAGGAGGACGACGTCCGCCTGAAGCGCCCGTGGGCCGCGTTCCGCTGGGACGAGTTCCCCGCCGCGTACCCCTCGCTCGAGCTCGAGAGCGACCGCGCCGCGATCATGCGGCTGCACACGATGCTCAGCTCGAACTGAGCGCGCTGCTCGGCCTACGGACTCGTTCGCGCCGCTCCTACGCAATCGGCCGCAGGCCGCGGCTCGCGTCGGACGGATAGGCTCGCTCGGATGACACCCGAGCAAGCCTTCTTCTTCGACTTGCGCGGCTATCTCGTCCTCGAGCGCGCGATCGCGCCCGCAGTGTGCGCGGAGCTCGAGGCGCGCATGATGGAGCTCGAGGGCAGCACGACCGAGGAGTTGCCCGAGGGCGCGTACGCGAGCGCGAGCCCCGGCGTCAACGAGTACCGCATCTACAACGTGATCTCGTGCGGCGCGGCGTGGGAGCGGTTCATCGACCACCCGACGGTGATGCCGTACGTCGCCGCGCTCGTGCCCGCTCCGTATCGGCTCGTCGAGGCGTACACGGTGACGCGGCGCGACGGCATCGGGATCCCGCTCCACAGCCTGTGGCAGGCGGAGTACGGCACGTTGCCCGGGCCGCGGCCGAGCACGAAGTACCTGAAGGCGATCGTCTGCCTCGGTCCGGTCGGGCCCGACGACGGCCCGATGGTCGTGATCGAGGGGAGCCATCGGCTGCGCGCGCCGTTCCCCTACTCGCCGGTGCACCCCGACTGGGTCGCGCCCGAGCACGACGCCGAGTTCCAGGCGATGCTCCTCGCGCAGATCCCCGACGACGCGCTGCGCGTGCCGTGGGAGCAGATCCCCGGCTACAAGGAAGTCGAGGTCGGGACGGGCGACGTGATCCTCTTCACCGAGGACCTGTGGCACGGCGCGAAGGCGAAGGAGAGCCCGACGCCGCGCCGCAGCCTCTACGTCTCGTACTGCCCGTACCACTTCCCGAACTGGCACGGCTTCCCGTACGCGAAGTCGCTGCTCGCGCGCGTGACGACGGCGCGACGCAACCTGCTCGCGGGCCCGATGCTCGGCAACCGGCACGAGGACCATCCGCTCCCCGAGCTCGCCCAGCACCCGAGCTTCTACTACATGCCGCACTCGGAGCGCTTCAAGAGCGACCCGCGCTCGTGGCGCGCGCAGTGAGCGCGCGTCAGCGCACGCGGGCTACGGACGAGGCGGCCACCGAAAGCCGACCCACCTGCTCGGCGAAACCTGACCCCCCAGCCGGGTTCATCGGGGTTTGGACGGGGCGTCGAGGGGCCAGAGCCCGCCGATTTCTCGCTCCCGGATTGCAGGCTCCGGTCGCCGATTGCGCGTGGTCTGTCGTCAGCGACCCCTGGGTTCGCCGCGTCCGCTCGACCTCCTCCGGGTGAAACACGATGCGTCAGGCCCTCGCCCCGTTCGGCTCCTTCCTGCTCGCGATGGCCATCCTGGCCGGTGGCGCGAGCGCCCAGTACATCGAGGTGTCCGCGGGCCGCGACCATAGTCTCGCGTTGCGCTGCGACGGCACCGTGGTGGCGTGGGGCAACAACGACCGCGGGCAGTGCAACGTTCCCGGGTTGCCCACGGGTCTGACCTACGTCGAGGTCTCCGCCGGCGGAGCGACGGACGCGTGGTACGAGATCAGCCACGGCCTCTCCGTCGTCCCACCGCCGCAAGGCCACCCATCCGCCCGAGCCGCACCGAGGCGTGCCGCAGGACTCACAGACCTCGACCTGCATCGCTGCGGACTCCACCTCGAGCAGCTCGACCGCGTTGATCAGCCGCGTGCCATCGGCGTGGATCGCCGTCGCGTGGAACGCGCCCTGCCCGGACGAGGAGAAGTCC
>CAZGTQ010000039.1:0-10555 GCA_964528575.1 uncultured Planctomycetaceae bacterium | reverse complement strand
GAGCCGGTTCCAGCTCTCGCCGCCGAGATAGCCCACGCCGTCGAGCTGGCTCGTCTCCGCGTCGAGCTGCACCGTGTCGCGCGCGGCGTCGCCCGCTTCCGCGATCCGACGCACCGTCGCCTCCGTCTCCGCCTGCGCCTGCGCGAGCTGCTGCTCCGGCTTCGAGCGCGAGGGCTCGCGGCTGTCGAGGCGCCCGGTCGTTGCGCCGTCCTCGGCGAAGCGCGCGACCTCCGGCGCCGGGGCGGCGTCGAGGCTCCACGCGCGCCAGCCTGCGTAGCCGACGAACGCGAACAACACGCCGGCAGCCATCTGCAGCATCGGCGAGCGATACCACACGCGCGGCGCGCCCCGGCGAGCGCGCTCCTCCGCCGCCATCACGAGGCGCCGGCGCGCGTCGTCGGAGAGCGCTTCGCCGCCGTCGTACGTGCCGCGCACGAGCGCAATCGTGCCGGCGAGACGCTCGTGCTCGGCCGCGAGCTCGGGGGACTGGGCGAGCGCCGCTTCGACGCGCGCCCGCTGCTCGTCGTCCACCTCGTCGAGGAGGTAGGCGCACAGGAGCTCGTGCATGTCCTGGTTCATCGGATCTTCCTTCGCGTCCGGCACGGTCACGCTCGCGTGATGCCGGTCTGGGCGCCGCTGGAGGGGGTCGAGCCGTGCCGGGCGTCCGCGCCCGACACCGAGAGCAACGGCGCCAGCTCGTTCGCCAGCGCCTTCAGCCCGGTGCTCACCAACCAACCGACGGTGCCGATCTTCTTGCCCGTGATGTCCGCGATCTCGCGGTAGCTGCGCTCGCCGAGGAGCCGCAGGACGAGCACCTCCTGCTGGTCGGCGGGCAGCTTCGAGATCCCGCGCTCGACGGCGTCGCGCGTATCGCTCCCCTCGACCGACGCGAGGCCGCCCTCGGACCGGTCGGCGGTCGCGACGGCTTCCTCGCGCTTCTTGCGGCGCACTTCGCTTCGCATCACGTCCATACAGCAGTTCCTCGTGACTCGGTGTAGCCACGACACCAGGTGCGCTCGTTCGAGCCGCGGATCGCCCGCCGCCTCGGGCGGGACCTCCGGGGGACTCTGCACCAGGCGCAAGAACGCTTCTTGGACCGCGTCCTCGGGGTGTCCGTTGCCGAGCAGCGAGCGAGCGTGTCGCAGCAGCGGAGCTTGGAAGCGCTCCACCAACTGCTCGAAAGCTCGTGTGTCGCCGGCGCGGAACGCCCGCAGGAGCTCGCCGTCGTCGGGTTCTTGCATGGCGTCGTCGAGTGACCGAGAAACGCCGGCCGGACCGGGCTTCTTGGGGAAAAATCCGACTGCGCCGATTAGCCTGCGGGGCGTGGAGACGCGTGTCGATGCCGGAGCAGCCTCCCTGCCGGGCAGCGGGCCATTCGGCCTGGACACCCCGCCGGAGCGCGCTGCGGCCGTGATCCTGCCCGTGCCGTTCGACGCGACCGCCTCGTACCGCAAGGGCGCGGCGCGCGGGCCCGAGGCCGTGATCGCGGCGAGCTGGCAGGTCGAGCTCCACGACCCGGTCTTCGGCGAGCCCTGGCGCGGCGGCATCGCTCTGCGGCCGGCGGACCGGCGGATCACGGCTTGGAACGAGGAGGCGAGCGCGTGCGCGGCGCCGGTGATCGAGGCCGGCGGCGTGATCGCGGGCGACGCGGAGCTGGAGCGCTGCCGCGCGCGGGTCGACGCGATCGGCGCGGCACTCGACGCGCACCTGTACGGGCTCGTCGCGGCGGAGCTCGAGGCCGGGCGGCTGCCGGTCGTGCTCGGAGGCGACCACTCGGTGCCGATGGGCGCGTACCGGGCGGCGGCGGAGCGCCATCCGGGGCTGGGACTTCTGCACTTCGACGCGCACTGCGACCTGCGCCGCGCGTACGAGGGTTTCCGTCATTCGCACGCCTCGATCATCGACAACGCGCTCACCGAGCTCGACGGCATCGCGCGCGTCGTGCAAGTGGGCGTGCGCGACGTGTGCCCGGAGGAGCTCGAGCGCATCGCGCGCTCCGAGGGGCGCGTCCGGACGCTGTTCGACCACGAGTGGGCCGAGGCGAAGCTCTCCGGCGCGAACCTGCGCGAGCTCGCCGGCAAGACCCTTGCAGCGTTGCCCGACGTCGTGTGGATCACCTTCGACGTCGACGGGCTCGACCCGGCGCTGTGTCCGCACACGGGGACGCCGGTTCCGGGCGGGCTCACGTGGCACGAGACGGCGCTGTGGCTCTCCGCGCTGATCGCGACCAAGAAGCGCGTCGTCGGCGTCGACCTCGTCGAGGTCGCGCCCGGGCCCGAGCGCGACGGCGGGCTCGACGGCATCGTCGGCGCGCGCCTGCTCTATCGCCTGATCGGAACGGCGCTGCGTTGAAGCCGCGCTCGCTGAAGGAGACGCGCGTCGTGGCGACCGGGGTCGGCGTCGTCGTCGTGCAGTGCGCTCGCATCGCGGCGCTGCGCGCGCTGTTGCCCCTTCTGGCGGACCCGCTCGCCTTCGTCGCGCTCTCCAACGCCGAGGGCATGGACTGAGAGCCGCCGGGACGCGGATGGACTTCTCGGATCCCCTGTATCTGCTGGCGGGGCTGCTCGCGATCGGCGTGGTCGCGCAGCTCGTCGCGACGCGGCTGCGCATCCCCGCGATCGTCCTCTTGCTCGCCACGGGGCTCGTGCTCGGGCCGCTGCTCGGCGTGCTCGACCCGGACGAGCTGCTCGGCGATCTGCTCGGACCGTTCGTGTCGCTCGCGGTCGGGCTCGTCCTGTTCGAGGGCGGGCTCTCGCTGCGCGTCGTCGAGGCGAAGCGGCTCGGCGCGCCGCTGTGGTGGCTCGTCTTCGGACAGCTCGTCATCACGTTCGTCGTCGGGACGCTGCTCGCGCGCTGGGTCGCCGGCTTCACGTGGGCCACCTCGGCGGTGGTCGCGGCGATCCTGACCGTCACCGGGCCGACGGTGATCAAGCCGATGCTGCGCCAGGCGCGGCTCGCGCGCCGTCCGTCGCAGCTCTTGAAGTGGGAGAGCATCGTCAACGACCCGCTCGGCGCGCTGCTCGCCGTGGTCGCGCTCGAGGTCGCGATCACGGTGACCAGGCCCGAATCCGTCAGCGAGCCGTGGTGGATCATCCCGCTGTCGATCCTCGCGGCGGCGGCGGGCGGAGCGCTCGCCGCGTGGCTGTTCGGCCGCGCGATGGACACGGGGGTCGTGCCGGAGCACCTGAAGGTCCCCGCGACGTTCGGCGGCGTCGTGGCGGTGTTCGCGGGCGGCGAAGCGCTGTACCACGAAGCGGGCCTGCTCGCGGTGACGGTGATGGGGGTCGTCCTGGCGAACGTCTCGTCGCCGAACGTCGAGTCGATCCGGCACTTCAAGGACGACGTCGCGACGATCCTCGTGTCGTTGCTGTTCCTCCTGTTGGCCGCGAGCCTATCGATCGAGGACCTGCAGTCGATCTCGCTCGGCATGGTGCTGTTCGCCGTCGCGGTGCTGTTCGTGCTGCGACCGCTCGCCGTGTGGCTCTCGCTCGGGGCGACCAACGTCCCGTGGCAGGAGAAGCTCTTGATCGGCTGGATCGCGCCGCGCGGGGTCGTCGCGGCGGCGATGGGCGGCGCGTTGGCGCCGCGTCTCGCGTCGGCGGGCTTCGCGGATGCGGACGCGCTCGTGCCGATGCTGTTCCTCGTCATCCTCGCGACGGTCGTGATCCACGGGCTGACGGTCGCGCCGCTCGCGCGGCGGCTGGGGATCGCCGCGCGCGGCGAGGGCGGGCTGCTCATCGTCGGCGCGGAGCCGTGGACGATCGACCTCGCGCTCGCGCTGCGCGGAGCGGGCGCGGAGGTCGTGATCGTCGATCAGGACTTCCGCAACGTCGTGCGCGCGCGCATGCGCGGCGTCGAGGCCGTCTTCGGCGACGTGCTCTCGGAGGACGTCGTCGACGAGTTGCCGGTCGAGCGCCTCAGTTGGGTGCTCGCGGCGACGGGGGACGACAGCTACAACTCGCTCGTGTGCGTCTCGCTCTCGAAGCTGATGGGCCGCGAGCACATGCTGCAGCTCACCGAGTCGCGCGGCGACGGCGCCGGCGGCAGCAAGCACCTGCACGGCCGGCGCCCGTGGGGCGACCAAGGGCGCTTCGCCGCGTTCGCCGCGCGCTACTGGAGCGACCGCCAGTTCAAGTCGACCGCGCTGGGCGACGGCTACGCTTGGGCCGATTTCCTCGCGCAGGACGAGCCGCGCATCGCGGTCTTCGCCGTCGACGACGACGGCCTCGACCCGATCGACGGCAAGTTCGAGCCGGCGGCCGACGCGCGGATCGTCTATCAGCAGGCGTGACGGCCAGCGACCGCGCAGCAGGCGCGAAGGCGCGTCAGGCTTGCGGATTGGGGGGTCCCGACGGCGGGGGCGCGTGCGGCGGGACGATCTCCGGCTGAGCCGGGGGCGGCCCCTTCGGCTCCGGCGGCGGCCCGGTCGGGTCCGGCTGCGGCCGGGGCGGCTGGTCGGGGCGCGGGTGCTCCGGCTTCGGTGCCTTCGGGTCCTTCGGGTCGCCGCTGCGTACGTCGTCCATCGTCCTGGTCCTGCCTCTCGAAATCGTTGCGGTGGAAGTTCGGCCGTCGCCGTGGGAGGGCTCGACGATGCGCCGGCCAATCGTGTGCGCGTCGCGCGGCTGCGACGCCCGCAAGCGTCGTGCCGAGATGCTCCGGTCGTGCCGGCTCAGGGCGTGCCGGCTCAGGACGTGCCGGCGTGCTGCGTCGCGAACAGCCACCACGAGTAGCCGACGTAGGCGCCGAGCAGGATGCCCGCGCGCGCGCGGGCGAAGCGCGGGCCGCCGACGAGCGGCGCGAGGATCGCGGCGAGGCTGAACGCGAGCACGACGAACAGCTCGACCTCGAGCACGCGCGTCATCGTCGCCGCGATCGGCGTGCCCGCCTCCGGTCGGTCGATCGGCGCGACCAGGCACACGATCCCGAAGACGGCGAGCGTGTTGAACACGTTGCTCCCGACGACGTTGCCGACGGCCATGTCCGCTTCGCCGCGGATCGCGGCGCGCGCGCCCGCCGCGAGCTCGGGCAGCGAGGTCCCGAGGGCGACGATCGTGAAGCCGATCACGTGCTCGGGCACGCCGAGGCGCTCGGCGCCGCCGATCGCGCCGGTCGTGACGAGATACGCCCCCAGCGCGATCGTCACCATGCCCGCGACGATCGCGTGCACGGGATTGCGCTCGCCCTCGACCGCCGGCTCGCCCGCCGCGCCGCGGCCGGACGACCACGCGTGCACCGTGTGCACGCCGAACGCGCCGAGCAGGAGCGCCGCGTCGAGGCGATCGATCGCGCGGTCGCGCAGCACGAGCCACAGGAGCGCGAGCGAGCCGACCAGCCACGCCGCCTCGCGCACGTGCAAGCGCGCCTCGGTGACGCGCGGCAGGATCAGCCCGCAGACACCGAGCACGAGCCCGATGTTCGCGACGTTGCTCCCGAGCACGTTGCCGAACGCGAGCGACGGGTGCCCCTGCGCCGCGGCGACGGTGGACACGACGACCTCGGGCGCCGACGTGCCCCAGGCGACCACGGTCAGGCCCACGACGACCGTGCTCATGCCGAGCCGACGCGCGACCCGCGCGCCGCCGCCGACGAGCCAATCGGAGCCCTTGTCCAGCAGCACGAAGCCGCCGCCGAGCGCGAGGACGATCCAGACCCAGTCCAAGGGGCCCGGATCGTACCGATCGGCGGCAGCCCGCCCCTGGGACCGGACGTAGAATCGGCCCATTCTCATGGCGATGTCGAACCCCGCGCTGCGCACCGAGGCGCCCCTCATCGCGATCAACGGCACGCTCGAGCTCGACGCGCCCCGCGCGCCCAAGCTGACGCTGCGGACGCCGTACGCCGAGCGCGTGGCGGCCGCGGGCGGCGTTCCGGTCGCGATTGCGCCGGTGGGCGGCCCGCGCGATCTGCGGCGGCTGCTCGAGCGCGTCGACGGGCTCCTGCTCGGCGGCGGCGACGATTTCGACATGGAACGGCTCGGTCTGGGCGCGACGCACCCGGCCGCCTGCAAGACGCCCGCGCAGAAGCAGGACTTCGACGTCGAGCTCGCGCGGATCGCGCTCGAGCTCGAGATCCCCGTGCTCGGCATCTGCTACGGGATGCAGACGCTCGTCCTGTGCGACGGCGGCACGCTCCTCCAGCACCTGCCGGAGGACCGGCCGGGCTGCCAGGAGCACGCGGGCGGCGCCCTGCACGCCGTGCGCGTCGAGCCGCAGACGAAACTCGCCCGCCTGCTCGGGATAGACGCCGTGCAGGTCGTGTCGCGCCACCACCAAGCGGTCGACGAGACCGGCCCGCGCTGGATCGTCTGCGCGCGGGACGCGGAGGGCCTGGTCGAGGCGGTCGAGCGTCCCGACCACCCATTCGCGCTCGGCGTGCAGTGGCACCCCGAGCTCGCGCCTCCCGGGGACCCGTGCGACCGGCTCTTCCGGGGGCTGGTCGGCGCGGCCGGCGTCGGCGCGGCGCGCCGCGAGCTCCCCCCCGTCCGCACCCTGCGCTGAACCGATCCGAGAGCACGAACCATGAGGAAGTTCAACGTCCCCCCCAAGAGCGTCGACAGGTCGCCCGGCGTGTCGCGCGGCGAGAAGACGAAGCTCGCGCTCATGGTGCTCGGGCTCCTGTTCGTCGTGATCGCGTTCGTCGCGTCGCAGGTGACGAGCAAGCGCTTCGCCGAGGAGGAGCACGACGACCTGCCGCGCACGACGGCCCTGCCGCCGATCGAGGAGAAGATCGCGCTGCCGAACATCGACCCGGCCGCGCTCGACGCCCTCGTCAAGGATGCGCGTCCCGAAGAACGCGTCGTGCTCGACGCAGCCGCCGTCGACCTCGTCGCCGGCTGGGCGCGCGTGATGGGCGAGCGCCACTTCCAGGAGCTCGGCGTGAAGGAGCTCGACGCCGCGATGCGCGAGGAGCTGCTCGCGAACCCCAGCGCGCACCGCGCCGAATCGCTGCGCGCGTACGCGGGCATCGACTGGAAGCGCCGCCTGCGCGTCGGGACCGGCAAGCAGGACGGCTGGCTCTTGCGACTCGTCCTCGAGGACGAGTCGTACGCGTACGCGCTCGCGCTCGAGCTGCCCGAGGGGTACGACCAGGTCGGCGCGTTCCTGCGCTTCGACGGCCTGTTCCTCCAGGCGTTCGAGGACGAGGCGGAGAGCGGCTGGATCGAGGGGCCGCTGATCGTCTCGCCGCACCCCAAGCCTTCGTATCCCGCGTTCGGCCCGATCGAGGGGCTGTCCGACTCGCTCGAGAACGTCGACGACGACGGCATCGACGGCACGTCGCCGCTGCCGTTCTACCCGTACTGGAACTCGATGGCGTGGGCGCGCGACTCCGCCGGGCAGTCGATCGACTGGTCGACGGTGCCCCAAGTCGACAAGGTCATGCTCAAGCGGCTGATCGACGCGGGCGACGACTTCCGCGGGGCGCCGATGCGCATCCCGGTCAGCAAGCTGCAGGGCGTGACGGTCAAGAGCGTCGGCGAGAACCCGGCGCGCATCGAAGAGATCACCGAGGGTTGGATCGGCAACACGACCTGGGGCAACGTGCTTTGGTTCGAGGCGCCGTTCGCCGACCGCGACCTGCACCTGCGCGACCTCGTCGAGGCGCGCGGCATCTTCTTCAAGAACCGCGCGTACGAGCCGCTCAAGGGCGGGCTGCGCACGGCGCCGTTCTTCATCCTGACGTCGATCGACGTGTACGAGCCGCCGATCGACCGCACGGCACAGGTCATCGTGACGATCGTCGCGATCGCCACGGTCTTCCTGATCGGCCTCTTCGTGCTGCTGCTCATGCGCGACAAGCGCCAGTCGCAGCAGCTCCACGAGGAGCTCGTCCGCCGGCGCCGCGCGCGCCGCGAGCGCACTCCCGCCGACGCGTCCGGCACGTGAGACGCGTGCCGGGGGCGCTGACCAGGATCGTGGTCGAGGGCCCGCGTCCCTATGCCGTGTACATCGGCTCGGGCGCGCTCGCGGGCGCCGCCCTCGAGCTCGCGCGCGGCGAGCGCTCGTTCCTCCTGAGCGACACGAACGTGATGCCGCGCTGGGCGGACGCGCTCGGCCCGCGCGGCGGCGAGCCGCGCCACGCGCTCGAGCCGGGCGAGCGCTCGAAGAGCGTCGCGGTGCTCGCGGACGTGCTCGAGCGGATGGTCGCAGCCGGCCTCGACCGCGGCTCGGCGCTCGTCGCGCTCGGCGGCGGCGTCGTCGGCGATGTCGGAGGCCTCGCCGCGGCGCTGTTCATGCGCGGCATCGACGTCGTGCAGTGCCCGACGAGCCTCCTCGCGCAAGTCGACTCGTCGATCGGCGGCAAGACCGCCGTCAACATCTCCGGCGGCAAGAACCTCGTCGGCGCGTTCCATCCGCCGCGCGCTGTGTTCGCGGACGTCGACGCGCTCGCGACACTGCCGGACGCGGAGCTGCGCTCGGGCCTGGGCGAGGTGATCAAGACCGCGCTGATCGAAGGCGGCGAGCTGTACGAGCTCGTGCGCGAGCGCGCGGCCGAGCTGCGACCCGGCGCGCCGGCGGCGCTGTGGTCACACGTCGTCGCGCTGTGCGTCTACACGAAGGGCAACGTCGTCGCCGCCGACGAGCGCGAGTCGGGCCGCCGCAAGGTGCTCAACCTCGGCCACACGTTCGCGCACGCGATCGAGCACGCCGCGGGCTACGGCACGGTGCCGCACGGCATCGCGGTCGGCACGGGGCTCGCCCTCGCGTGCGAGGCGAGCCGCGAGCTCGGGCGCCTGGAAGACGCGACGCTGCCCAAGGCGGTCGCCGCGCTGCTGACGGCGACGGGTCTTCCGGCGACGCTGGCCGAGCTGCGCGCGGACTACCGCGTCGCGCTCGAGCCGCAGGAGCTCGCGCGCGGCATGCGGCACGACAAGAAGGGCGCCGCGGGCGTCGCGGAGCTCGTCCTTCCGATCGCGCCCGGAAACGTCGTCCACGGCGTCGTGCCCGAGGCCGGTTTCCTCGAGGCGTTCTTCGCGGCTCGCTGATGGCGCGCCGCTCCGCCGCCCTCGCGCTCGGCGCGCTGCTCGTCCTCGCGCTCGCCGCCGCGCTCGCGTGGCTGCTCGGCCGCGGCGAGACGCGCTCGGACGGCGGCGCGGTCGCGGTGGGCGTCGCGGCCGAGCGCGCGCACGAGCGGCGGCCCGTCGCGCTCGTTCCCCCGCCGAGCGAGCGCGTCGCGCAGAGCGCGCCGATTCCCGCGCCGCTCGACGACCAGACGGCAGAGCCACCGGACGCCGCTCCCGCGCCGCGCGAGCCGACCCAGACGGAGATCGACGCGTACCGCGCGCGCGTCGCGCCCGGCACGGTCGAGGGGCTCGTGCTGCTCGGCATCGAGCCCATCGAAGGAGCGGCGGTGGAGCTCGCGAGCGAGGGGCGCGGCGAAGACGTCGCGCCGAGGCTCGCGCACACGAGCGCGGACGGCACGTTCCGCTTCGACGCGGTCGCGGCCGGACCGGTCGAGGTCGAGGCGCGGCTCGAGGAGCTCGGGCTCGCGCGCTCCACGCGGGTGCGCGTACGCGACGACACGACGACCGCGCGCCTCGTGCTCGTCTTCGGGCTCGGCGCCGTCGAAGGTCGGGTGCACGACGCGGACGGCGTTCCGCTCGCCGATCGCGCAGTCGTCGCGTCGGACGCGGGCGGTGCGCTCGGCGGGTTCGACGCGCAGATGCGCACGCGCACTTCCGCCGACGGGCGCTATCGGATCGGCGGGCTGACCGCGGGCTCGTGGTGGATCGTCGAGCGACCGCCGGACGCGCGCCCCGGCACCGACGAGCGCCAGGTGCGCCTCGAGCTCGCCGAGGGTGAGACGAAGCAGGTCGACTTCGGGAGCGCATTCCCGCCGACGCGCTGGACCGGCACGCTGCGGCGGCCGTCGGGCGCGGCGGTCGGCGGGCCGACGCCGATCTCGCTCGAACGCGCCGGCGGCGTGCGCACGACGTTCAGCGCCGACGTGGACGGCCGCTTCGAGGTCGCGCTCGTGCCGGGCACGTACGCCGCGAGCGTGCGCGGCGGGCTCGGAACGCTGGCGCTCGGCGAGATCGAGGTCGGCGCCCTGCCGCTCGAGCGCGACCTCGTGCTCGCCGGCCTGGGCCTCGCGGGCACGATCGCCTACGACGGCTCGTGGCATCGGCCCGAGGCCGTGACCAACCGCGTCCAGGTCTGGCTGCGCCGCGCGGGCGAGGAACGCGCGGGCGAGCTCTGCCAACGGCGCTCGGGCGAGCGTTACGCGTTCTACGGCCTCGAGCCGGGCCGCTACGAGCTCCACTGCTACCCCGATCCGATCGTCGGCTTCCCGCAGGGGCTGCCGGTCGAGATCGACGGCTCGCGCGAGGACGTCGTCGTCGACTTCACGATCGGAGATCGGCCGTGAGAGCGCGCCGCCCGCTCGCGCTCGGCGCGGCGCTCGTCCTCGTGCTCGCGGTTGTGCTCGCGTGGCGGCTGGGCGCCGGCGCGCCGGCGCCCGGCGGCGCGGTCCGGCTCGGAGTCGGCGACGAGCGCGACGCGCCGCGCGCCCCCACCGGGCTCGCGACCGCGCCGGGCGAGCGCGTCGCCCGCGGCCC
>CAZGTQ010000038.1:0-13171 GCA_964528575.1 uncultured Planctomycetaceae bacterium | reverse complement strand
CCCGCGCTGAACGCGCCGTCGCTGCCCGTGAGGAGCAGCGGCCGCCCGTCGGCCTCGTCCAGGCGCTCCGAGAGCCAGGCGATCAGCTCGCCGTCGAGCGCGTTCTTCGCGGGGTGCTGCATCCGGATCTCGAACATCGCTGTTTCCTTTCAGAGCGGCCCGTCGCGGTCGGCTCGTCCTGTCGGCTCGACGTGGACGGCTCGCCCGGCGCACCAAGAGAACCCCTTCGACGTCCGGAGTGAAGCCCCGGCGTGCGTCGTTTCGCTCGCAGCGCCCGAACGCGATCACGGGACGCGTTGCGCGCTCGCGAGCACCGACGGCGGCGGCGGGACGTGCACCCCGTCCGCGGCGAGCGGCTCTGCGGCGCGCAGCGCGAGCGGGACGAGGCCGGCCCAGATCGGCAGCGCGAGGTCGGATTCGTCGTCGACGGGCATGCCGGTGCGCCGCTTCCCCGAGACCTCGTCGATCGCGAGCGCGACGACGGTGGTCGCGCGCAGCTCGAGGTCGTTCGGCGCGCGCGCCTCGCGCGAGCGGCCGGGCAGCACGTGCTCGACGATCGCGTCGAGCGCGCGGCGCTTCTCGCCGGGCTCCTCGAGCGCACGGCCGCGGCCGAAGACGACGACCGAGCGGTAGTTCAGCGAATGGTGGAACGCCGAGCGCGCGACGACGAGGCCGTCGAGCAGCGTGACGGTCGCGCACGCGGGCGCGCCCGCGGCGAGCGCGCGGAGCAGGCGGCTGGCGGACGAGCCGTGCAGGAGCAGGCGGTCGCCGTCGCGCGCGTAGACCATCGGGATCACGAACGGCGCTTCGCCGTCCGCGCCGGCGATGCCGACGTGCGCGACGAGGCCGCGGTCGAGGATCGCGTCGATCTCGCTCCGGCTCTCGATCGCGCGTTGCGGGAGGCGGCGCAGGCGCGTGCGTTCGCTCATGCCGCTCCTCCCGTGGCCGCGCGCACGCTCGAGCGCTCGAGGAACAGCGCGTGCAGGGCGTCGCTTCCGGCGAGCTCGGGGTGGAACGTCGCGAGCAACGCCCCGGGCGCGTCGAGCAGCACCGGATCGGCACCCGCGCGCGCGAGCACGCGCACGCCGGGGCCGACGCGCGTGACGCGCGGTGCGCGGATGAAGACGCCGCGCAGCGCGCCGAGCCCGTCGATCTCGAGCTCGCGCTCGAACGAGTCGAGCTGGCGGCCGTAGGCGTTGCGCTCGAGCGTCGCGTCGACGAGCGCGAGCCGCGGCGGCGGCCCCTCGCCGTCGCCGAGCAGGATCGCGCCCGCACACGTGCCGAAGAGCGCGAGCTCGCCCGCGGCGAATCGCTCGCGCAGCACGGGCCACAGGCCGAGGCGCTCGCCGAGCCGCGCGATCGCGGTCGACTCGCCGCCGGGCAGCACGAGGTGCGTGAGCCGCGCGAGCGCGGCCGCGGTGCGCACGGGCTCCGCGCGCACGCCGAGCCGCTCGAACGCGTCGAGGTGCGGGCGCACGCCGCCCTGGAGCGCGAGGACGCCGGCGCGCATCACCAGCCTCGCGTCGCGAGCAGCTCGTCGGGCGCGAGCTCGCGCGCGCCCCGGCCGCGCATCGGGCCGCCGCTCTGCGCGCACGCCTCGAGCAGCGCAGCCGGGTCGTCGTGCGCCGCCGTCGCCTTGACGATCGCCGCGGCCGTGCGCGCCGGATCGTCCGACTTGAACACCCCGGAGCCGACGAAGACCGCCTCGGCGCCGAGCGCCATCACGAGCGCGGCGTCCGCCGGCGTCGCGATGCCGCCGGCCGCGAAGCTCGGGACCACGAGGGCGCCGCGCGCGTGCACGGCGCGCACGACCTCGACCGGCGCGCCCAGCTCCTTCGCGCGCGCCGGCAGCTCCTCGCGCCCCGCCGCGACGAGGTCGGCCAGCTCGCGCCGCATCCGCCGCAGGTGGCGCACCGCCTCGACGACGTCCCCGGTGCCCGCTTCGCCCTTCGTGCGGATCAGCGCGGCGCCCTCGCCGATGCGGCGCAGCGCCTCGCCGAGGCTCGTCGCGCCGCACACGAACGGGACGCGGAACGCGTGCTTGTCGACCTGGTGCTCGGCGTCGGCGGGCGTGAGCACCTCGCTCTCGTCGACGAAGTCGACCTCGAGCGCCTCGAGCACGCGCGCCTCGGCGAAGTGGCCGATGCGGCACTTCGCCATGACCGGGATCGTCACGGCGGCGGCGATCGCGCGGATGCGGTCGATCGCCGCCATGCGCGCGACGCCGCCCTCGCGGCGGATGTCGGCGGGGACGCGCTCGAGCGCCATGACCGCCGTGGCGCCCGCGTCCTCGGCGAGGCGCGCCTCGTCGGCGCTCGTCACGTCGAGGATCACGCCGCCGGCGAGCATGCGGGCGAGCCCGACCTTCAGCGCGAAGCCGTCGGGACCGGGGAGATTGTCTGCAACACAATCCGCGCCATTCTGGCGCTTGTCGCGATCGATTGTCATGCTGCGCTTCTACGACGTCCTGCTCGACCCCGCAATCCGAACCCTGTGTGCATGACAATGTGGATCCCCGCTGTGCCGCGCGGCGCCCATCCGCTCTACCTCGCGCTGGCGGACGCGCTCGCCGCCGACGTCGCCGCCGAGCGGCTCGCGCCCGGCGAGCGCCTCCCCACGCACCGCGCGCTCGCGCTGCGGCTGGGGCTCAACGTCGGCACGGTGACGCGCGCGTATGCCGAGGCGCGCCGGCGCGGGCTGGTCAGCGGCGAGGTCGGCCGCGGGACGTACGTGCGAGCGCGCGGCGCGCCGCTGGGCGACCTGGTCGCGGCGCCCGACGGCGAGGCGGCGGGCCCCGGCGTGGTCGACCTCGCGTTCAACGTGCCGCTCGAGGAGCTCGCGCCGCCGTTCGGCGCGGCGCTCGAGGAGCTCGCGCGCGCGCCGGACCTCGCGCGGCTGTTCCACGGCTACCGCGCCGCGGGGCTCGCGCCGCACCGCGAGGCGGGCGCGCGTTGGCTCGCGCGCTCGGGCGTCGCGGCGTCGGCGGAGCGCACGCTCGTGTGCGGCGGCGCGCAGCACGCGCTGGCGGTCGCGTTCGCGACGCTCGCGAGCGCGGGCGACGTCGTCGCGACCGAGCCGTGCACGTATCCGGGGATGAAGGGGCTCGCGGCGACGCTCGGCCTGCGGCTGGAGCCGCTCGCCGCGGACGAGCACGGCCTCGTGCCCGAGTCGTTCGAGCGCGCGTGCCGGCGCCACGCGCCCAAGGCGCTGTACTGCATGCCGACGCTGCAGAACCCCACGGGCACGGTGCTGCCGCTCGAGCGGCGCCTGGCGCTCGTCGCGATCGCGCGCGCGCACGGCGTCGCGCTCGTCGAGGACGACACGTACGCGTTCCTACACGACTCGCCGCCGCCTCCGCTCGCTGCGCTCGCGCCCGAGCTCGCCTACTACGTCGTCGGGACGTCGAAGAGCATCGCGGCGGGCCTGCGCGTCGGGCTCTTGCTCGCGCCCGACGACCCGCGGCACGGGCCGCTCGTCGTCGAGCGTCTCGTCGCGAGCCTCGCGGCGCTGACGTGGATGTCGGCGCCGCTGACGGCGGAGCTCGCGACGCGTTGGTTCGAGGACGGGACGGCGGCGCGCCTGGTCGCGGCGAAGCGCGCGGAGATCGCGACGCGCAGGCGGCTCTTCGACGCCGTGTTCCCGGACCTGGCGACGTGCTCGGATCCCGCGAGCTGCCACGTCTGGGCGACGTTGCCCGAGCCGTGGCGCAGCGAGGACTTCGTCGCGCGCGCCGAGCGCGCCGACGTGCGCATCTCGCCCTCGCGCGTGTTCGTCGTCGGCCGCGGCAGCGCGCCGCACGCGGTGCGCCTGTGCATCGGCACGCCGCCGAGCCGCGAGGCGCTCGAGCAAGCGCTCGCGCGTTTGGCGAGCCTGCTCGAGCGCCCCGGCGCGGAACGCTGCGCGGTGGTGTAGGCGAACGACCGAGGCGAGCGACGGATGCCGCGCGCGTCTCGGCCGTCAGCCGCCGAGGTAGCGCTCGACGAGCTCCTCGAAGCGGGGCTCGGGGCGGATCGCGTCGAGGTCGGAGTCGCCGTCGAGGATCGCGCGGTCGGCGAAGCCCTCGTCGAGCGCGGTCTCCAGCCAGTCGAGCGCCTTCTCGCTCTTGCCGAGCAGGCTGTACGAGCACGCGAGGTTGTACGCGGTCGTCTCCGGGCGGAAGCCGAGCTCGCGGGCCCGCTCGTAGTCGTCGATCGCGTCCTCGAAACGGCGGACCTGGCCGAGCGCGAGCGCGCGCTGGAAGTGCAGGCCGCCGTCGTCCGGCGACGCGGCCAGCGCGCCGTCGAGCTGCGCGATCCGAGCGCGGATCTGCGCCTCGCGCGGATCGCCCGCGCCCAGCGGGTTCACGACGCCCGCCGGCGCCTGCGCGGGAACGGGCGCGACCTCGATCGCGGGGCGTGGCGCCGGGATCGAGTGGCCGCTCCCTGCCGTCCGCAGCACGTAGGGCGGCGCTCCCGGCGCTTCCGCGAAGAAGCGCGCGCCGAGGGCGAGCACGGTCGCCAGCGAGATCGAGCGCGAGCGGAAGAACAGACCGCCCTCGTCCGCGTCGCCGATCTCGGCCCAGCCGTTCATGTGCCGCAGCACGATGTCCTCGCCGGGCACGAGCAGCGGATCGAACGGCAGCTCCTCGTCGTCCGCCGTCGCGAGCATCGCGTCCGCCGCGTTGAGGCCGTACGCGACGAGACGCGGCACGTCGACGTACTCGAGCGTGCACGCGCCGCGCCAGTCGATGCCGCGGAACGCGTCGCGGAAGCCCTGCGTCTCGACGAGGCTCGGGCCCGCTCCGCCCTCGAGCTGGCGCAGCGCCGAGCGCAGCGCGCCCGGCGTGAGGCCGACGACGAGGCGGTCGACCATCACCGTGAACGTCGGCTTGACCGGCACGTCCTGCGCGCCCGTCTCGACGACGTACAGCGCGTACTCGCCGAACTCGACCTCGCGCACGTCCGTGCCGGACGCCGCGAGCACGGTCCCGAGGATCTCGCCGACCTTCGCGCCGTCGCGCAACGCGAGGGACATCACGACGTTCGGAACGACGCCGTCGCGCGGCAGCTCGGCGTAGACGACGAGCTCGTCCCCCAGCGCCGCGAGCAGTCCGTCGCGGATGCCGAAGCCGAGCTCCGACTCCGCGCCCTGGAGCTGGGCGCGCGCCTGCGCGGTGACCTGCGGCGGCGCCAGCCCCTCGAACGCGCTCCAGAGCGCGTCCCACGCCCCCGCGACGCGCACGTCCAGCGCAGCGACCGCGACCGCCGTCTCCGGCACGAACGCGAGGCTGCGCTCGTCGAGACCGCCCTCGCCGCCGAGCGCGAGCAGCCCACGGCGCGGCGCCGGCGCGGCGACGTAGAACGTGTCGAAACTGTCGCCGTCGTGGACGGCGCTCGCGTAGTAGAGCGCGTCGATCGAGTCGAGGCCGAGCGTGTGGAGCGCCTCGCGCACCTCGAGCGGGACGAGCCCGCCGACGCGCCGCGCGAGCTCGCGCACGTCGAGGTACAGCTCGACGAGCGGTTCGGCATCCGCCTTCGCGCGCGCGTCTCGCAGCGCGCGGTTGCCGGCGAGCGACGGACCGTCCGTGGCGGCGTTGTCGATGCAGCGGTCGACGAGGTGCTGGCTCAGCCCCGCGACGAGCAGGTTCTCGACGAACGCGTAGTGGATCGCGATCGGCGGCCCGAGCTGCGGCCGCAGCACCGTGACGTCGCGGCCGGCGTGCGAGCGGTGCGACACTTCGAACGACATGTTCTCGGCCAGCGCGGCGAGGCTCTGCTCGACCTCGCTGCGGCGGCCGGCGACGTCGAGGCCGACGAGAACGCCCGGCATCGGCACCGGGCCGTCGTCGGTCCACAGCAACGTGACGTCGGCGAGCACGACGGAGAGCCCGCCGCCGAACTGGCGCTCGAGCGCATCCCACTGGCCCACGATCTGGTCCGGCGTGCCCGCGGCCATCGCTTCGTACTGCTCGACGATCTCGGCGAGGAAGCGCTGGACCTGCGGCTCCTTCCACAGTTGGAAGAGCCCGAGCCCTTCGGCGGCCGCGCTCGACGCGTCGAGCCCCGCGAAGCGCGCGAAGGCGAACGAATCGGCGGGAGCCAGCTCCTCGAGGCGTAGCGAGCGGGTCGCGCCGCGCTGTGCGGCGAGCGGAACGGCGGCGAGCACGAGCAACAACGGGACGATCGCGGGCCTCATCGGAACGACTCCCCTGTTCTTGGAGGTGGCGGTGACGCGGGTCGGATACGGACGGCTCGAACGCCTTATTGGGCAAGGGAAGCCCACCCTTGCGCAACTGCGAATCCGCCCGCGCGCGCGGCCGTCAACGCTCGCCCAGCGAGAGCACCGCGCAGCAGCGCGGGAACAGGCGCGCCGTCCGGTCGGTCCGCGGGAAGCCGGAGGGGAGCACGGTGAGGTGCGCCTCGAGCGGACCGTCCTCCGGCGGCGGGTCCGCGCGGCGCTGGGGGAACGCGACGTGCGGGCCGTCCGCGTCGAGGGCGAGCCCTCGCCCGTGCCCGTCGAACGTCACGCGCACCGCCACGCTCCGCCGCGGCGGCATGTAAAGGATCCCGCAGACGGACGCGTGCTCGACGAGCTCCGCTCCGGCGCGGCGGTAGATCGACGCGGTGAACTCGCACGGCCGCCACCGATCGGTCTCGTTGACGACGGTCGTCTCGACGGCGCCGGTCGAGTCGAGGCCGGCGCCGCGTTCGGCGAAGAAGCCGCGGCGTCCGATCCGCTCGGCGCGGAAGCCGTCCTGCCACTCACGGATCCACGCGGAGACGTCGCCGCGCAGGGCTGCGACTCCGACGAACTCGTCGATCAGGATCTCGCCGTACGTGTCGAGACCGACGCTCTCCAGCAGATCGTGCACTTCGTCGGGCGTGTAGAACTCGAACGGATAGTCCAGGTCGCGTGACGTTCCGACGACGGCCCAATCCGAGCGTGTGCGGTCCGGCGACGCCGGTGCCGAGCGGCTGCGTCCGGCCCGTGCACGACGGCGACTCGGCTCGTGCGACGGCCCCAACGGCACGCTCGCATCGCTCGACGAGATCGTCGACGACAACGGGTCGCGCTTCCGTCCGGTCGACGCGCCGACTCGCCCCTCAGGCCGATCGAGGTGTTACCACCGACGCCTGACGAGCCCGTACCGCCGTCCGTTCGTCTGAACCGGCGTGAAGCGGAGGGCCGGCATGGGGCAGCGATGCTGCCGCGCGCGGCGCGCAGGCGCCACTCGGCGGAGTGGCGTTTCAGGGGTGTCGGAACGAGGCTTCGAAGGCTGCGAACTCGGCCTCCAGGCGCCACTGCTCCCGCGCGCGCTCGCTCCCCGCCAGGAATGTCGCACAGCGCCGCGACGGCCCCGGCGCGCCCGGCGGGTCGCCGGCGCAGGCGTCCGCCACCACGAAGGAGCGGGGATCGCTCCAGAGGCTCTCTCCCGGCAGGAAGGCGTGCTCCAGGCTGTTGCGGGCGAACGACTTGAGCTCGCGGTATCCGAGCCCGTAGGTCGTCGCTGCGCGTTGGTACTCGTGCGTGAGGTCGATGCGCGACACTCCCTCGTCGTCGGTCGCCAGCGCGACGGGGATGCCCGCGGCGAGGTACATGGAAAGGGGGTGATCGTCGCCGCGAACGCCGAGGATCACGTCGTTGCTGGTCAGGCAGATCTCGACCAGCACGCCGCGGTCGCGCATCGTCTCCAGGAGTTCGTGCGCGTCGTCCTCGTGGGCGACGCCGACGCCGTGCCCGACGCGGCGCGCGTGCCCGAGCTCGACCGCCTGGCGGATGTGGAAGCGCAAGTCCTTCGGGCGCACGAGGCCCAGGGTCAGCTCGCCCGCGTGCAGCGCGACGTTGACTTCGGGCGCCGCGGGCGCTCCCGCGACGAGGTGGTCCAGCATCTCCATGTGCAGCGTGTAGTCCGCGAGCGCGGTGCGATCATCCTCGGGCGCCACCAGGTTGAGCCCGACGACGCGCGGGTCGGCCCGGACGAGCTCGACCGCGTAGACGAGCTGCGCGAATACCTCCGCCGGCGGATTCGTCCGGGTCGTCTGCTGGAGGTAGCGGATCGTGACCGCGCAGCCGGGCAGCGCGTCGCCGTCGCAGCGCAGCGTCCGCCGGACCTCGGTCTCGAGCAGATCGAGATCGCGTTGCCCCGCTTCGACGAGGTCGCGGAGCCCGGCGCCGAAGAGCTTCTGGCGCGTGACGGCGAAGTCCTCGTCGAGGCCGACCTTTCGCGCGAGCTCGCGCACCCCCTTGCTCTGCAGGGTGAGCATGAGTTCGAGGTAGTGGACGCGCTGGCTGGCGGCGCGCATTGCCACCTCGACGACCATGTCGTCGATCCGCAGGCTCGAGATCGGGCCGAACTCGCCGAAGGCGGCGAAGAACTGGTCGTGGCCGGAGCGGCCCGCGAAGGCCAGGTTGCGGGTCGACAGGCGGTCGATCAGCCGGTCGAAGAGCGCGGGCTCGTGGAGAGCGTCCGCGACGCGGGTCACGGTCCCGGGCTTGCTTGCCGCGGCGCTGGCGCAGGGCACGAGTTTCCAGGAGTCGGCGCTCTCGACGATGCAGTAGTCGGCCTCGGCGGCCCACTCGACGTAGCTCTCCGCGTACACGGCCCCGCTCAGGTGGTTGTGGAGGTCGCCTCCCTTGGGCATGCGCTGCAGGAAGCTGCGGAGCTGCGGCGGCTCGTGCCGGTGAGCCTCGAACCAGGCGGCGGTCCTCGCGGTGTCGTCGGTGTACGCCTGCACCCCGACCGCACGAGTCGTCGCGCTGCAGGCCAGCATCAAGAGCAGGCAGGCGTACGGAGCCGGAGACTTCATGACGGGCCCACGGCTCGATTCCGGGGCTTCGCCTGGTTACCGCCTACCATGTGTCTACCTCTTTCGCCTCCCATACACCCACGGGACGCTTGACCGCATCACCGCGCTCGGGCCGAGGATCTGGGGCACTTGCTCGTAGCCGAGATCGTCGAGCTGGCCGGCCGCGCGCTTGACCAGCGTCTGGTAGGTGATGCGTCCTGTCCGGCGGAGCGTTGACGCAAGCGTGTAGGTGAACGCGCCGTAGCTCGTCACGCCGTGCTTGTACTCGTACGCGAGCTGGTCCTCGCGGCAGGCTTCGACGATGAGCGGGAGGTAGGGGCCGACGGGGCCGCGGCGCCTACGCTTCGCGGCGCTGTACTGCCGCCCAGTGTCTTTGCGCCCGATCCCGCCGCGGCCAAGGCGCATAGTCTCGCCGCCACTGCCGAAGAACTTGCGCTTCGTCTCGCGGTCTCCGCTGAACGCGGGATTCACCTCGCGCAGGTCGCGCTCCTCCCACATCGCGATCGCCGGATTCCATCGCATCCCTCGATGCCGAATGTCGTCGGGCGGCTCGATCCCCTTGGCCTTCGGTCCGCCGCGATGAATGCCGCCCGAGTGGCAGCAGTCGAAGATCATGACGAGCCGCGTCTTGTATGGAAGCTGGCTGTAGAGCGCGTAGATCTGGTCGTCGGTCACGCATGTCTCCTCCGACCAGTCGAAGTCCCACGGCACGAGCGTCTCGTCCTTCTTGTCGACGCGATCACCCTCCCCGTAGGTCGGGAGTTGCGCACCGTGCCCGCTGTAGAAGAGGACGAGTTGGTCGTCGGGCAGAGGCTCGTCGAGAAGCCACGCGATCCGCTCGAGGATCCCGCGGGCTGTAGCGCGGTCGTCGAGGACGAGTCGTATCTCCTCAGGCTGGAAGCCGCACTCCTGGAGCACCTCGCTCATGAGAAAGGCGTCGTTCACGCATCCTTCAAGCCGATCCTCGACGTTGGGGTATTCGTTGATCCCAATCAGGAGCGCGCGGCGCCGCGGCTTGCGCTTCACGCGCCCGCGGGCGCCGAGCACAGGCGTGAAGGCGACCTTCTTCCGTCGCGCCGGCGAGAGGCGCTGCAATGCCTCGCGCGCCAATGACGACCATACAACGGCAGCGGTAGCTTCGTGCCCGAGGTAGTGGAGGGCGGAGTGATCGCCCCAGCCATCCACATCGAAGTACGTTTCGACCTGGGTGAAGTTGCGCGCCTCCCAGAGTCGGATCGGCGCGGTGAACACCGCGTCCTCTTCGTTGTAGAGGTGGTACCACCACGCCACGTCGAGCGGCTGCACGCGGCCGTGCGACAGATTGCCTGAGACGAAGGCGTTCCCGATCTGCGAACCCAACGTGACGTACCGCGCCTTCTCGATCAGCGACCTGCTCTCCTTCTTCTGCGCGTCGGGATGGCTGAGAGCGTCGTACGTGACCAGCGACCCGAGGCTGTGCGCGAGGATGAGGTCCGGCTTGAATTCGCGCACCATCGAGAGGAAGCCGGCCCGTGTCCGGCGTTTGAACCCCTCATCCTCGACCCAGGCGACGACGTAGCCGGCGTACCATCGCAAGAAGTGGCTCGCCTTCTCCAGGGGCGCTCCGCGCGCGCGCGGACGAAGGATTGAGGCGACGCCGCTCTTCATCAGCTTGCCGACGGCGCTGATCGCTTCGAGCGGCGACACGTCGACCCGCTCGAAGATGTGATCGTACGTGTAGAAAGCGAACTCGAGTTGGACGGCGTCTTGGGCGGGGAAGGACCGTCGGATTGTGCTTTCCCACTCCGCCTTCCACGGACTCTGCCGATGGTCGCCAAGTCCGTGGACGCACAGAATCTTCAGGTTCGGCATCTGGTGCTGGCCGATTTGTCCGCAGCTATCCCGACGGTTGCAGAAGGGTTCCGCGGGAAGGCCTGGGACATCGGCGCTCCTCTCTCTCGGTAAGGCTCCCAGAAGCGAGCGGGAGCCGACGGGACGCGAGACTAGCAGCGCGGAGGGGTCTCCGATACCCCCCTGTCGGGGAGCAGGCGGCGCTGCGCAGCGGCTGCGCGGCTCTCGGCGCCCCGCGGAGTCGTCGCGATCGCCGTGGCGGGTACTCCTCTCTTGCGCGCCCTGGGGTGGGCCGGCCGGACTTTGCTCGCCCTCCCTTCGGTCGCCCCGAACCCCGAGACGTGACGACGAGGCCGATTCTGGCGCCGCGCGGTCGCTGTCGAGCGACAGTTGCTATCCGCGTGTGAGCTTCCTCGCGAACCGAAGGCCGGGTGCTGCTGACAGCCACCGCGTACGTGCTCTACCGAGAACTGCGCGCGGCCCTGCGTGGCACCGAGCTCGAGCGCGGCGCGGTCGCAACTTCGATCGGTGCGCTCCCGGCGGGCCGGTGTACGATCACCGGCCCGCCCCCTATTGTTCTCAGCGGATCAGAACGAGGCGATAGCCGAATTCACTGAGGACGATCCGCTCCCCGCCCCAGGGACGAGGTACACGCGACGCGACTCGCGGGCGCGCCGGTCGCGCCCTTTCGGTCTCACCGTATCGTCACCTGGAGCGCCGGGGCCAGGTCGAAGCATCCTGTGAACGGGTCGAGGCAGGCCGGTTGCAGGCCGAGCGTCGCACCGATTGCGGCCGGGTTGTTGGGGATCGCGTAGCACTCCATCGGGCCGGGACGCAGCACGATGTCGTAGATCGAGGGCCCGTACAGCCCACACGCGATGCTCCCACAGCACGAGGTCACCGGGATCACGATCGGGTTGGGCGGGCCTAGGAACCAGACGTTCAGCTGGACCGGCACGATCGGCGTGCAGGCCGGGCAAGGCAGCACCGAGAGGCAGAACGTGGTGCCGATCGTCGGATTGTTGATGCAGACCTTGAGCGGCGGGATGCCGGGGCAGCCTGTGCCAGGAACAGTCGAGCATTGTGCCGCGGCGGCAGGGGCCATTGCGAACAGTGCCAACAGTGCCAGTTTGCCTGAGATCATACGCTCCTCGATTGGAGGGACTGCGGGCGAGAGTGCCTCGCCCAGGTAGCGGGATTCTACTGCGCCGCTCGGCTCGTCTCACGCGGTTGTTTGTGATCGCCACAGTTCCCGCGAACGGGTCCCGGCTTGCTACGACGTTTCGCTCGGTCGAGGGCGCGGGCGAGCACGCGGAGGCCGAGCGCGAGGCCCCCGAGATCGGCGAGTTGGAGGAGCTGGCGGGGTTCCTGATCGAGCGGAACGGCCCCGCCCGGGACCGCGGCGACGGCGAGCTACCGGACGAGATCCCCCCCGCGTAGACTGGCTCTTGCGCACCAGCCCGGCGCCCGCGGGATGCGAGCCCCGCCCGCCGGGTTCATCTCCTCTCTGTCGGTGCGCATGACGGGCCAGCTTTGCGACGGCTGGCCCGTCCCCTTTCTCGGCGGGTTCGGTGTAGAACGTCCAGGTGGAGGACGCTCCGAAAGAGCTCGAGACCGCGCGGCGAGAGCATGTTCTGGAACTGGAGCAGCGCGCGGCCGTTCGGCTTCAGCACGCGGCGGATCTCCTGCAAATAGCAGTACGCGCTGCGCTTGTCGACGTGGATCAGGCACAAGAGCGAATAGACGAAATCGACGCTGCCGTCTGGAATCCCGCTCAGGCTCGCGCCGTCGCCGTGCAGCACGCGCGCGTTCTCCGTGCTCGCGAGGTAGGCCCGCGACTGCGCGACCATCTCCGCCGAGACGTCGATCCCGATCGCCTCCTTGCACCAGCGCGCGACCGGCCGCAGGAGGCGGCCGATCCCGCACCCGATCTCGAGCGCGACGGCCTCGGGGTGGACATACGGGAGCAGCACGCGCGCTGCGGATTCGCCCGAACGCGCGAACGCCTCGAGGTCGGCGGTCTCGGGCTGGCGCACGGCTTCGTCGCCCCAGATCGCGTACAAGGCGTCGCGCTTCGCGCGATTGTCCCAGTACCTGCGCGCGAGGCGCTGGCGAGCGGTCGGACGGCGGGGCATTCTTCGAAGGCTGTCATCGCAGCTTCGAACTCGCAACTAGTCACTGAGCATTCAATGACATTCAATGACACTCAATAACCTTCAAAAGGCGTGTAACGCCGCGTCGCAATAGCTCGCAGTAGCTCGTAGCGACTTGCAAGTATTTCGAGAATGGGCGTAACGCCGCGTCGCGCCGCGCTCAGCGGACGCTGAACGCGGTTTCGAAGTCGCGACGCAGCCGCACGCAGCGCCCGTCGGCTTCGCAGACGTCGAAGAGAGCGTAGCCGCGCAGGCGCTGCACGCCCGACGCGCCCGCGGGCAAGCGCACCTCGAGCTCGAGGCGCCGCTCCTCGCGCGACGTCGCCTCGGCCGGGCCTGCGTGCTCGAGGAGCCGCGCGTCGAGCTCCCATCCGGCGGGCAGCGCGCCGCCCGCGCCGAGCC
>CAZGTQ010000037.1:0-11539 GCA_964528575.1 uncultured Planctomycetaceae bacterium | reverse complement strand
GCTAGCCCGGGTTATTCATGAGGCTTTGCCGAGATCGTCGTAGATGCCGCCAGGTTGGCCCCTCAACAATCGTGACGGTTGCGGCCGACGGGCGCGGAGGCGACCCTGATCGGGTCGTCGAGCACCCGGCGGTCGCAAAGTGCCGACCTGGCGGCAGATACGGCGATCTCGGTGAAGCCTCATGAATAATCCGGGCTTCTAGCCGAACAGGCCCGCGCTCGCGCCCGGCGCGAGACCGATCGCCTCGCAGCCCCGCGACGTGACGACGCGGCCGCGGGCGGTCTTGTCGATGAAGCCGCAGCGCAGGAGGTGCGGCTCGAACACCTCCTCGATCGTGTCCTCGCTCTCGCCGACCGCGGCCGCGACGGTCTTGAGGCCGACCGGCGCGCCCGGGCTGCGAGCGAGACACGCGAGGATGCGCCGGTCCATCTCCTCGAGACCGTTCGCGTCGACGCCGAGGCGGCGCAGCGCGTCGCTCGCGAGCGCGGCGTCGACGCGGGCGGCGCCCTGCACCTGGGCGAGGTCGCGCACCCGGCGCAGGAAGCGGTTGGCGACGCGCGGCGTGCCGCGGCTGCGCGACGCGATCAGCTCGGCCGCTTCGTCGTCGACGGCGAGCCCGAGCAGCGCGGCGGAGCGCAGGAGGATCGAGACGAGGTCGGCGACCGGGTAGGGGTCGAGGCGCTCGAGGATGCCGAAGCGCGCGCGGAAGGGCGAGGAGAGCAGGCCCTCGCGCGTCGTCGCTCCGACGAGCGTGAACGGCGACAGGCGCAGCGGGAGGATGCGCGCGTTGGGCCCTTGGTCGAGCGTGAAGTCGACCGAGAAGTCCTCCATCGCGGTGTACAGGTACTCCTCGACGTTCGCGGGCACGCGGTGGATCTCGTCGATGAAGAGCACGTCCGCGGCCTGCAGGCTGGTCAGGATCCCGACGAGGTCGCGCGGGCGCTCGAGCGCGGGGCCGCTCGTCCCGTGGAGCGTGCTCTCCAACTCGGACGCGAGGATGCGGGCGAGGCTCGTCTTGCCCAGCCCCGGCGGGCCGGACAGGAGCAGGTGGTCGAGCGGCTCGTCGCGCTCGCGCGCGGCCCGGATCGCGATGCGCAGGTTGTCGACGACCCGCCGCTGCCCGACGAAGTCGTCGAGGTTGCGCGGCCGCAGGCCGGCTTCGAAGTCGCCGTCGCCGCGCGCGCGCTGGGGCGAGGTGGCGCCGCGCAGCGCGCTGGGGTCGAAGATCGAGTCGGACGAGGTCACGCAGCGGAGCTTAGCGAACGCGAGCGGCAGAGCGAGGCGCCGCAGAAAGCCTCCCAGGGATCCGCCGGAGGTGGTAGGCTCGCGCCTGCTCGCGCGGGAGGCCGGGCTCGCAGCGCCCGTCCCGCCCCCGCGAGAGGCGCGCACCCCGTGCGCCGACGAGCGATAGCGCGCACTGGTTCGCGTTCGATCGCCGGCGCTCGATCAGGGGTGTGCGGAGATGCTCGGCCATGGTCCCGCGATGGGTGTGCGAAGGCGCACGTCCGGCCCTCGCGCACGATCCGTCGAGCGACGTAACTCGAGTCGGACGAAGAGCTAAGGGGGATGTGCCCGCGCCACGGGCGGGCGCAGGTGGGGTACGGCACGGCGGTTGAGTACAACTCGGGCCCCTGCAACGAGTACAAGGGGTCTGCGCACGACACACGCTCCCTCCGGCCCCTTGGGCGGTGGAGCAGACCGAGGGCGAACGCGCCGTCGCAGCAAGCCTCCCTGCGGCGCACACGCGCCCATTTCCTCTGGAGACTGGATATCAAGATGACGAACCGGCTGACATACGCGCTCCTCGGAACCGCCGCGCTCGCGGTCGCCGGCTGCGGCGGCGGCAGCAGCGGCGACAGCGCGACGAAGACCGGCATCGACGGCTTCGGGAGCACGATGGACATCTTCGAGGTGTCCAACGGCTTCGGGCGGCTCCTGCCGCACCAGGTGGCCGAGCCCGACGAGGACGGCAACCCGACGGGACAGATCCGATCGATTCGCTCGCTGAGCGATCTGCTCGAGACGGTCTCGGTCTCGAACCCGATCCTGCCGACGACGCAGTGGCCGAACGCGACGATCCTGCCGAGCGGCCGCCCGGGCAACCACTTCATCTACGTGCGGTTCTCGCAAGGGATCGAGATCGACTCGGTGATCGATCGCACCCCCGGCGGGCAGATCAACTCCGGTCTCGCGGGCCCGATCACGGTCGTGGGCGTCAACCCGGTGACGTCGTCGGTGACGCCGATCGTCGGGCGTGTCTTCGTCAACGGCCGCACGCCGGCGGGCGACGCGACGGGCGATCCCGCGCTGCTGCCGTTGCAGCAGTGGGTGACGCTCGCGGGCGGCCGTCCCGAGGCGAACCCCGCGATCGACAACGACGGCGACGGCACGCCGGACGGCCTGGGCTTCCCCGGGACCGAGGACGACGTCACGTTCCAGGGGGCGCAGGATCTGATCAGCCCGAACACGCTCGTGTTCGTGCCGGACGAGGACGGCGACCTCGCGACGTACGAGACGTTCCCCCCCGGCCTGCAGATCCGGATGCGGATCACGACGGGCGTCGTCGCGAAGAACGACAAGTCGCTCATTCGTTCGGGCGTCGCGTCCTCGACGGTGGGGGACGACGGGATCTCGCCGGAGGTGACGGTGTCGCCGCCGCCGTTCACGTTCCCGGTGATCACGCCGGGCAACGGCGACCAGAACGTCGACCCGCTGACGGACGTGGTGGTCGAGTTCACCGAGCCGGTGCAGATCACGTCGATCGGCTCGCTGCCGGACGGGACGCCGCCGACGATCGGCGCCGCGGTGCAACTGCAGTTCGGCCCGTCGGCGAGCACCGTGACGGTGCCGTTCACGGCGCAGCCCGACAGCGTGTACGACCTGACGCGGATCCGGCTGCGGCCCGCGTTCAACTTCCCGGGCTCGGGGCCGACTTTCGCGACGTGCGGCGTGTTCAGCGACGTGTCGATCACGATCAACTCGGCGCAGGTCCGCGACCTGGCGGGCAACCTGAACTCGCTCGGCCAGACGACCGGCTTCAGCACGGGCGAGGGGCCCGGGCTCGTGAACTCGGTCGTGGCGCCGGACGCCGTCTACGTCGCGCGCATCGGCTCGACGCCGAGCATCTCGGTGATCGACATGAACGGGTACGGGCAGGGCACGGGCAACCCGACGTTCGACCCGAACGTCGTGCTCGAGAACGGTACGAAGTTCCCGTACAACCCGAACGTCGTGTTCCAGTCGACGTCGCTGATCCCGCCGCTGCAGATCGGCAACTGCACGCTGAACGGCGGCTCGCGGGGCATCTTCACGCTGCAGACGGACTCGTCGCTGAACGACGAGCTGGCGCGCTCGCCGATCATCGAGTCGGTGTCCGACATGATGCTGGGCCAGGCGCTCGACTCGTCGTTCAACAACGGGCCGCCGCCGCTCGGCTGCCAGTCCGGCGGGGGCAACCTGTGCGCCCAGTCCGGTCTGAAGCAGCTCGTCGCGGTGCTCGGCGGAGCGAACACGCTGGCGCCGGCGCAGGCGGGCCAGTTCGGACCCTCGAACTCGGGCAACCCGAACATCATCTCGTGGGCACCGCATCCCAACCCGCCCCCGCTGATCTTCCCGCCGCTGTGCATCTCGCCGTTCATCGGGGGCCAGGAGCCGACGTCGATCACCTCGCCGGCGACCAACCTGCTCGTGCCGGCGGCGTTCCCGCTCGGCTCCCCGCCGAACATCCCGCCGCAGGGGCTGATCATGCGGGAGACGAACTCGTTCTTCCTCGGCCCCTCGGCTCCGCAGCAGACGATCACCGCGTGCACGCCGTTCGCCATCCGCCAGCAGATCGGCCACTTCCTGTACGTGGCCGACCGCGTGCGGCGCGAGGTCGTCGTGCTCAACAGCAACCGCTTCACGGTGGTCGACCGCATCCCGGTGCCGGATCCGACGAGCTTCGCGATGGGTCCGAACCTGGACTACCTCGCGGTGACGAACCAGAGCGCTGGCACGGTCTCGATGATCGACATCGACCCGGTCTCGTCGACGTTCCACTCCGTCGTGCAGACCATCAAGGTCGGTGACGGCCCGACGGGCATCGCGTGGGAGCCGACGAACGAGGACGTGATCGTCTGCAACGAGCTCGACAACACGATCTCGATCATCTCGGCGTTCACGCTGCAGGTGCGCAAGACCGTCGGCAACCAGTTGACGCAGCCGTTCGACGTGGCGATCCTGCCGCGGCAGGTCGGCTTCAGCCTGAACCGCCAGGTCTACTTCG
Organism: uncultured Planctomycetaceae bacterium; assembly: GCA_964528575.1. Classification (GTDB taxonomy): domain Bacteria; phylum Planctomycetota; class UBA1135; order UBA1135; genus CAZGTQ01. The sequence goes on along the minus strand of CAZGTQ010000037.1, from coordinate 7,275 downwards.
CCCACATCCTGGGGCGCAACGGGCGGATCTCGATCTTCGAGTCCGGTCCGGACGGCGTGAACGGCTGGGGCAACGACGACATCGTCCAGCAGCCGGCGTTCTTCTTCGAGAACCCGAAGGCGATCAAGCCGGACTACGTCAACCTGGTCGGCGGCGTGTGGGTCGTGCACGAGAAGAAGCTCGACATCACCACCGGACAGCAGACCGGGCTGCAGGGCGGCGCGCTCACCAACATGACGATCGAGAGCGGCGTCGCGGGCGCGATCCCGCTCGAGCTCCCGTTCTTCGTCGACCCCAACATCCGCGACATCGAGTACGAGGTCCGCGCGTCGATCGGCAGCGATCAGCTCACCGGCCGGCCCGTGGACATCGCTTTCGACGACCAGAACAACCTCGGCGGCGTCGGCAACTTCTCGACGACGTTCAGCGCGGGCTCGCCGGCCGCGACCAACGGCAAGACGACGGTCCGCTTCATCCCGAACACCTTCTTCAACACGACCGAGCCCCGCTTCATGTTCGCGGCGATCCCGAACTCGACGCAGGGCGGCGGCGTGATCGACGTGTTCGAGATGGACTCCGGGTTCCAGCGGTTCGACACGAACTCGTTCCAGACCGGCATCCAGTCGATCCCCGCGAACGGCGTCAACGTGCTGATGCACTACTATCGCCAGTAGGGACCGCCAGTAGGGCGTAGTCGGCGCGCCAGGCGCCGACGAAGCCAGCCACGACTCCGACTCGGCCCGGAGCGCCCCGCGCGCTCCGGGCCGAGTCTCGTCCAAGGCGCCCTCTCGTCGCGCTTCGTCCCGGGCCGCGCGCTCGCTACCGTGAGGCGCCGCGCCATGCCCGATCCCGTCCAGGTCCGCTCGATGTTCGGCCGCATCGCCGGCCGCTACGACCTGCTGAACCGCGTCCTGTCGCTCGGCATCGACCGCGACTGGCGCCGCGCGGCGGTCGCGCTGCTCGAGCCCCTCGCGGGCCGGCGCGTCCTCGACGTCTGCTGCGGCACGGGCGACCTCGCGCTCGAGCTCGCGGCGGCGGGAGCGGACGTCGTGGGCGTCGACTTCACCCCCCAGATGCTGCGCATCGCCAACACGAAGCGCGGCGGCGCGCGCGCGGGGTTCGCGTGCGGGGACGCGCTGCGGCTGCCGCTCGCCGACGGCGGCGTCGACGCGGCGACGATCGCTTTCGGCCTGCGCAACGTCGCCGACCGCGGCGCCGGCCTCGCCGAGCTCGCGCGCGTCGTGCGCCGCGGCGGCCGCGTCCTCGTGCTCGAGTTCAGCATGCCGCCCGGCCGCCTCCTCGGCGCCTCGTACCGCTTCTACTTCACGCGCCTCCTGCCGCTGGTCGGCGGGCTCGTCTCGGGCGATCGCGGCGCGTACCGCTACCTCCCGCGGACGGTGCTCGCGTGGCCGGAGCCGGACGAGCTGCAGCGCGAGATGGAGCGGCTCGGCCTGGTCGACTGCGGCCACCGCGCGTTGACGCGCGGCATCGCGTGCCTCCACTGGGGAACCGTGGCGGCCTGATGGCGGCGCGCGCGCGCACGCGGCGCCGGCGGGCGCCTGAGGCGGACGAGCACGACGAGCACGACGAGCTCGACGACGCGGATCTCGACGACGAGCACGCCGCGCGCGGCGCGCGGCGGCGGCCGGCATCGGTCGACGGCCTGGCGGTCGGCTTCCTCGCGATGGTGCCGCTGTTCTGCGCGTACGAGGCGGCCGTGCTCGCCCTCGGCGGCGAGCGCAACGCGGCGGAGGTGCTGCTCACGCGGCCGCTCGAGCCGCTCGGCGACGCGGTCGCGTGGATCCGGCGCGTCGCGTTCGTCGCCGTCGCGCTCGTCGCCTTCGCACACCTGCGCCGCACGCGGCGCCGGATCGGCGCGCCGGTGGTGCGCGTCGGCTGCGAGGGCCTCGCCGCGGCGATGGCGCTCGGCCCGGTGCTGCTCGTGGCGGGCGCGCTGCTCCCGCTCGGCCTCTCCTCGCTCGGCCTGCCGAGCGGCCCGCCCGCGACGCCGCCGGGGGCCGCGCACGTCGCGCTTGCGTTCGGCGCGGGCGCGTACGAGGAGCTCGTCTTCCGCGTCGGCGCGTTCAGCCTGCTGTTCGTGCTCGCCCGCGAGAGCGCGCGGTTCTTCGGCGCGCCGCCGCGCGGCGCGGAGTGGGTCGCCGAAGCGGTCGCGCTCGCCGGCTCGTCGCTCGCGTTCGCCGTGTTCCACCTCGAGGGCGCCGTCGCCTGGCTCGGCGACGGCGGCGAGCCGTTCGACGCGACGCGCTTCGCGTGGCGCACGCTCGCGGGCGCGCTGCTCGCCGTCCTGTTCCGCTGGCGCGGCCTCGGCGTGGCTGCGTGGGCGCACGCCCTGTTCAACGCATCGCTGCTCCTGGGCGCTGGCCCAGGCGTGCTCGCGCCGATGTGACGAAGAATTCCGGCGCGGAGCGTCACCGTCGCGAGGCGGGCGTGGTCCCGCCCCACGGTCGGCGTCGGGCGGGGGGGGGCCCGAGTCGTCGTCGAGTCGGCACCGAGCCCGCCGCGCCCCCTCCTCGCGCTGCTATGCTCCCGCCTCGGGAGCGCCATGCGACGCTACTTCCTCGGCATCACCGGAGCGAGCGGCCACGTCTATGCCGCCGCGCTCGCGCGCGCGCTGGTCGGCGCGGGGCATGCGGTCGACCTCGCGGTGAGCCCGGCGGGAGCGAAGGTGCTGCGGCACGAGCTCGGCGTCGACGTCGGACCGAGCGGCGTGCCGGACCGCGACGCGATCGCGGGCTGGCTCGGCGCGGACGCGGCCGAGGTCGTGCGCGCGTTCGCGAACGACGCCGTCGAGGCGCCGCCGTCGTCGGGCACCGCCCTCACCGGCGGCGTCGTCATCTGCCCGTGCAGCATGGGCACGCTCGCGCGCGTCGCCGTCGGGTTCAGCTCGAACCTGATCGAGCGCGCCGCGGACGTCGCGCTCAAGGAGGGGCGCACGCTCGTCCTCGTGCCGCGCGAGACGCCCCTCTCCGCGATCCACCTCGAGAACATGCTGCGCCTGGCGCGGCTGGGCGCGACGATCCTGCCCGCGGCGCCAGGCTTCTACCACCGGCCGCGCGCGATCGACGACCTCGTCGGCCATGTCGTCGGCAAGGTGCTCGATCGGCTCGGCGTCGAGCACGCGGGGCAGCGCTGGAGCGGCGAGCTCGAGCCGCCCGCCGAGCCCGGCATCGGCGGGCCGCCGCCCCAGGACCCGCTGGCGCGGCCGCCCAGGAGCGATCGATGAGCACCGCGGGCACGCTCGCCGACACCCTGCGGCTGGTCAAGTTCAGCCACTCGATCTTCGCGCTGCCGTTCGCGCTGCAGAGCGCGTGGCTCGCGTCGGGCGGGGTGCCCGAGCTGCGCGTGCTCGCGCTCGTCGTGGTCTGCTGCGTCGCGGCGCGCACCGCGGCGATGGGCTTCAACCGCCTCGTCGACCGCCACCTCGACGCGCGCAACCCGCGCACCGCCGGCCGCGAGCTGCCCGCGGGCAAGCTCTCGCCGTCGGTCGTCGCCGCGCTCGTCAGCGCGTCGTCCGCGACGTTCGTCGTCGGCGCCTTCGCGCTGAACCCGCTGTGCGGCTGGCTCTCGCTGCCGGTGCTGGCGGTCCTGTTCGGATACTCCTTCGCCAAGCGCGTCACGTGGCTCGCGCACGCGATCCTCGGCCTGTGCCTGGGCCTCGCGCCGCTCGGCGCCTGGCTCGCGGTGCGCGGCACGCTCGCGGGCGACCTCGCGCCGCCGCTCCTGCTCGCCGCGGCCGTGCTGGCGTGGGTCGCCGGGTTCGACCTGATCTACGCATGCCAGGACGCCGCGTTCGACCGGCGCGAGGGGCTGCAGTCGATCCCAGCCCGCTTCGGCGTCGCGCGCGCGCTGGTCGTGTCGCGCGCGCTGCACGCCGGGACGGTCGCGCTCCTGGTCGCGTTCGGCGCGCGCGCCGGGCTCGCGTGGCCGTTCTGGCTCGCCGTCGCGCTCGCCGCCGCGCTGCTCGCGTGGGAGCACGGCCTCGTGCGCGCCGACGACCTCTCGCGCGTCGACGTCGCGTTCTTCACGCTCAACGGCTGGGTGGGCATCGGGCTCTTCGTCGGGCTCGCGTGCGACCTCGCGCTGCACGGAGGGCCGGCCTGATGGCGGCGGCGAAGAAGCGCGAAGTCGATCCCGCGACGCAGGTGCGCCAGCTCGCAGCGTCGGTCGAAGGAGCGCAGCAGCTCGCGCGCGGCTACTGCGTGCGCGGCGCCGAGCGCTACTTCCGCGACCGCGCCATCGCCGCCGTCCGCGAGCGCGCCGCCGCGCGCGACGCCGAGGTCGTCGTGCACGACGCAGTGGACCCCGACTTCTCGCTGCAGGACGCGCTCAGCGATCTCCAGAGCGCGTCGATGTTCGCGTCCGAGCGCTGCGTGATCGTGCGCGGCGCCGACGCGCTCCTCAAGACGCACGGCAAGGAGCAGTCGCCGCTGACGCGCGCGATCGTCGCGTTCGTCGAGGCCAAGAGCCCGCCCGGCACGGTCGTGCTCGAGGCCGAGGGGCTGCGCGCAGACCACGCGGCGGCGAAGGCGATCGCGAAGGCGGGCGGAGCGGTCGTCGCGTGCCGCAAGCTGTGGGAGGGACCGCCGCCGTGGGACCCCGATCCGCGCAAGGCGGAGCTCGTCCAGTGGCTCGTCGCCCGCGCCCGCGAGCTCGGCGTGCGGCTCCCGCCCGCGCACGCGGCGTACGTCGCGGCGGCGACCGGCAACGACCTGTACGCGCTCGAGGGGCAGCTCGAGAAGCTGCGCCGCTCCGGGGGACGCGCGCTGACCGAGATCGTCGACTGGGGCGCGGGCGCGTCGCCGTTCGCGGTCGCCGACGATTTGTGCGGCGGCGATCTCGCGCGCGCGCTCGCGGGCGTCGAAGGCCTGTTCCGCGGCGGCTTCCAGGGCGCGAGCGGCGGCCGCGTCGTCGATCCCACGGCGCTCGCGAACATCCTCGTCGCCTCGCTCGTGCGTCAGGTGCGCCAGTCGCTCGCGGTCGCCTCCGCGCTCGAGCGCAGCGCGCCGGAGAGCGACGCGCTCGCCGCCGCCGCGTGGAAGGGCTCGCCGCAGCAGCGCAACACGGTGCTCGAGCGCGCGCGCGCGCACCGGCCGGCCGCATGGCGCGCGATGCTCGACGAGCTGGGCGACCTCGAGCGGCGCGCGAAGAGCGGCAGCGTCCCGGACGCGAGCGACTTCGCCGCCTTCGCCGCGCGTTGGTGCCGCGCGCGCCGGCGCGTAGAATCGCGCCGATGAGAGGGGGATCGAGCAGCGCGAGCGGCGACGCGGTCATCGCGGTCCTCTCCGACGTCGTGCGCAACCAGATCGCGGCGGGGGAGGTGATCGAGCGGCCGGCGTCGGTCGTCAAGGAGCTGCTCGAGAACGCGCTCGACGCCGGCGCGACGCACGTGCGCATCGACCTCGAGGAGGGCGGAGCAAAGCTCGTCCGCGTCCTCGACGACGGCTGCGGGATGAACGCCGCCGACCTCGCGCTCGCGTTCGCCGCGCACGCGACGAGCAAGCTGCGCACGACCGACGACCTCGACCACATCGCGAGCCTCGGCTTTCGCGGCGAGGCGCTCGCGTCGATCGGCTCGGTCGCGCGCGCGCGCATCTTCTCGCGCCCCGCGGGCGCCGAGACGGGCTGCGCGGTCGAGAACGAGGGTGGGCGCGTCGGCGAGCCGCGCGAGGCCGGCGGCGCGCGCGGCACCGAGGTCGTCGTGCGCGACCTCTTCTACAACACCCCGGCGCGCCGGCGGTTCTTGAAGCGCACGGCGACCGAGCTATCGCGCTGCCTCGACGTGATCCAGCGCGCCGCGCTCGCGCACGACGGCGTCGGCTTCGTCGCGACGCACGATGGCCGGCGTCTGTTCGACGTGGAGGCGTCGATGGGGCTCGCCGAGCGCGTGCGGCGCACGTTCGGGGCGGAGCTCGCGGACGCGCTCGTCGGAGTCGATGGCGGCGACGGCGAGATCCGCGTCGCGGGCTACGTCGCGCCGCCGCGCTTCGCACGCCGCGACACCTCGCGCCAGATGTGGTTCTTGAACGGCCGGCCGCTGCGCGACAAGGTGCTCGTGCGCTGCCTCAAGGAGGCGTTCCGCGGCTGGATCCCCGACGGCGGCCAGCCGTGCGCGTTCCTGCGCCTGTCGATGCCGCCCGAGCTCGTCGACGTGAACGTGCACCCGACCAAGAGCGAGGTGCGCTTCCGCGAGGACCGGCGCCTGTTCGGCTTCCTCGTGCGCGTGCTGAAGGGCGCGGTCGCGCGCACGGACGTCGCGACGCCGGGCGCCTCGATGCTCGAGTCGGCGCGCCGGCGCGGCGGCTGGCAGCCGGCGCCGGGCGCGCCCGCGCAGCGCGCGCTGCCCGATCCGGGGCCCGAAGAGCGCGCGCGCGCTCCGCACGCTGCGGCTCACGAGCGCGACCGCGCGGCCGCCGAGCCGTTGCGCGTGTTCGAGGTGCCGGGTCCGATCGAAGTCGAGCCCGACGCCTGGTCCGCGCGCGACGAGCTGCGCGGCCCGTTCCTGCAGATCGCGAGGACGTACATCGTGCGCCCGCTCGCCGACGGCTTCGAGATCATCGACCAGCACGCGTTGCACGAGCGGCTGACGCTCGAGGGCCTCGAGCGCGACCTCGCCGCCGGCCGCGTCGAGATGCAGCGCGCGCTCGTCCCCGAGCTCGTCGAGCTCGCGCGCGACGAGGTGCGCCTGCTCGAGGACTGGTTCGAGGAGCTCGCGAAGGGCGGCATCGAGCTCGCGGCGTTCGGCCCGACGACGATCGCGGTGCACGGCCTACCGGCGCGGTTGCGCAATCCCGACCCCGCGGGCCTCGTGCGCGACCTCGTCGCCTGGCTGCGCGAGCAGGGCCGCGCGCCCACGCCGCGCGACGTCCTCGAGCGCGCGCTCCACAGCGCCGCGTGCCGCTCGTCGATCATGGCGGGCGACCCGCTGACGGAGAGCGAGATGCGCTCGCTGCTCGAGCGCGCCGCCGAGCACGACAACGACCAGACGTGCGCGCACGGCAGGCCGACGCGCGTGCGCTTCACGCTGAGCGACCTCGAGAAGGCGTTCCACCGGCGCTGACCGCGCGGCGATCGTCCGGCTCGAGCTCCGCGAGCGAGCCGAGCCGCTCCCTACCGCGGCGGCAGGAACGTCTCGCGCGTGACGTCGCGCGGGTTGAGGTCGAAGCCGCGCGGGCCGCGGATCGTGAGCTCGAGGTCGGGGAGCGGGGCGGGCGCGAACGCGCGCTCGCGGTCGGGCTCGTACACGTGCAGCGTGTA
>CAZGTQ010000036.1:0-2158 GCA_964528575.1 uncultured Planctomycetaceae bacterium | reverse complement strand
GTACGAGCTGACGCTCGCACCCGACTGGCCCGGCGCGTTCGAGGAGGTGACGCGCACGATCGTGCCGCCCGCGCACGACCTCGAGATCGAGCTCGACGGCTGCGGCGCGCTGCGCTCCCTCTGGCTCTACCCCGTCGATCGCACGACGCGCGAGCCGCTCGACGCATTCGTCGTCACGGTCGCCACCGACTCGCTCTGGTGCTCGCAGGTCCAGGGCCACTGGTCCTGGCCGTCCGTCGAGGCGCCGACCGACGACTCCTTCGTCTGGGCGGTGCGCGCCGAGGGCCATCGGCCTACGGTCGGTGGCCCGGACGAGCTGCCGATCGAAGACGGGGTCCTCGAGGTTCCGATGGTCGCAGGGTGGGGCGCGCTCGTGCGCGTGCGCCGCGACTCGGCGGACCGCGAGCGCGCCTCGTCGGTCCGACGCACGCCGCCCGATCCCGCGGTGGTCGGTCTCGCGCTGTACGCGGACGGCGTGCTCGTCGCCGAGACGGACGCGACCGGGACGGCACTCGTGTCGCTCGACGCGCGTCCCGACGAGCTCACCATCCCCGGCTGGCGCGTCGTCTCGACGCTCGACGTGGTCGAGGCAGCCGAGCAGGGCGAGGTGCTGCGCATCGAGCCGCTCGCGAACGAGGCGCGTTAGCCTGAGGATGTCGTGATGCGCCCGCTCGCCGTCGTCGCCGTCGCTCTGGTCGCCGCGGCCGCGCTCCTCGAGCCGCCGCGCGGGCCGAGCCCGTTCGCCGGCGTCCGCTCGGCGCGCGTCGCCGGACGCGTGCTCGCGCCCGACGGCCCGCCCGCGGCGGGCGTGCTGCTCACGGTGCGCGCGTCGGCGATCGGACTCGCCGGAGAGCGCGTCGGCGCCGTCGTCACGGGCGAAGTCGTGACGGCTGACGACGAGCCGCTCGATGCGACGGTCACGTTCACGCGGCTCGACGCGGACGGCGAGCGGACGCTCGAGGCACTCGAGACGACGTTCGGCTTCTTCGAGCAGCGCTGCCCGCCTGGGCGCTACCGCGTCGAGGCGGTGCTGAAGGGCGAGCTCCTGGGCGAGCCCGCGCGGCGCGAGCGCGTCGTCGTCGTCGGCACGGGCGAGGTCGAGCTCGACGCCTTCGTGTTCGAGGAGCTCGTCGGCGGGGTCGACGGCGTCGTCCTCTGCGGCACGGGCGTGATGTCGAGCTACACGGCGCGCCTGCGGCCGCTCGGCGGCGAGCGGCGGCCCCGCGCAATGTTCCAGAGCGATCGCTCGATCGTTCTGCGACTGGACGGCGACTACCTGACGACGGGCCGGCTCGGGCACGACCGCTTCGAGTTCCCCCTGCTCCCCCGCGGCGCGTACGAGCTCACGATCGAGCCGCCCTGGCCGGGCCTCTTCGAGCCCGTGACGCAGACCGTCGTCCCGCCCGCGCACGCCCTCGACATCCGCCTCGGGCATTGCGCGCGGCCGTCCTCGATCCGGCTGGTCCCCGTCGACCGCGCGACGGGAGCGCCGCTGAGCGACGTCTTCCTCGTCCTCGTCGCGACCGATTCGCTGTGGCACGTGACGGTTGCCGAGACGTTGCCAGCGCAACCGGCGACCGAGGTCGACGGCCCACCCGGAACGCCGTTCGTCTGGGCGCTGTGGACGCCGGGCCGCGCTCCGGCGCACGGGCGTTCCGACGAGTTGCCGGCGGACGGGGAGCCGCTCCGCGTCCCGCTCGACGCGGGCTGGGGCGGCGTCGTGCGCCTGCGCCCGGCGAGCCAGCGCTCCGCGACGTGGCACTCCGTGCTCCGCACGCCGCTCGACCCGTCGGTCGCCGGCCTCGAGCTGTTCGCGGACGACGTGCGCGTCGCCGTCACCGACGAGTGCGGCACGGCGTTCGTCTCGCTCCCGCAGCGTCCGAGCGCGATCACGGTGCCCGGCTGGCGCACCCTCTCGCCCGCGGACGTCGTCGAGCTGGTCGAGCGCGGTTCCGTCCTCGACGTCGAGCCGCTGAGCGAGGAGCGCTAGCCGTGGCGCGCATCCTGCCCGTCGCTCTCGTCGCCGTTCTGCTGTTGCTCGGCGTCGCGCTCGCGCTGCGCGAGCGCGACGTGGGGCTGACGCTGCGCGAGCGCGGCGTGAACGGCGCGCCGCTCGCGACCTTGTCGGCCGTCGAGCGTGCGAGCGCCGAGCACGCGG
>CAZGTQ010000035.1:0-27748 GCA_964528575.1 uncultured Planctomycetaceae bacterium | reverse complement strand
GCCGCGGCGCGCTCCAGCTCCTCGCGCGCCTGCGCAGCGGCCGCGAGCGCCGCCTCGTGCGCCGCCCGCTGACGCTCCGCGCGTTCCGCCGTGGCGCGCTCCAGCTCCTCGCGCTCCTGCGCCGCGGCCGCGAGCGCTGCCGCGAGCTCCGCCCGCAGCCGCTCCTCGCGCTCCCCCGCCGTGCGAGCGCCGGTGTCGCGGACCGCGACGAGCTCGCTCTCGCGCTGCTGCGCGGCCTGCTCGAGCGCGGCGCGCTCCTCGGCAGCCGCCGCGAGTGCCGCCTCGTGGTCGGCCCGCAGCGCTCGCTCGCGCTGCTCGGCCGCCGCGCGCTCGGCCGCGCGGGCGTCCTCGCTCGCGCGCAGGCGCTCGGGGAACGGCTCCAGCTCCGCGACGCGCACGTCGAGCGCCCGGCCGCGCTCCGCGGTCACGTGGACCGACTCGGCCAGAGCGACGAGCTCGCCGCTGCGCTCCGCGAGGAGTTCGCGCGTGCGGCCGAGCGCGCCGTGCGCCCCCTCGAGCTCCGTGTACGCCTCGTGCGCGCTGCGCTCGCTGAGGTCGATCTCCTCCCCCAGGTCGCGGATCACGGCGTTCTGCTTCACGACCGCACCCTGGAGCGCCGCGAGCTCCGCGTCGCGGGCGTCCAGCCGGCCGCGCGCGGAATCGAAGGCGGCGCGGATCTCGGCGAGCTCCTCGGCGAGCCGAGCGCCGTCCGCGCGGCTCTCGTCGAGGTCCCGCTGAAGCGCGCGGATCTGGTTGGTCCGGACGTCGATCTCGCGCTGCGCCTCGTCGCGATCGCTGTGCGCGAGGCGCACCTTGCGCATGTAGAGCTCGTCCAGGGCGCGCATCTCGGCGTCCCGCCGGCTCTCCCGCGCCATCCAGCCGACCACGCCCCCGACGACCAGGGCGATCCCGCTGGCCAAGTACGTCGCGATCTCCATGAGCGTCCGCGCCGCTCCCGCCCCTGGCCGGTCGGATGCGCGCGCGGGGCGGATTCTAGTGGCTCAGCACTCGAGGTGTGCGCCTATGTCGGCTCGACGGAGCGTTCCCGGCAACGCGCGGCGCCGGCACGGCCGTCACGAGTCGGTCGGCGTTTCCGTCGGCGACTCGGACGGCGTCGGAGCGGGCTTCACGGGCGTCTGGGGCGCGGGCGCGGGCGCGGGCTGCCAGCGCGCGCGGATGCGGCGCGTCGCGGGGCCCGGCAGCGGCACGGACGCGCCGTCGCCCTCGGGATCGGCGGCGTCGTCGGACAGCGGGCCGTAGCGCCGCCGGATCGCGGCCATCGACGAGTCGCTCTCGAGGAACCGCTCCGGCGCGCGCAGCGTTTCGGCCGGCGCCGCCTCGGGCGCGCCCGCCGCTGGAGCGCTCTGCGCCGCGTCGGGAGCGGTGCCGGGCTCCTGCGGCGGCGCCTTCGGCCGCGCGGGGATGCGCGCGACCGTGCTCTCGCGGTACGGGATCGGCGGGAGCAGCGACACCTGCTCCGGCTCCGGCGCCGGAGCCGCTGCGACCTCGGGATCCGCCGCCACCTTGCCCAGGTCGAGCGAGGAACGGCGCGGCGCGCCGGTGAACACCGGCGGCGTCTCGGCGACACGCTCGGGCGGCACGCGGCGCAGCCCCTCGAACGGTGCGATCGATTCGCGCGAGGCGGGCTCGGCGAGGAGCGAGTCGCCCAGCGCCTTCAGCGGCACGACGCCCTGCGCCGAGGCCGTGATCAGGCGCGTGTCGACCTCGATCAGGCGCACCGAGATGTCGAGCACATCCTCGCGGCGCACCCACGTGCCGGCGAGCACGTGCGTGGCCCCGTGCGCGCGCACGAACGCCGTCTCGTCCGCGCCGCGGCTCGGGCTCGCGCCCTCGAGCAGCTCGGTCTCGATCAGGTTCAGGCGGTTGGCGAGCGCCATGACGAACTCGTGCACGAGCTTCTCGCCGATCGCCTCGTCGCGCATGCGCTGGAGCGAGGCCGAGCCGAACGCGGTGACGTCGCGCTCGGCCGGCTGGAACCCGGTGACGACGACCTTGACCCGCGACGTGTCCGTGCGCAGCTCCGCCGTGCGCACGAGGTCCTCGGCGAGCGCGGCGAGCGGCCGCGCGTCGCTCCGCGCGACGCCCGCCCCGCCCGTCCCGGTCGACGTGCAGCCAGCGACCAGCAGCGCGAGGAGCGCGACGGTGGCCGTGGAGATGGTGGATCGCAAGGACGTGGACATGGCTGCGTCTCCCTCAGCGCATCACGAGGCGACGGTTCAGGTCCTCGACGTACACCTGCAGCGTCTGCGGCTCGCCGTCCCAGGTCGCGAGGAACTGGTCGAAGAGCGGGTCGGCCTCGTTCGGCCGGCCGCGATCGAGCGCATTCTGCACCGCCGCCAGCTCGAGCCACGGGCCGGAGCTCCCCTTCGCGCGCATCGTCGCGATGACGTTCGCCAGCTCCTCGACGAGCGCGGGATCGGGCTCGCTCTGCCGCGAGCGGTCGACGAACAGCGAGTAGAGCAGCGCCTCCTCGACGCTCTCGCTCTCATAGCGCGCGTGCATGAAGCGCAGGATCGGCGTCGAGCTCGGCGAATTGCCTGCGCTGAACCGATCGCCCGCCGTGCCGAAGAGCACGGGGTAGAGGCGGTTGCGCCAGTCGGCGCTCGAGGAGCTCTCGAACAGCTCCTGCGCGCGAGCCTCGCGGCCCTCGTCGAGGGCCAGGACGATCTCTCCGCCGACCTCGCTCGGCGGGCCGGCGGGCGCGCTGGCGCACGACGTGCCGAGGACGGCCACCAGGATGAGGGACGGGACACGCATGGGATACACCTTGCCAGGGGGACACGGAAGACGTGGACGGGATCAGGCTTGGGGTCGGTAGCGGCTGCCATCCGCGAAGACGATCTCCTCCACACGCAGGTCGAACGCGCCGTCCTCGGCGCGCACGTAGCGCAGCACGAACCGGCGTACGTCGCCGAGCTCGGCATCGGCGTCGCGCAGCGCCTCGCGGCGGCGGGCGACGACGACGGCCCACTCGGAGGTCGGGATGAGCGCCGCGAAGAGGTACACCTCGCTGCGCGCGAGCACGCTGCGGCGCAGCGAGCGCAGCGACTCGGGCAGCCGCCCGTACTCGTAGTCGAACAGGTCGCGGTATTGGCGGTAGCGCTCGAGCGGCGGCCGCCCGGCGACGGCCTCGACCTGCGCGTCGCCGTCGACGCCGAGCCGGAAGTAGCGCGGGCGCGCGGCGTCGGGGTCGAGCGTGCTGCGCGGCACGAGCACGAGCTCCTCGCCGAAGAAGCGCGCGATCTCGACCTGCTCCTCGGGCGCGGCGACGAGAACGGTCGCGAAGCCGTGCGTGCGCTCGCCGGCGAGCTCCGCGCGCGCCTCGTCGAGCAGCTCCTCGTCCCGCATCAGCGCCCCGACCTGCTCGGCGACGGTCGGCTCGTCCGGCGCCGCGGAACCGCCGGGCTCGAGCTCGCCCTCGGGCGCGCCGAGCTCCGGCGGCGGCGGCGTCTCGTCGTGGGTGCTCGCGCCGGGCTCCTCGGGCTCGAGCTCGGGCTCCGGCTCGGCCGGCGCCTCGACGGGCGGCTGCGGGTCGGGCGTCGTCGCGGCGGCCACGACCGGGTCCGGCCGCGGCGGCTCGGGAGCCTCGGGCTCCGGCGCGGGCTCTAGCTCGGGAGTCGGTTCGGGCGCCGGCTCGGGCTCCGGCGCGACGTCGGCCACGGGCGCGAGCAGGAGCGGCAGGAGCGCGACGGAGGCCGGAGCCTCGTCGGGCGCTTGGGGCAGCGACGGCCGCGGCGGCCAGCCGAGCAAGAGCCACCACGAGAGCGCGGCCGAGAGCGCGAGCAGGAGCGCGTGGCGCACGGCGGAGCCGATCACCGCGCCTCCTCGTCGTGCGACGCGCCGAATGGGTCGCCCGCGTCGCGCGTGCCGACGGCGAGCAGGCGCACGCGCGCGAAGCCGCGGGTGCGCAGGTGCTCGAGCAGCTCGACGGCGACGCCGTGGCGCGCGTCGCGGTCCGCGATGAGCTCGACGACGACCTCCTCGGGCAGGGCGTCGGGCAGCGCGCTCGCGAGCGCCTCGTCGAGCTGGGCGCGCGTCGCGAGCAACGCTCCGTCGGCGCCCAGGCGCAGGCGCGAGTCGGCGCCGAGCGTGAGGCGCACGAGGAGCGACGGATCGGACGCGCTCGCCCGCGCTTCGGTCGGCTCGACGGCGGGCAGGTCGACGTGGACGAGCTCGGCGCGGCGCTCGCTCTTCGACTCGCTCAGCGCGAGCAGCGCGATCAGCATCAGGAACAGACAATCGAGCAGCGGCGTGAGCCCCTTCGCGGCGAGCGAGCCGCGGCTCTGGCGCGGCCGGGTCAACGGCGCGCCTCCCCGGCGACCAGGCCGGCGACGTCGCGGTCGCACAAGGCGCGCCACTCCGCGAACGCGATGAGGAACGCCTGGCCGAACAGGAAGACGATCAGGCCGGCGATCGTCGTGAACAGCGCGGTCGCGAGCCCGCCGGCGAGCGCGTCGGGCGCGGCGAGGCCGAGCTCCGGACCGCGGGCGAAGAACGCGCGCGCGATGCCGAGCACCGTGCCGAAGAGCCCGAGGCTCGTCGCGATCTGGCTGACCGCGTCGATGCGCTCGAGACCGCGCTCGGCGGCGCGCTCTTCCGCCTCGAACCGCACGCGCGCCGCCGCGACGTCGCCGTCGCGGACCAACGCGCGGATCGCGCGCGACGGCCGGCGCACGACGCGGCCGAGCGCGTAGAGCACGCGGTCGAGCACGCCCGCGAAGACGACCACCCAGACCGCGAGCACCGCGTACATCACCGGTCCCCCGGCAGCGAAGTACTCGGCGAACACGCGCTCCTCAGCGGTTGGCGGGCAGGTCCGGCGACGGGAACGGCAGCGCCTCGAGCAGCGCGCCGGTCGGCGGCTGCAACGGGAAGCGCTTCCAGTACGCCTGCGGATCCATCTCGAACAGCACACGCCGCGCCTGGAGCGGGTCGCGCTCGAGCAGGTCGGCGATGAGCTCGTCCCCGACCGAGGCCGGCGCGGGGTCGCCGCCCTCGGGCAACAGGCCCATGCCGAGGAACGGCAGGGTCATCTCGTCGACGCCGGCCGCGCTCTCGATGCGCGCCGCCAGCTTGTCGCGCTCGCGGCCGCGCTCGTCGACCGCGTCGATCAGCACCGAGAGGCTCTTGCGCCGCTTGACGAAGTCGTCGCGGTCGCCTTCGAGCGCCGAGATGCCGCCGCGCAGCTTCGCGGCCTCTTGCATCGCCGCCTGGCGCGCCTCGGGCGTCGGAGCGCCGAGCGCGCGCTCGAGCGCGACGTCGTACGCCGTGCGCGACTCGGCGAGGTCCGCCTGGATCGTGTCGAGGTGGCGGTCGACCTCCTGCGACTTGCGGCCGTAGAAGTCGATCGCCTCGCGCTCGGCGCGCTGCACGCGCTCGCCGCCGAGCAGAAGGCTCATGCGCAGGTCGTGGATGCGCGTCTTGAGCTGGTCCGCGCGCGGCCGCGCGTCGTCGGCGGCGCCGGCGGGGACGGCCTCTCGAGCGGGCGCGCCGGGCGGCGGGCTCGGCTCGGGCGGGTCCTGCAGCGCGGGGGCCGCCAGGAGCGGGCCGACCAGGAGGAGGGCGAGGGCGATCATCGGGGTGCTCCTTGGGAGGCGGCGCCGCGCGCGCCGGTGTACGCCTCGCGCAGCAGCTCGGACGAGCGCGGGATCGAGAGACCGGGCTGCTCGAGGCCGGCGGCGCTCAGATTGATGCGGCGGATGCTGGAGTCCTGCAGCCAGTCGAGCACGCTCGTGAGCTCCGGGCTCGGCCCCTCGAGCGAGCCCTGCATCTCGATCAGGCTCTGGAACGCGGTGAGGATCTCCTCGGTGCGGGCGCTCTGCGCGTAGCTCGAGAGCATCTGTTCGAGGTACATCAGGTCGATGCTCATCTGCAGCCGGATGCGGTCGAGCGCGCCGAACATCTGGCCGACGAGCAGGTCGGTGTCGATGTCGACCCCGACGCCCGCGTCCGCCGTGCCGCGGTGGGCGGCGCGGACGAGCTGCAGCCGCTTCTTCGCGAGCTCGAGCGCGTTCTTCTCCTGCTGGAACGCGTACACGAGCCGATCGAGCTTGCGCCGGTCCTCGCGGCTCATGTCGCGCATCGGCCGGAACGTCGTGCGGTCGAACTGATCGGGGGGCAACGAGTCGATGAGCGTGGCGATCTCCGCCTGCGCAGCGTCGACCGCGCGCACGTGCACGCCGATCGCGGCGGTGTTCTGCGGCTCGGTGCCGAAGATGACCGAGATCTCCTCGGGCCGCACCGACGACGCCATCTTGCTCGCGTAGTAGCTGATGCGATAGCGCTGCGACTCGAGGAAGTCGACGAGGTCGACCTGCTTGCCGACGACGCCCTCGACGTAGCCCGCGATCGCCTCGAGGATCGGGCCCTCGTTGAAGTCGTTCTGCGGACCGGCCGTCTGCCGCAGATCCTCGAGGATCTGAGCGGTCTCGGTCGCGAGCGCCCGCCCGCCGCTGATCTCCTCGCGGAACTCACCGAGCCGGCGCTGGAAGTCCTGGAACTCGCGGATCGCCTCGGCGACGTCGAGCTCCTTGATCGTCACCGGCACGTCTTCGGGCTCCTGTGCCGCGGCCGTGCCGCCGAGGGACGCGGCCACGCCGCACGAGAGGAGGAACACGAAACACCGCGTGGGTCTCGTCATCGCAAGGGACCTCGATCTTGCTGTCGCGCTGTCAGAGAGGCGGGCCGGCGCTCCGGCCGTTCGACGTCGGTGCAGACGGATGGGCGCGCGCGCGCGAGCCTGCCTCGCGACGTGTCGTCGATCCGCCTTCCGCCCGAGAGCACTGAGCGGCGAAGCACTTGCGAGGCGGCGGCTCGACCTGCCCAGGCGAGCCGTGTCCGCACCTTCGCCGCGGACGGAGGTGGAACGTAGCACCACTCTGCAAAACCCACAACCGGCCGCGATCGGCGATTCTTTGTTCGCGCTCCGTGTCGATCGCGCTCCGCGCCGTGTCGCCGAGCGCGCCGTGTCGCGGTGTCGAGTCGCGACGCTACGGAGGGTCGAGCGAGCGCGCGACGCGGAACCCGTAGAACGCGTTGCGGGTCGTCGGCACGTCCGCGCCGCGGTCGGACGGGCGCGGCATCGGGTGCGTGTGCCAGCACCCGCCGCGCAGGACCCGCAAGCGGCCCGCGTCGGGCCCCAGCGGGTCTACGGTCGGCTCGCTCGGATCGACCGCGTACCCGTCCTGGTGCCAGTCCGCGCACCACTCCCACACGTTGCCGATCATGTCGTACAGGCCCAGCTCGTTCGGCGCGGCGGTCGCGACCGGGTGCGTCGTCCCGCCGGAGGTCGCGCCCGTCCAGGCGCGCCGGCCGACCTCGTCGGCGTCGCGCCACCATGCGCCCTCGTCCGCGACGCCGCCGCCGCACGCGTACTCCCACTCCGCCTCGGTCGGGAGCCGGTAGCCGTACAGGTCGCAGAAGCGCAGCGCGTCGTGCCAGCTCACGTTCAGCGCGGGCAGCTCGCCGTCCACGTTCCGATCGGCCACGACGAGGTCGTCGCCGCCATCGTGCTCCTGCGCGAAGCGCCGCCACTGCTCCACCGTCACCTCGGTCGCGCCGAGGTAGAACGGCCGCGCGATGCGCACGGGGTGCCGCGGCTGCTCCTGGAACACGGTTTCGCCTCCCATGACGAACTCCCCGGAAGGCACGAGCCGCAAGACGATCCCCGTGCGCGGATCGCGCAGGGCCGCCGGGTGCCCGTCGACGAGCGTCGCGTCGACGACCTCCCACGTCGATGGGTCGCTCTGGGCTTCGAGCGCGGCGCGCACCTCGGCGGAAGGGCCTGCGCCCGAGCCGCAGGCGACGGCGAGCACGGCCACGGCGAGCACAGCGGCGGCGAGCGCGGCGGCGAGCGCACGCCTCATCGGGGATCGACCCGGTCGCGGAACGCCAGCACCTCCTCGGCGATGATCAGGTGACCGACGTCGTTGGGGTGCTGGTCGTGCGGGTGCGCCCACAGGTCGTGCTCGTCGAGCGGCTCGAAGCGCTCGAGCAGGTCGAGGAACGGGATGTCGTGCTCGAGGAGGAACGCGTCGACGAGCTCGTGCAGGCCGCGGTACGGGTAATCCTCACCCAGCTTCGAGATCATCGGGAACACGACGACGCGGAAGCGGATGCCGTGCTCTTCGTACAGGTCGCGCAGCGCGAGAACCGCCTCCTGCGTCGCCTGCCAGTGGGACGGGTCGCGGCGGACGATCTCGGTGTAGTCGCGCGGCTCGTTGATCACCCGCGTCTGCTGGATGCGCTGGTTCAAGTGGTCGAGCAGCTTCGAGACGCCGCCGAGCAGCGGCTCGGGCGTCACGATCGGGTACGCGAGCATCGGGATCGCGGGACCGAGGTCGTTGAGGCAGATCCCGAGGATCACCTCGTCCGGCTCGAACGCGAGGCCGTCGTCGGTGAGCCAGTCGAGGTAGCCCGGCGGGTAGTGCGAGCCCGCCGCGAAGCCGCCGTTGATCACCTGGACCGGCCCCTCGGAACGCGCCGCCAGCATCCGCTCGAGCACCTGCGGCCACGCGTCCTCGGCCTGCACACCCGAGCCGAACGTGAACGAGTCGCCGACGCACAGGATGCGCAGCTCGCCCGGCGGCTTCTCGATCGGGAACTCGTCGTCGCGGAAGCCGAGCGAGCTCGTCTCGACGAGGATGCAGCCGTCGTCGTCGAAGTAGTCCCAGCGCGGCCGGTCGTACCACTGGCGGAACGTCAGGTGCGGCTGCATCCGGCCGCGCGGCCCGGACTGGGTGCGGCCCTCGTCCGAGTGGTGGCGCAGGTAGTGGACGAGCTCGGAGAGCGGCATCTGGGTGCCGTTGGCGGCGCGCATGGCCGCCGGCTCGTACTCCTCGGGCCCCGCGACCCGGAAGACCAGCTCGGCTAGGACCAGGCAGGCGGCGGTTGTCGCCAGGGCGACGAGGATCCGGATCAGCTTCGAGCGCATGCGGAGATCGGCCGCGGGAGCGGCGGGTCCTTCACGGTGCGGCGGGCCCGCGCGTCCGTCAACCTCGCCCGTCGACCTCGTCCGTCAACATCGTCCGTCAGCCTCCCGGAGCAACCTCCCGAAGGCCGAGCGAGGCGCGAACGCGAAAGCGGCGTAAGACGCCCTGGGGAGGCGTCCTCGGCCGACGTAAGGTAGTGCGCTCGCTGCCCTCCTTCTGCACTTGTCTCCGCGATGAAGAACGCCCTCCTGCGGTCCGTCCTGCTCCTGTCCCTCGTCCCCACGCTCGCAGCCGGCGAGGATCCCTGGCCCTGCTGGCGCGGAGCGCAGCGCGACGGCGTGTCGCGCGAGACCGGCTGGACGGTCGAGGGCGCCGCGGAGCCGCTGTGGAAGCGCAACGTCGGCCTCGGCTATTCGTGCGTCTCGATCGCGGGCGGCCGGCTGTTCACGCTCGGCTGGGACGAGAAGAGCGGGAACGACGTCGTCGTCGCGCTCGACCCGCTGACGGGCGCGGAGCTGTGGCGGCACGCGTACCCGGCGAAGAAGTGGGCCCTGATGCACGGCGGCGGCACGCTCACGACGCCGACGGTCGACGGCGACGTCGTGTTCGTGAGCAACCGCGAGGGGCGCCTGATGGCGCTCGACGTCGCGACGGGGAAGGTGCGCTGGGAGCGCAACGTCGCAGAGGAGCACGGCATCGAGCCGCCGAAGTGGGGTCTCGCGTCGTCGCCGGTCGTGCACGGCGACCGGATCCTGCTCAACGCGGGGCGCGCGCTCGCGCTCTCGAAGAAGGACGGCAGCCTCGTGTGGAAGAGCCGCGACTTCGGCTCGGCGTACGCGTCGGTCGCTCGATTCGAGCTCGGCGACGAGCCGTGCCTCGCGGTGTTCGCGAGCCAGGGGATCGGCGTCGTCGACGCGGCGAAGGGCGAGGAGCGGTTCTTCCACCCGTGGAAGAACCGCTACGACGTCAACGCGGCGACGCCGGTCGTCGTCGGCGAGCGGCTGTTCGTGTCGTCGGGCGACGGGGCCGGCTGCGCGCTGCTCGAGATGGGCGCCGAGGGCATCGCGCCGGTCTGGGAGAACAAGGACATGAGCACGAAGATGTCCGGCTGCGTGCTCTGGGATGAGCACTTGTACGGCTTCGACGGCGCGATCCTGAAGTGTCTCGACGCGCAGGGCGAGGAGCAGTGGGCGCAGCGCGGGCTCGGCCTGGGCGCGCTGATGATCGCGGACGGCAAGCTGCTCGTGCAGACCGACGAGGGCGAGCTCGTGGTCGCGAAAGCGTCGCCCGCGGGCTACGAGGAGCTCTCGCGCCGCGACGTGCTCGACGACGGCGTGTACTGGACCTCGCCCGTGCTGGCGAACGGGGTGATCTACTGCCGCAGCAGCCTGGGCGACCTGGTCGCGCTCGATCACCGGCCCAAGGAGCGCGACCTCTGATGGCGCGCATCCGGCCCGCCGCCCCGGCCGAATGACCGCCGCGATGGAGAGCCGCTGCGCCGAGGTCCTCGTGCTCGGAGCGGGGCCCGCGGGCTGCTCGACGGCCGCGGTGCTCGCCGAGCGCGGCCACGACGTGCTGCTCGTCGACAAGGAGCGCTTCCCGCGCTACCGCATCGGCGAGTCGCTCATCCCCCACTGCTGGTTCCCGCTGAACCGGCTCGGACTCGTGGAGAAGCTCGACGAGTCGGATTTCGTCGTGCGCAAGCACAGCGTCCAGTTCGTCGGCACGAACGGTGTGCGCTCGACGCCGTTCTATTTCTTCAAGCACAGCGACCACCCGAGCAGCCTCACGTGGCAGGTCGTGCGCAGCCGCTTCGACCAGATGCTCCTGGACGCCGCGGTGGCGAAAGGCGCGACGTTCCTGTCCGAGACGGCGGCGCGCGGGCTCCTGCGCGACGAGAGCGGCGCGGTCGTCGGCGCGCGGCTGGCGAGCGCGGGCGGCGAGCCGTTCGAGGTGCACGCGCTCGTCACCGTCGACGCGACCGGCCGCGACGCGTTCGCGCAGAAACAGAGCGGCTGGCGCATCGCGGACGAGCGGCTGCGCAAGGTGGCGATCTGGTCGTACTGGGAGGGCGCGCTGCGCGATCCCGGGCTCGACGAGGGCGCGACGACGATCGCGTACCTGCCGCAGAAGGGCTGGATCTGGTACCTGCCGCTCGCGGGCGACGTCGTCAGCGTCGGCGCGGTCGCCGAGCGCGACTACCTGTTCCGCGACACGCGCGACCTCGACGCGATCCTCGAGCGCGAGGTCGCGATCCAGCCGTGGGTGCGCAAGCACTGCGCGGTCGGCAACAAGCGCGAGCCGGCGCGGGTGACGAGCGACTTCACGTACCGCTCGCGCCACTGCGCGTCCGAAGGGCTCGTGCTCGTCGGCGACGCGTTCTCGTTCCTCGACCCGGTGTTCTCGTCGGGCGTCTTCCTCGCGCTGCAGGGCGGCGTGCTCGCCGGCGACGCGATCGCCGACGCGCTCGCGGCGAAGGACGTCTCGGGGCCGCGCTTCGAGGAGTACGGAGCGCGCGTGTGCCAGGGCATCGAGGCGATGCGCCGCCTTGTCCACGCGTTCTACGACACGACGTTCAGCTTCGGGAAGTTCCTGCGCGCGCACCCCGACCAGCGCGCCCCGCTCACCGACGTCCTGATCGGCGACCTCTACAAGGACTTCGACCCGCTCTTCGAAGCGGTCGCCGAGTTCGCATCGATCCCGCGCCCGCTCCCACACGGCGCACCGGAACGCTCCGCGCCCCGGTGATACGGAGTGGTGATACTCCGAATCACCCGCCGAGCGCGACGAGGCGTGAGCGGGTGCGGTAGTAGAGGACGCCGTCGACGAGCGCCGGGGTCGCCATGCACGGCTGGCCGAGGTCGTTGACCGCGAGCACCTCGAATTCGCGGCCGGCGCGCACGACGTGCACCTCGCCCGCCTCGCTCGCGTAGTACAGCTTGCCGTCCGCCGCGACGGGCGAGCTCGTGAAGCCGGTCGTGCCGTCGCCCAGCCGCTCGCGGTAGAGCTGCTCGCCGCTCTTCGCGTCGTAGCAGGCGATGATCCCGCCGTCCGAGCACAAGTACAGCAGCCCGTCGAGCGCGAGCGGCGTCTGCATGTAGTTGCCGCCGCGCCGGTGGCCCCACGCGACGTCGTCGGCCCCTTCGCCCTCGAGCTCGAGGGTGCCGCTCGCGCTCGCCTCGATCGCGAGGATCGGCGCCATGGATCCGTGCGCGTTCGTGATGTACACGAGCTCGTCCGCGACGACCGGCGTCGGCACCGGGATGTCGCCGCCGCCCTTCAAGCGCCACAGCTCCTCGCCCGTCTCGAGGTCGTACGCGCCGATGTGCTTGAACCCGTTGACGATCACCTGGCTGCGGCCGTCGCGCACGTCGACCGTCGGCGTGCTCCACGTCGGCACCTCCTCGCGCTCGGTGCGCCAGATCGTCGAGCCGTCGGCGAGCGAGAGCGCGGCGAGGAAGCTGTCGCCGAGCACGTCGCACTGGACGAGCACGCGCTCGCCGTGGATCACCGGCGAGCTCGCGAAGCCCCACTGCGCGCTCGGCACCATGAAGAACGCGGACTCGAGCGTGCCGAAGTCGCGCTCCCACTTCTTCTCGCCGTCCGCGGTGTAGCAGAAGAGCCCCTCGCTGCCGAAGAACGCGACGACGTGCTCGCCGTCGGTCGCCGGCGTCGACGCCGCGTGGCTCCCCTTCGGGTGGCGCTTGACCGCGGGAACGCCCTGGAACGCGACCTGCTTCCAGAGCGCTTCGCCCGTGCGCTGATCGAAGCAGTGCACTTCGAAGCTCTGCTCGCCCTCGTCCTCGACCGGCGCGATGCCGCCGTAGAGCCCGAGCTTCGACTCGGCCTCCTTCTCGCCGACCGAGGTCGTCAGGAAGATGCGCCCGCCGCCGATCACGGGCGAGGAGTGCGAAAGCCCGGGGACGTCGCTCGTCCACAGCACGCCTTCGCCGCTGGGCACGTTCCACGTCGCGAGCGCCTCGCCCGCGCCGAGCCCGCGCGCGTCGGGCCCGCGGAACTGCGGCCACGCGGCACCGGTCTCGGGCTCGCTCGCTTGCGGCGCGTCCTCGCCCGCGTGCACGACGCGCCCGCCCATCTGCCCGCCGTGCCCCGCTCCGCTCCAGATGCCGACGTACTGGTCGTCGTGGAACATCACGCGCGCGTCGAACGTGCCCATGAGCGGGATCGTGAGCTCGCGCACCGCGATGATCGGCGTGTCGCCGGCCCATTCGACGGGAACGACGACGGGCAGCGTGAGCGCGCCGCGCTTCCACTCGATGCGCCACTTGCCGTTCTCGAGCTTGCGCACCTCGCCGAGCTGATACGAGTCCGGCTGCGGCGCTGCGTCCGCGGGCCGGTCGTCGGCGGTCGACCAACCGACGAGCTGCGCGCCGGAGAGCATTGCGGCGAAGCGCGCCTCGAGCTGGGCGTGCTCGCTCTCGCTCGACGCCTGTTGCGCGAGCGCGACGGAGGACGGAACGAAGAGGAACGCGAGGAGGAAGAGCATGAGTCGCGGCATGGCGGTGGGTGGTCGGCTTCTGGCGGCGGGCGGAGCACCAATCCTAAGCACAGCCTCCAGCGTTCGCGGCCGCCGCAAAGGGCGCTGTCGGATTCGCTTCATAGGAACGGAAACCCCGCCGGCCGCGCCCGGTCCTCCCACCGTGGGCGAGCTCTCCGGAAACAGGCCTGGACGATATCACAATCCTGCTATATCCTCTCGGGGTCGGGGCGGTGGCTAGTATCACCGTGCTCTTCTACGAGGAGCCGGGCCGCGGCGCCCCGGTGCTGGACTGGTCGGAGGCGCTTCGAAGGACGGATCGGGTCGGCTTCACGAAGTGCGTGGCGCTGCTTCGCCGGCTCGCCCTTCAGGGCCACGAGCTACGGCGGCCGGAGTCCGGCTTCCTTGGCGATGGTCTGTACGAACTGCGAGCGAGACGGGGCCGCGTGAATTACCGCACCCTCTACTTCTTCCATGGTCGAGGCGTGGCGGTGGTCGGCCACGCCTTGACCAAAGAAGCGAGGATCCCCTCGGCCGACATGGATCGAGCGCTCCGAAGGAAACGCGCGTTCGGGCAGGACAGCGCGAACCACACGAGCGAGAGGACGGTGGAATGATGGCCAAGCGAAAGACCAAGGACGCGCTCGAGATCATCGACCACATGATCGGGGACGACGATGACCTCCGGCGCGGCATCGAGCGAGAGACGGTCAACTTCCGCATCGCGAGCCACATCTACGAGGCGCGCACGCGGGCCGGGCTCACGCAGAAGCAACTCGCGGCGCTCGTCGGCACGAAGCAACCCGTGATCGCCCGACTCGAGGACGCGGACTACGAAGGCCACTCGCTCTCGATGCTGATCCGCATCGCCGCGGCGCTCGACAGCCGCGTCGAGATCCGCTTCGTCCCGAACAAGAAGCGCAAGCGGCGTCCCGCCTGAGGGCGCTCGCGCATCCGCCGCCGACGAGCGCGCGGACGAGGTCCTCCAAGTCGGCGGGACCCGTCGTGCCGCTGGAGAGGCCGACGACCCTCGCGATGCTCCGCAGCATCGCGGCCACGTGTCGTCGAGACGCTGGATTCCTCGACGCGCGCTGAGCCTGACACACCCCGTACCGATCCGGCCTGGACTTCCATTGAAAAACAACCATCATTTTCAACATGGCTGCCCGGGACCGCGTCGCCACCTACCGCATCCAGGACACGCGCCAGATCGAGTGCCTCGCCTCGCCCGCGCGCCAGGAGGTCGTCGACGCGCTCACGGCCCTCGGACCGTGCTCGATCGCCGAGCTCGCCGACGACCTCGGACGCGCGCCCGACTCGCTCTACTACCACGTGCGCGCGCTGACGCGCGCAGGCCTGGTCGTGGCGCGCGGCACGCGGGGCGCGGGCGCGCGCGAGGAAGCGCTCTTCGACGTCCCGGGGTCGCAGATGGTGATCGACAAGGAGCCCCAGACGCCGCGCGAGCGCAAGACGTTGCTCAAGCTGATCACCGCGTTCCTGCGCATCGCGGAGCGCGACTTCGCGGCCGCGCTCGCCTCCGGGATCGCGGTCTGCAAGCGCGGCTCGCGCCGCAACGCGACGGGCGCGCGCATCAAGGGCTGGCTCGACCGCGAAGAGCGGACGGCCGTCCTCGAGCACCTCGACGCGATCGCGGACATCCTGCGCCGGAGCACGCGGCGCCGCGGGAGCAACCTGCACGCCGTCACGTTCGTCCTCACACCCTTGACCCCTTCGAAGCGGGCGAGGGTTTCCTCCGAGAGCTCGGCTCGAAAGGGATCCCGATGATCGCCTTGCTGCATGGATTCGTTGCCGCGTCCTTCTTCGCCGTGGGATCGGACGTCGCGCAGGTGCTCGCGGACGCGCGCGAGGCGCTCGGCTGGGTTGCCGTCGAGCGTGCGGCGGCCGTCCGTGTTCGCGGGGACGCGCGCCTGCTCGGCACCGCTGCGCTTCAGACGGAGCTGTTCGACGCGCGCGGCCGCTGGGTGCAGACCTTCGAGGGTCCGCTGCCGCAGCAGGCGGGCTCCGACGGCACGACGCAGTGGAGCGTCGACTGGAGCGGCACGCCGCGCGTGATGGAGCTCGGCGATCGCGTGCGCGGCGACGTCGGCGCGCTGTTCCTGAGCGGCCGGTGGGTGGTCGCGGACACGCTCGTCTTCGATGCGGTGAGCGCGCACGACGGCGCGCTCGAGCTGACGTTCCACCACACGGAGGGCCCGCTCTCGGGCACGGTCGAGCTCGACGCCGAGACGTCGTTGCCGCGCCGCGCCTCGTGGGGCGAGGGCAGCGAGCGCGCGACCTGGACCTTCACCGGCTACACGGATCACGAGGGCTTCCGCTTTCCCGCCGAGATCCGTCTCGAGCAGAGCGGCACCGTCCAGAGTCTGACCACGCGCGACGTGGATCTGCTCGCGACCGTGGCGGACGACCACTTCGCGCCGCGCCTCGACCGCCCGCGCGACACGCGGTTCGTGGACGACGCGCCCGCGACGCTCGAGGTGAAGCGCGTGCGCACCGGACATCTGCTCGTGCGCCCGTCGATCGACGGCGAGGAGCTCGGCTGGTTCATCTTCGACACCGGAGCCGGCACGAACTGCATCTCCACGCACGTCGCGGGCAAGCTCGCGGAAGGGCCCTTCGGGGAGATCCCGGCGCGCGGCGTCGGCGGCACGGTGCTGTCGCACTTCTGGCGCGCCGAGAAGCTCGAGCTCGGGCCGCTCGTCGTCGAGGACCCCGTGTTCATGGGGCTCGACCTCGAGTTCCTCGAAGCCCCCTTCGGCGTCGAGGTCGCCGGCATCCTCGGCTACGAGCTGCTGAGCCGCTGCGTCGTCGAGCTCGACCTCGCCGGTGACTACATCGGCCTGTTCGCGCCCGACGCCTACGAGCTCGATCCTGCAGGAGCGTGGGAAGAGGCCGTGCTCTACGAGCGCACCCCCTGCGTGCGCGCCGAGTTCGAGGGGCACACGGGACTCTTCAGACTCGACACGGGCGCGACGGGGACCGTGACGCTGCACCAGAAGGCGACGCAGGAGCTCGACCTCGTCCGCGGCCGCGAGACGACGCCCGCGAGCTCCGGCGGCGTCGGCGGCACCGTCCCCGTCCTCGTCGGCCACCTCGCGTCGTTCCGCCTCGGCGGCCACGCCTTCGGCTCGATCCCCGCGCACTTCGCCCTGGAGGACAAGGGAGCTTTCGGCGATGACTACACGGCGGGCAACATCGGCGGAGACCTGCTGCGGCCCTTCCTGCTCGTGTTCGACTATCCGAACCGAAGGCTCGGTTTCGTGCTCGAGGAGCGCGATTAGTCCGGCGCGGTCCAACGTGCGCACGCTCGGGCAATCCGCTCCGTCCCGAACACGAAGCGCCAGCGGCGCCCCGCGCGGGCGCGCTCGCTCATCCGCAGCCGACGAGCGCGAGGACGAGCTCCCGGAAGTCCGCCATCGCGTCCACGCGCCCGGTCGGCAACTCGCGCGGCGCCCTGCGCATGCGCACGGCGACGAGCCGGTGCTCCGGCAGGACGACGAGATGCTGTCCGAGGTAGCCGTCGGCGCCGTAGCCGAGCGGCGTGCGCTCCACGAGGTCGAAGTCGGGACGATCGGCCTGCCAGGTCAGCGCCGCCCAGCGCTCTTCGCCGCCGGCCAGCACGGCCGCGCGGCTCGGCAGGTCCGGCCCGCGCACGCCGACGAGCGTCGTCATCTTCGCGAGGAAGTCGTCCGGCGCGCCGCTCGCCCGCCAGTCGGCCAGGAGCCGCTCGGTGATGCCGAAGTGCTCGACGTCGATCCCCCACCAGCCGAGGCCGTAGCTCCGACCCCACAGCTCGGCCACCGTCCCCGCGCGCTCGGGCGTCGCCGGGTGCGCGTGGTCGCGCGTCACCTCGTCGACGAACGACTCCGGCAGGATGCGCCCGCCGTTCCACGTGCCGCGATCGAGCATGAGCTGCCCGAGCTTCGCGAGATCCGCCGGCCGGATCTGGAGCCCCGCCATGCCGTGCGAATTGCCGGCGGAGTCGCGCGCCCAGCTCCACTCCGTGATGCCGAGCGGAGCGAACACCTCGGCGCCGAGCAGCTCGTCGATCGGGACGCCCGCGATCCGCTCGACGACGCCGGGGAGCAGGTTGTACGCCTTGTTGTTGTAGCGGAACGTCGAGCCCGGCTCCTCGACGAGCTCGGCGCACAGCGCGAGCTGCACGAAGTCGAGCGCCGGATAGATCTCGACGCCGGTGTTCGGCACGTCCTGGAGCCCCGAGCGCTGCGCGAGCAGATGGCGGATCGTGATCGCTGCCTTGCGTCCTTGCTTCCACTCGGGAAACCAGCGCTGGACCGGCTCGTCGAGCGAAGCGAGGCGCCCGTCGGCGAGCAGCCGCCCGAACGCGAGCGCGACGATCGACTTCGTCACCGACATCGCCTCGATCGGCCCGTCGGGCCGCTCGAACCTCCAGTGTCCGACGGTCTCGCCGTCGACGACGAGGACGACGGCGTCCGACTCGCTCGCCCGCGCCCGCTCGAGCAACCGCTCGAGAGCCGCCGGATCGACATCCGCCCGCCCCGCCACGGCGACGGCGATCGCGACGCATGCAAGCCCCATGTCGGTCGCCTTGGGAAAGCGGCGCCGGACGTTTCAGCTACGCCGCCGAGCGTGAGCCCGCGGGGCGGCTCGCCCTGGTACACGCTGGAGCGGGCCGAGCTCGGCTACTGGGACGGGAATCTCCGACGACAGCCAGCGTTCCCGTCCGAGGCGGAGGCGGTCGCCGCGTTCATCCTGCGCGAGCTGGACCAGATCGCGAGCCGCTCCCCTCGATCGTGAGCGCCAGCAGCGTCCGGTCGTCGTCGACCGGACGTCCCGCCGCGAAACGGTGCACCGTCTCCTCGATGCGCGCGAGCAGCTCCGTGCCCGACTCCGCGCGGCGGTCGAGCAGCGCGAAGAGCCGCTCGTCCCCGAACAGTCCCTCCGGCCCGCGCGCCTCGACGATGCCGTCGGTGTACGCGAGCAAGCGGTCGCCGGCGCGGAGCTCCACGCGCTCGACGTCCCAGCCGATGTCCGGGAACGCCGGCGAGATCATCGGCCCCGTCAGCCCGAGCGTCGCGCGCTCGCGCGACGGTCCGAACAGCACGGCCGGCGGGTGGCCCGCGTTGACGTACTCGAGCGAACGACCGTCGAGCCGCGCGCAGAACAACGTCACGAATCGGTCGTCGTCGAACGGGCGCAGCGCGTTCGCGACGCGGCGCACGACGGCGAGCGGCGCGTACTCGTCCGTGTGCGCGTCGTGGAACGCCGACTTCACGATCGCGGTGAGCATCGCCGCGTTGACGCCGTGGCCGCTCACGTCGGCGACGAGCGCGGCCGTGCGGCCCGCGCCGGCGTCGACGTAGTCGTACAGATCGCCGCCGAGCTCGTCGCACGGCTCGTAGCTGCCGGCGATCGAGACCGCCCCCTGGCGCGCGACCGGCTCCGGGAGCAAGCCGCGCTGGAAGCTGCGGGCGTCCGCGAGCTCGCGCTCGAGGCGCGCGACGTAAGTGCGGTTCTCGCTCGCCAGCCGGCGCAGCTCGAGACAACGCTCGACGAGCGTCAACAGCACCTCGCGGTCGAACGGCTTCTGGATGAAGTAGAACGCGCGCTCGCGGATCGCGCGGATGAGCGCGGCGTCGAGCTCCTGCACCGCCCCCGTCATGAAGATCACGTCGACGTCCGGCCGGATCGCGCGCAGCCGCACCATCAGCTCGAAGCCGTCGATCTCCGGCATGCGCACGTCGAGGATCGCGAGGTCGGGCTCGAACTCGCGCGCGACGTCCGGCGCCGCCGCGGCCGCGTCGACCGTGCGCACCTCGTAGTGCGGCTCGAGCAAGCGCTGCAAGCTGCGCAGCATGCCGCGCTCGTCGTCGACGACGAGGATGCGGTCGCCGCTCACCGGGCGCCCTCCGCATGCACGCTCGGCAGCCGCAGCCGCACGCGCGTCCCCGCACCCAGCTCGCTCGTCACCTTCATCTGGCCGCGCATGTTCCACACGATCGAGCGGCAGATCGAGAGCCCGAGCCCGCTTCCGTTCGATTTCGTCGTGAAGAACGGCTCGGTGATGCGCTCGATGTGCGCGGGCGCGATGCCGCAGCCCGTGTCGGCGAGCTCGATCTCGACCGCATCGCCGTCTGCTCGCACACGGATCGCGAGACGGCCGCCGTCGGGCATCGCGTCGCGCGCGTTCGTCGCGAGGTTCAACAGCAACTGCTCGAGGTCGCCCTGCGTGCCGCGCACGAGCGGCGGATCGCTCGCACACTCGATCGTCACGTCGACCAGATGGCGCCGCATGCTCTCCTGCAGGATGCTCAGCGTGCCCTCGATCGCGCGCCGCAGGTCGCCCTCGCGCTCGCCCGCCGCCGTCGAGCGCGCGAACGAGAGCATGCCGCCGAAGATCCGCCGGCACACCTGCAGCGACGTCTCGATCTGCGCGAGGTCCGCGGCGAGCGTGAGCGCGTCGACCTTGCCCTCCCGCGCGTCGACGATCATCTGCTGCACGAGCGGGAGCACCGATCCGAACGCGTTGTTCACGTCGTGCGACACGCCGCGCGCGAGGTTCGCGAGCACGTGCTTCTTCTCCGCCGCGAGCACGCCCGACTCGAGCGTGACGGTGCGCTCGAGGTTGCGGATCGCGACCGCCGCCTGCGGCAGGAAGCGCGCGACGAGGCGCGCCTCGTACGGCCCCATCGAGCCGGGGTGGCAGCTCGCGACCTTGATCACGCCGAGGATGCCGTCGCCGGTCGCGAGCGGCGCGCACAGGAGCGACTGCTCGCTGCGCTCGTCCTCCACGTCGCGGTTGTAGTCGAGCGCGTCCGCCAGCGCCTCGCTCGCCCGCCCGCGCCATTCGCGCCAGCGACCGCCGACGCGGTCGAAGCCCAGCACGCTCCCTTCCTCGAGCGCCGCGCGCGCCTCGTCGCCGAGCGCGCGCCGCAGCCCGACGCGCTGGCTCTTGCCCTTGCGCCACTTGATCTGCTCGGCGACGACGCGCAGCGGGCCCGCGCCGTCCGCCTGGATCAGCACGGCCGCCGAATGGTCGTAGCGCGTGAGCGACTGGAGCCCGTGCAGGATCTGGTAGAAGAGGTCCTTCGGGCGCAGTTGCTCGAGCACCTTGCGGTCGATGCGGTGGCGCACCTCGGCGATGCGCTCGTCGTCGATGCGCGCGACGGAGCGCGCGATCGTCTCGCACACGCGCACGACGTCGCGCACAGCGTCGCGGTCGAGCTCGGCGCCGGCGCGCCGCAGAGCGAGCACGGCCCACGGCCGCCCGAAGCGCCGCACCGGCGCGATCAGCGTGCCCGGGGGCATCTTCGGCCGGCGCTTGCCGAGGTAGCGCGCCAGGAGCTCGAGGTCCCAGCGCGCGCCGGAGGGCGCGAGAACGACCGGCTGCAACCGCGGGCGGCCGGGCACGGCGCGCGCGAGCACGGCCTCGTCCGCCGCGAACACCTCGCGCGCGAGCCGCGTCGCGATCTTCGCGGCCTTGTCGGCGTCGCGCACCTCGTCGAGGTGCTCGGCCGCCTCCGCGAAGAAGCGGAGGAACGCGCTCTCGCGGATCGAGGCCATGCGCGGGCGGATCGTACACGGCGAGCCAGCCCGCGGCGGCCGTTAGAATCCGCGTCGGGGCGCGGCGAAGGCTCGAACTCGCCGGGCCGCCCGCGCCCTCACTCTCCCATGCAGCGCACGCACGACAGGAACGGCCGCGCGAGCCTCGCGCCCGCGATCGGGCTCGCGCTGGCGCTCGTCGCCGGCCTCGCGTGGATCGTCGGCCGCGGCGGCGGCCCGAGCGAGCCCGCCGCGGTCGACCCGACGGGCGCCCAGGCGAGCGGCGCGGCGGCGCTCGAGGCCGAGCCGAGCGCGCTGGACGCGGCCGGGCGCACCGCGACGCCCGTCGACGACGACTGGCGCGGCACGAGCGTCGCTGCGAGCCCGCACGTGCGCCTGGCGGGCGACGGCCGGCTCGCGGGCGTCGTGCGCGACCGAGCGAGCGGCGCGGGCGTCGCGAACGTGCGCGTCGACCTGCTCGCGGTCACGCCCGCCGCGAGCGATCTGCTCGGCTCGATGCTGCGGCTCGCGCGCCTGCCGGCGGCGATGTGCGAGCGCGCGCGCCCCGTCGCGGTCGCGCGCAGCGGCGCCGGCGGATCCTTCGCGTTCGAGGGCGTGCGCGCGGGGACCTACTTCCTCGACGCGCGCGGCGACTACCACGTCCCCGACGAGCTCGCGCGCGCGCGCGTCGCGCCGTCGGGCGACGGCGGGCCGGTCGACGTCTGGGTGCGCGGCGGCGGCCGCGTCGTCGGCCAGGTGCTGCGCCCCGACGGCCGGCCCGCGGCGGGCGCGCGCGTCTCGCTCTACCCCGGCCCCGGCACGTTCCTCGCCGCGTTCCGCTCGGGCGACCTGCGCCGACTCGACGCGACGACCGACCGCGACGGCCGCTTCGCGATCGCGGGCGTGACGCCGGGCTCGGGCTACGACGCGCACGCTCTCGCGCGCGGCTTCGCGCCGTCGTACGCGTCGGTCGACGAGGTCCGCGCCGGCGCCGACACGAGCGTCGTCGTGCGCGGCCGGCGCGGCGGCACGATCGCGGGCGTCGTGTACTCCGCCGCGCCGGACGCGGACGAGGACGAGCGGCGTCCGCTCGCCGGCGCGCGCGTCGCGGTGTCGCCGCTCGCCCTGCGCGCGATGCAGCTCGCCGAGGAGGTCCTCGCGCTGACCGCGGCCGTGACCGACGCCGAGGGGCGCTACGTGCTGCGCGACGTGCCGCTCGGCGACGTCGAGGTGCTCGCCGGCGCGACCGGGCACGTCGCGTCGCGCTCGCCGGTGCTGCGCGTCGACGAGGGCGAGCGCATCGAGGCGCCGCCGGCGATCCTGCGCACCGGGCCGCTCGCGCGCGGCCGCGTCGTCGACTCGGCCGGCGCGCCGCTCGCCGGCGTGCACGTGCGCTGGTTCCTCGGCCGGCTGGGCCAACCCGAGCAGCTCGAGATCGGCGTCGCACCGCTGCTCCACCAGGCGGTCGGCGACTTCGCCTACCCGCTGACCGACGCCGAGGGCCGCTTCGTCGCGGGGCCGTTCGCGGACGAGCCGCCGCACGAGCTCTACTTCATGAAGGACGGCTACGGCTTCGAGCGCGCGACCTGGGACCCGGCGTCGGCTGCGGAGCTCGTCGTCACGCTCGTCGCCGGCGGCACGGTCGAGGGCGTCGTGCGCGACGCGACGAGCGGCGCGCCGGTCGCGAGCTTCGTCGTCACGAGCGCCGACCGCATCGATGCGCGCTCGGACGAGCCGAGCTCGTTCAACCCGTTCTCGGGCGGCCTGCTCGTCGAGGATCCCGAGGGGCGCTTCCGCGTCCAAGGCGTGCGCGCCGGCCGCGCGGAGCTCGTGTTCGAGGCTGCCGGCTACCACCGCGAGACGGTGCGCGTACGGGTGGCCGAGGGCGCGAGCGAGACGGAGGTCGTCGTCGAGCTCCACGCCGGCGGCACGGTTCGCGGCCACGTCGTCGACTCCGCGGGCGAGCCGGTCACGGGCGCGCAGGTCGCGGCGCTCGGCGGCGGCGGATGGAGCGTCGCGCGCACGTTCGCGAAGTTCCGGGGGCACATGGGCGCGGGCGAGTTCGACGACAGTTGGGAGGAGCAGTTCACCAACCGCGCGGTCACGCTCGCGACGCGCATGGGCTTCCTGTCGCCCGACGCGGTGTCGACGGGCCCCGACGGCGCGTTCGAGCTGACGTCGCTCGAGCCGGGCGAGCACGCGCTCGTCGCGCGCCACCGCGACTACGCGCTCGGCGAGGGCGACCCGTTCCAGCTCGCGGCGGGCGAGACGAAGGAGGACATGCGCGTGCGGCTCGACGCGGGCGCGACGCTGTTCGGGCGCGTGTCCGACCGTTTCGGCCGGCCGCTCCCGGGCGCGCTCGTCATCGCGGTCTCGCCGGCCGAGTACAGCGGCGACACATCGGCCGAAGCGGCCCTGTACGCGGACCAGGCGGACGAGGACGGCGACTACGCGATCGAGCACATGGCGGGCGGCGGCTACTTCCTGACGCTCGCGCGCGGCGACGAAGAGCTGAACCCGTTCGCGCTCATCGGCAGCATGAAGCTCGACCTCGTCCAGGTGCCGGCCGGCCGCCGCACGCGCCGCGACCTCGTCGACGCGTCCGCGGCGGCGTGCCGCGTCTTCGGCACCGTGACGAGCGGCGGCGAGCCGATGACCGACGGCGTCGTCGTCGCCCTGTCGACCGAGAGCGCGGGCGTCCTCGGCGTCGACCTGAAGATGGCCAAGGTGCGCCCGGACGCGACGTACGAGTTCCCCGGCCTCGCGCCCGGCGCGTATCGCTTCGCGTACCAGGCGCCGGGCAACGACCTGCGCGTCGACGTGCGCGTGCCCGACGCGCAGGAACAACGCGTCGATCTCGCGCTGCCGCTCGGCGGCGTGCGCGGCCGCGTCGTCGACGCGCCGAGCGGCGAGGCCGTGGCGGGTGCGCGCGTGCGCATCGA
Source organism: uncultured Planctomycetaceae bacterium (assembly GCA_964528575.1). Taxonomy (GTDB): domain Bacteria; phylum Planctomycetota; class UBA1135; order UBA1135; genus CAZGTQ01. Next base: position 3,815 of record CAZGTQ010000035.1, on the reverse strand, counting down.
GCGCGCGGGCGGAGCGGCGGACTTCGGTCTGCTCGCGCCGTTCGTCGCCGGCGGCGGCGGCGAGGTGATCCAGGAGAGCGCGGCGGACGGCACGTTCGAGCTGTTCGGGCTCGCCGCGGGCGCGTACGTCCTGCGCGCGAGCCCGCCGCGGCGTTCCGACGCGCCGCTCGGGCCCGCCGACGCGACGCCGGTGACGCTCGGCGAAGACGAGGTCGTGCGCGACGTCGAGCTCGCCCTCGTCCCCGGGCTCTCGATCTCCGGCCGGGTGCTCGGCCCCGACGGCGCGCCCGTCGCGCGCGCGAGCGTGACGGCGCACGACCGCGGCGGCCGCCTCGTGTGGCCGGTCTCGACGCGCGCCGACCGCGACGGCCGCTATGCGCTCGACGGGCTGGCGGCGGGCACGTGGGACGTCGTCGCGTCCGCGACCGGCTTCGCCGACGGTTGGCTGCGCGGGCTCGAGCTGGCACACGACGCGCTCGCCGGCGTCGACGTGTCCTTGTCGCTGGGCGTCCCGCTCGCCGTGCGTGTACGCGACGCGAAGGGCGCGCCGGTCGCGGGCGCGCTCGCCCGGCTCCTGTTCCCCGACGGTCGCGAGGCCGCGGGCATCGACGCGGCGACGACGCTCCTCGGCTGGTTCGACGGCGACAGCGCGACCGGCGCCGACGGCCGGCTCGACCTCGGCGCGCACGCGCCGGGCACGTACACGATCGAGGTGCGCCGCGACGACGCCGTCGCGCGCCGCGAGGGCGTTGTGCTGAGCCAGGGCGCGCCGCTCGAGGTGGAGGTCGAGCTGCCGTGAGCGAGCGGGCGATGCGCATCGCCTCGAGCGCCGCCGAGCGGCGCGCGGCCGCCGACGTCATGGGCGCGGCATTCTCGGCGGACGAGCCCGCGCTCGCGAACCGGGCGCGGCGGCTCGCGTGTGCGCGGCGCGCGAGCGCCGACTGGTGGGTCGCGGTCGAGGACCGCGACGTGGTGGGCGCGCTGCTCTCGTATCCGCTGTCGTTCGGGCTCCCGTCGGGCGAGGCGCGCGCCGGCTTCGGTCTCGGTGCGGTGGCGACGCGGCCCGATCGGCTGCGGCGCGGCGTCGCGAGCGCGCTGTGCCGCGCCGCGATCGAGCACGAGCACGCGCGGGGGCGCGCCGTCGGTCTGTTGTTCTCGGCGATCGACCGCGCGTACTACGAGCGGATGGGCTTCGTCGCGACCGACGCGTGGGAGCACGAGGCCGCGCGGCTCGCGGAGCTGGCCGCGAGCGGCGCGGCCGCCGAGCTCTTCGCGCTCGACCCGCGGCGCGCTGCGGGCGCGCTCGCCGACGTGTACGCGACGGCGCACGCGGGGCGCCTGCACCTCGCGCGCGACGCCGAAGCGTGGGAGCGCACGCTCGTGCTCGAGCCCGACACGTGGTGGCTCGGGCTCGGCGGCGACGGCGAGCGCGAGCCGCTTCGCGGCTACGCGCGCGTCCGCCGCTGCGAGGAGTTGCTCGTCGCGAGCGAGCTCGTGCTCTCCGATCCTGCGGACGAGGGGTCCGTGCTGCGCGCGCTCGCGCAGCTCGCCCTCGAGCTCGGCTGCGAGCGGTTCGGGTGCTGGCTCCCGCCGTCGCCGTTCGTCGCGACGTGGTTCGAGGACCGCGGGCGCGCGGAGACCCTGCCGATGGTCGCGGGGCTGGCCGCGGCGGATCTGCGCGGTGCGCGGTTCTGGGGCTCGGACTACTTCTGAGACCGGCGCTCGCACGCGCACCAGGTGCAGGAATCGGCGAGATCGGGCTCCGCGCGGGTGCCCGGCTTCAGCGCTGCGCGACCTGCAGCGCGAGCGTGCAGAGCGCCGTCGCGTGCACGTCGCTGCCCTGGGCGCTCCACGCGTCGATCGCCGGCCACGAGCCGTCGGCACTCTGGTGCGCGACGAGCGCGCGCACGAGCGCGGCGCGCCAGTGCTCCCACGCGTAGCCGCCCAGCCGCTGGAGCATCTCGCTGCCGAACAGCCACGCGTAGTAGTCGATGCTACCGCGCTGCTCGTCCCACAGCGGCGCGGTCCTCACCACGAGGTGCGCGCCTGCGCGAATCGCCTCGACGTCGAGCGGCGCTTGGCCCCACAGGAGGCGCGCGTGGATCGCCATCGCGGTGAGCATCTCGGTGTACTCGACGGGGAAGTCCTCGATCTTGCCGACGATGCGCGAAACGGGCGAGCCGGGCTGCATGTAGCCGGTGCGGCTCGTCGCCGGTGCGGTCATGTCCTCGATCCAGGTCAGCCCGTCCACGACCGCGCGACGGTCGACGTCGAAGCCCGCGTCGCGCGCCGCCGCGAGCGCGCGCAGCGCGAGGCTCGTCACGAACGTGTCGTTGTCGCCGGTCGGCGGCGCGTCGTAGCGCCACGCGCGGTACGGATTGCGCGCGGAGTGCACGAACGACAGCGATCTCTCCGCGACCTCGCGCCAGCGCGGCGGATCGAGCCGCTGGGCGCGCATCCAGGCGATCGTCGCGATCATGTGGCTCGGCACGAACACCTGATCGCGCTCGGAGAAGCTGCCCGTCCGCGCGTCCTGGTTGGCCGCGAGCCACGCGAGCCCGCTGCGCAGCGCGCGGCCCCGCTCGTCGTCCTCGCCGTCGGCGCCGGACTCGAGCAGATTCAGGAGCGCGAGCCCCGTCACGCCGACCTCGTTCAGCTCGCCGCTCCACGTGACGTCGCCGCCCGTCCCGAGCGGCCAGCTCCCGTCGCTTCGCTGCGCGGCGACCAGCCACGCGAGGCCGCGCTCGATCGCAGCGTCGACGTCGGGCTCGTCGAGCGCGGCGCGCACGGCGGGCTCGTGCTCCTGCGCGCGCTGCTCGCCCGCGACGGCGGCGGCCGACGCGAGCGCGAGGCTCGCCCCCACGACGAGCAAGGGGACCGATGCGAGCGACAGCCCGCGGGACGGGGAACGGCGAGGGTCGAGAAGGCGCATGATTCTCCTCCGGAGAGACGACTGGGGACGGTGGAACGCCTGCAGCGCGAGACTCGGCCGCCGGGCGCGGCTCGTGCGCTCGACGACGCTGAGCAACGCGTGCGCGCAACGCTTGCGCGAGCCGCCGGGGCAGCTCGCGAGCGCCGCCTCGTCGCACGCGCACTCGCGCAGCTCGTCGGCGGCGCGCGCCGTCGCGTGGACGAGCGGATGGAAGAACCACACGACGCGCGCGAGGCGCACGAGCGCGCCGACGGCGAGATCGGCGCGCCGCACGTGCGCGAGCTCGTGGTGCACCATCCAGCGCAGCTCGTCGGCGCCCGTCTCGGCGGCGAGGCCGACGGGCAAGAGCAGCGTCGGCCGGCGCACGCCCCACACGGCGGGCGACTCGAGCGCGTCGCTCTCGACGACGCGCACCGGGCGCGCGAGGTCGGCGTCGCGCAGCGCTCGGGCGAGGAGCGGGTCGAGCTCGTCGGGCGGGATCGGTCGGGCCGCGCGCACGAGGCGTGAGGTCGCGCGGAACGCGAGCGCGAGGCGCAACGCGAGCAAGAGCACGCCGGCGAGCCAGGCGCTGAAGAGCGCCGCGGCTAGCGTGGGCCGCGCGGGCGCGGCCGCGGGGGCGCGCTCGGGCTCGGGCGTCGACGCGGCCGCCGGCGCGCTCGTCGGGTCCGCTCCGCGATCGACGGCGGCCGCAGGCGCGGCTTCCGCGGCCGTGCTCGGGCGCGACGGCGTCGCGTCGAGCGACGGCCACAGCTCGCGCAGCGGCGCGACGCGCACCGGGCTCTCGAGCTCGAGCGATGCGAGCGCGGGCGGCGTCCACGCGAGCGGCACGAGCGGCAGGAGGAAGAGCAGCGCTCCGGCGTGCGCGGACGCGCGGCGGCGGCAC
>CAZGTQ010000034.1:0-2452 GCA_964528575.1 uncultured Planctomycetaceae bacterium | reverse complement strand
CTGGTCTACGGCCACCTCGCGCCGGCCGGCTCCCCGCGCGCGGCCCCCCGGACGCGCGTCCGGGGGCACGACTCGCGCCGCAACTGAAGAGCGGGCCCAGAACGCCTCCGAGACCTTCGTGCGCCACCTCGAGGAGTTTCTGCAGCCCTCGGCGTGACCCAGGTCCGACTCGCCGCCCACATCGGAGTCCCCGATCTCGCGAAGCACCGACCGAGCGGGAGGGTCGAGCGGCTGCGTCGGCCCGCCTGAGCCGTCATCGATCGAGCTCTACGCCGGAAAGCCTTGCTCGCGCAGCAGCGCGAGCGCGCGCTCGGCGTCCGCGCGGCGCACGAGCACGCGCGCGTAGTCCAGCGGCGACGCCAGTCCGTACGCCGCGTCGATGTCGACCGTCGCGAGCAGCCCCTCCGCGCGCAGGAGCGACGCGGCGCGCCCCGCGGCGTGGGGGTCCGCAGCGTAGATCGGGACCGGGTCGTCGCCGGCTCGCTCGGCTCGTTGCGTCATCGCGACGGCCGAGCTTACCACCGTCCTCAGCGCCGCAGGTCGACGTGCCCGCCCGGGGCCGGCCAGCGCGAGACCTCGAGCACGCCCTCGGCCGTCTCGTCGCCCGCGAGCCGCACGCGGTAGGAGCGCTTCGGCAGCGCCGGGAGCGCGACGCGACCGCCCGCGAGGTCGAGGCGCACCAGCTCGAGCGCGGGCTCTCCCTCGGCGGGGAGCAGGACGAGCGTGCCCGCGGCGATGGGCGCTCCGTCGACGCGCACCTCGAGGTTGCGCTCGGGGAGAAGGTGATCCTCCGCGCGCAGCTCGAGCGTGCGCGGGCCGTCGACGACGAGCTGCTCGAGCTCGAATTCGCCACCGCGCACGGACAGGCGCAGCGACCACAGCCCCGCGCCGCCGAGCGTGACGCGATCCTCCGGAGTCCTCGACGGACGCAGCCGATCCGTCATCGCCGGCACGGGCGCGAGACCCGGATCGTCGAGCGGCACGAGACGCAGCGACGCCAGCCACGGCCATTCGCCGGCGTAGCGCAGCAGCAACGTCGGAGGGTCGCGCTCGAAGACGAGGGTGCAGGCGCGCTCGTCCGGATCGACCGCAGCGACGCGCCGCGCGCCCTCGTGCGTCGCGATGACGTGGAGCCCGACGAGCGCGATGCGGGGCAGCAAGAGCTCCGCGCGGCCCTCCGCGTCCGTGGTCGCCGCGCTCCAAGTCCAAGCGTGGCCGTACGAGAACATCGACGCGCGGTGCGCGTCCACGATCATGCGCGTCGCTGCGAGCGTCTCGCCCGGCGGAAGGTTGACGAGCTCGACGCTCGCGCCCTCGAGGGGCTCGCCCGCCGCGTCGGTCGTGAGCACGGCGAGCCGCTCCGCGCGCTCGAGCTCGACGACGATCTCCGCTGCGCGCGACACCGGCGGCAGCTCGATCGGCCCCGCGATGGCGTACGGCTCGGGCGGCAGCACGCTCAGCCAGCGCGTGTCGCCGCGCGGGTTGCACAGGATGCGCTCGACGCCGCCGGTCGGCTGCGCATCGTAGCGCTTGCCGCAAAAGCGCTCTTCGGCGCAGATGCGGTAGGAGTAGCTGGTGAGCGCGGCGCCGGTCTGCGCGTCGACGACGCGCAGACCGACCGCAGGCACCTCCTCGACGACGAGGAGCACGCCGCGCTCGCCCCAGCCCGCGGCGACCGGGTCGCACGTCCAGCGCGTGTCGTTCTCGACCCCGATCAGGACGGGACCCACGCGGCCCATGCCCGGCGCGAGCTGCAGCGTGAACCGTCCCTGGTCGCACGTGACGGCGCCCAGGGCGACCCGCTCGCCGCTCTCCGCGTCGGCCGCACCGACCTTCGCCCGCGCGACCGGGACGCCCCGGACGTCGACCACGCTCCCTTCGATCGCCTCGATCGTCTCCACCGTGAAGTCGACCCGCACGAGCCCGCCGCGCGACCCGTCGACGACGCGGCTCGGCGCCCCGCGCAGGCCCTTGCGGGTCACCGTCACCGTCCATTCGGTCGCCGGCACGGCCTCCTCGATGAAGTAGCCGGCGCTCGAGGTCAGCCCGCCGCCGACGGCGATCGAGTGGTAGGGCAGGTCCTGCGGGAGCTCGCGATTCGCGGTCATGCGGACCATCGCGCCCTCGACCGGCGCGCCGGTGGTCGACGTGACGGTGCCTTCGATGCTGCACGCCGCGGGCATGTGCAAATCGCCGAAATCGACCTCGGCTTCGGGCGGAGCGGGCCCGAGCGCCGCTGACGAGCGCCCGGTGTATCCGGCGAGCTCCGCGGTGAGGTAGAGGTGGCTCTCGCTCGACGTCGCGATCTCGATCGCGAAGCGCCCGTCCGCGCCCGACGTGCCGCGCTCGACCGTCCACGCCCAGTCCGGCGGCACCGTCTCTCGAATCTCGAGCGCGACCCCGCCCAGCGGCGCGCCGTCCGCAACGCACCGGCCGCGGAACGTCGTCGTCG
>CAZGTQ010000033.1:0-8383 GCA_964528575.1 uncultured Planctomycetaceae bacterium | reverse complement strand
AGCCGTTCACGCCCGCGGAGCTACGCCAGGCGGCGCGGCGCGCCCTGGACGCGCGCCCGGCGCCGCTCCGCCCGGTGGAGCTAGCCCGGACTATTCATGAGGCTTCACCGAGATCGCCGTAGCTGCTCGCCAGGTCGGCACATTACACCCGCCGGGTGCTCGACGACCCGAGCAGGGTCGCCACCGCGCCCGGCGGTCGCAAAGTACCAACCTGGCGGCATCTACGACGACCTCGGCGAAGCCTCATGATTAGTCCGGACTAGGATGACCGGCTCCCTCACCCGGAGCCCGACCATGCAGACCTGTCTCGCTCTCGCTCTCGTCGCCTCGTCGTTCACCCTCGCGCCCGCGCCAGCGGACGATCTCGCGTTCCTGCGCTCGCTCGAGGGCCACTGGAGCGGCGCCCGCGAGGTCGTCGCGCCCGGCACCGGCACGCGCGTCGAGTCGAGCGTCGAGCTCGAGGTGCGCGTCGCGCCCGGCGGTGGGCACGTGATCTGGGAGTACGCGTTCGCGGGCGAGGACGAGCGCTCGCACGCGCTGGAGGTGACGACGGTCGAACCCGAGACGCAACGCTTCCTCGTCGACGCGTTCGTCGGAGCCGAGCACCGGCGCACGAGCTACACGGCGCTCGAGCGCTCGACCTACGAGGATCTCGCCTACACGGTCATCTGGCTCGGCGAGAGCGTCGACGCCGGCCGGCCCGTCGAGCTGCGCCACGTCCGCAGCCGCCGCGGCGCGCAGCTCGTCATGACGACCGAAGCGCGCGCGCTCGACGACGAGGAGGCCGAGTGGGAGACGCGCAGCGAGCTGCACCTCCTGCGCCTGCCGCCGATGGCAGCCGCGCTCGCCGGCACGTGGCGCCTCGAGGCGCGCGCGAAGCCGGGCGCGGAGCCGACGGTCCACGCGCTCGTCCTGCAGCCGAACGACGAGGGCGGGCTCGCGGGCACGCTCGACGGCGTCGCGCTCGCCGAGGGCCGCACATACGTCGGCACCGACGGCGTGCGCTTCGCGTTCGCGGCCGGCGGCGCGCGCTGGGCGGGCACGCTCACCGGAGCGCGACTCGAGGGCACGGCGCACGACAAGGACGCCCTGCGCATATGGAGCGCCCAGCGCGGGGCGGAGGTGAGGTGAGGTGAGCGCGCGCGCGACCGACGAGCGCGGGGAGCTCGAGCCCTAGCGCGAGGTGCTACTGGGCAGGCGCCGGAGCGCGCAGCTCGTGCGTGACCCAGGTGCCGCCGGCGCGCTCGAGGAGGTACGCGACGTCGCCGCGCGACACGCCGACCAGGAGCAGACCCTCGCGCAACGCGACCGACGTGCCGAGTCCGTCGCGAGCCTGGGCGGGCGCGGGGCGGATGCCATCGGCCGCGATCCAGGTTCCCGGGGCCTGCGCGTGGAACAGCGCCACGACGCCGCCGTTCGCGCCCGACGGCGCGCCGACGGCGAGCAGCGAGTCGCGCACCGCGACCGCGCGGCCGACTTCGCGAACCGAGCAGGTCGGGAGCAGCTCGGTCTCGGCCCAGCGGCCGCGCTCGAGGTCGAACACGAACGCACGCCCGAGCGGCGCGCCGCGCGCGTCCTCGGCGGCGTCCAGCGGGCCGCGTCGCGTGCGCGGCGCGCCGACGACGATCGAGCGCTCGTCCATGGCGAGCGCGTTCCCGAAGTGCGACGTCCCTGCTGGCGCGAGCATTGCCTCCTCGTGCCACGCTCCGCTCGCCGGATCGCGGCGGAACACGTGCACCGCACCGGAGTCGACGCCGGAGGCGTCCGCATTCGTGGCGCCGACGGCGACGCGATCACCGTGGACGGCGACGGCGGCGCCGAAGCGGTCCCCCGCCGCCGGCAGGCGTGCCTCGAGCTTCGCGCGCGGCTCGAGCCGAGAGCTCGCGAGCTCGTAGACGTAGGCCGCGCCGGTCGCGCGCGCGCCTCCCTCGTGCTGCCAGGCTCCGACGACCGCGCGTGTCCCTTCGAGCGCGACCGACCAGCCGAAGTCGTCGCCGAGGCGTCCGTCCGGAGCGGTCAGCTCCTGCACGAGCGTCCACTGCTCACCGTCGCGCCGGAACAAGTACGCGCGTCCCTCGAGCAGCCGCGGCGCGCCGACGAGCACGAGCTCGCCCGAGGCGGCGAGCGACCAGCCGAACATGTCGACGCGCTCGGCGCCGGAGCGCAGCGACGCGACGTGGGCCCAGGAGTCGTCGGAGCGGCCGAACACGTCGACGCGACCGGGGCCGGAGAAGGGCGCGCTCGCGGCGACGAACGCCACGTCGCGCTCGAGCGCGACGGCGTGACCGTACCAGTCGTCGCGCTCCTCTCCGACGGATCGCGCGCCGGTCCGAGGCTCGCTCGCCGCGACGGCGGCGAGGACGATCGCTGCGAGCGCGTGCATGCAGGCAGTCGAGCACGGCGCGCGGAATCGCGCAATGCGCTCGGCTTCAGAACGCGGAGTCGACGAGCGCCATCGCCGACGAAGGGCCGACGCGCACTCGAGTCGCGGTCAGGAACACGCCCTGGCCGTGGAAGAGGAACGCGTCGACGCCCGGCGGGAGCGGCGGCATCGGCACCGAGACGGTCAGCTCGCCCAACGCGTCCATCGCTCCCATCGGCACGAGCAGCGGTGCGCCGACGAGCTGCGTGCCGTGCAGGAACGCAGCGTCGAACAGCGCGTCGAGCGTCGCCGACACCGCGAGGAGCGCGAAATCGCCGAGCTCTCCCTCGAAGGCGAAGGCCGCGCTCTGAGCGCCGCGCACGACCGCCGTCGCCTCGAAGTGGCGCGCGGCGCCCGCGATGGTCGCCAGCGCCGTCAGATCTCCGCCGGCCGGCGGGCCCGGCGCGCCCGGCCCCGATCCGAAGGAGCAGGGGTCCGCGCCGCCGGCGCCGCCCACGAGCGTCGTGTCCAGCAGGTACACCGCCTCGGGATCGGCGCCCGGGTCGATCCACAGGCCGGCCGCTCCATCCGCCGGCGGCGAGAAGCAGTCGCCGTCCCAGCCGAACCCGCCTTCGATGGAGCAACCCGAGAAGAAGGCGAAGCTGCGGTCGACGAACGCACCGGCGCCGAAGAAATCGCCGCTCTCGATGGCGCAGTCGAACAGGTGCACCTGCGACGAGCGGACGACGAGCGCGGCCCCGGTCTCGAGGATCGTCGGGGCCGAGATCGCGCACGCGCCCAGGATCGTGCAGCGCAGGAACGAGACGCGGGCGGAGTCCTCGACGCGGGTCTGGCCGTCCGAGAACATCGGGAAGAGCGGGTTCACCGTCCCGAGCGTGCAGTCCTCGAACCGCACGTGTCCCGCGCAGGAGCGCACGCGCGTCAAGCACCCATCGACGTCGATGCCGCGCACGAGGACCTGCTCGCCCGCGGGGACGTTCTCGACCGTCAGGCTCGCGACGAGCACGCTCGCCCCGTTCTCCGCGATCAGCGCGAGCCCGCCGACGATCGTCACCGCGCCGTACGTCCCAGCCTTGACGAGGACGAGATCCCCCGGGCTCGCGGCCGCGACCGCGGGAGCGACGTCCGCGAAGTCGACGCCGGGACCGGGCGTGTCGTCGACGACCCAGACGTTGGCCTGGGCCGCCGATGCGGGAGCGAGAGCGGCGAGAGCGAGCAGTGCGCGCATCGTGGTTCCTTCGGCCTCTCAGATGCTACCGCACGCTCACGGAGCGCGGCGCACCGGAAGCTGGGCGGCAAGCTCGAAGTGCTCGAGGCCGTGCGCGAAAGGGCGCCCGTGCCACGCTTCGAAGCAGGGCTGGTCGTCCGGCTCGTAGCCGCTCGCCGGGAGCCAGGTGCCGAAGAGCCAGTCGAGCGCGCGCAGCTCGAGGTCGATGCCGCCGCGCAGCGCGACCTCGGCGACGCGCATCGGCGCGAAGTCGTAGCGGCCGATCTCGCCGTCGGGCTCGACGTCGTCGACCTCGACCGCGACGTCGTAGCGGCAGTCCGAGAGCGCGACGATCTCGGGATCCTCCCACTGGTAGCCGTACCACGCTCGGTCGGCGACGCCGCGTTCCTCGGCCCACGCGACGAGGCGCGCGGCCGCTTCGGGCACGCCGCCGCGGTACGGGTCGAGCACGCGCACGTACGCGACCGTGCGCGCGGGCAGCTCGCGCACGTTCGCGACGAACCCGTCGGGGTTCGCGCCCGCGGGCAGGCGCTCGAGGTGCAGGCGGCCGTCGGGGCTCGTCGCGTCCTCGAGCTCGCGCCGGCGCGACGCGCGCCACGTGTCGAGGTCGAACGCGCTCGGCGCGACGCCGTAGCGCTGCTTGAAGCTGCGCGAGAACGCAGACGACGACGAGAAGCCGCACTCGAGCGCGATCTCGGTCAGCGAGCGGCGCGGCGCGTGCGCCATCAGGTGGAGCGCGCGCTCGAGCCGCTGGCGTGCGACGAACTCGTTCAGCGTCTCGCCGACGAGCGCGCGGAAGATGCGGTGGAAGTGGAACGGCGAGAAGCACGCGGCGCGCGCGACGTCCTCGAGCCGCAGCGGGCCGTCGAGGTGCCGCACGACGTAGTCGATCGCGCGGTTGACGCGCTCGACGTAGTCGAGCGAGGTCGCGGACGACGCATTTCTCGCTCTCGTCACGGGACCAGGCTCAGGTGCACCGGGTTGCTGATCGCGGTGAGCTGGAGCAAGCCGGGGAGGAGCTCGATGCCGACGAAGGCGTGGTCGAGCTCGAGGCCGACCGCCGCCGGGAGCAGGCCCTGCGGCAGCACGAAGCGCGCCGTCGCGCGGCCGGCCGCGTCGAGCGTGCCGAACGTGTCGGCGAGGAACGCGCTGTTGGGCGCCTGGAGCGTGTGGAAGAAGTAGAGGTCGACGACGAGCGGAACGGGCAGCGCGGTCGACGTCCCCGAGGCCGAGCCGAGCACGATGTACGGCAGGCCCGCGCGCGGCGGACAGCCGGTGCGCACCTCCAGCGTCTGCACGCCGCCCGCAGAGACCGAGATCGACGGAACGTCGGACGTCGCGACGCTCTCGAGGTCGAACAGGCGCACGACGCGTTGCTGGCCGACGCCGAAGCCCGAGTAGGCGCAGGCGGTTCCCGCGATGGTCGGCTGCGTGTCCTCCTGCCCGACGTAGAGCTGCCCAGCGGCCTCGATGAGCTGCCCGCGCTCGCTCCAGCCCGTGCCGAAGCGCTCGAACACGTGCGGACCTCCCGGAGGAGCGAGCGTGTACGCGCTCGACACGACGACGACGTCGGGAGCCGCCGCGATCCCCGCGCCGAAGCGCATGCCGCCCGCGCCCGCGCTCGCCCGCAGCACGGACGTCTCGCTCCAACCGGTGGAGCCGCGGTCGTACACGCGCACCGCTCCCGTCGCGAAGGTCCCGGGCGACGACTCGTGCGTCGCCCCGATGAGCACCGTCTCGCGGGCGATGGCCAGCGAGGCGCCGTAGGCGAGGTACTCGCCGGCACCGCCCGGGCTCGTCAGGCGCGCAGCGCTCGCCCATCCGCTCGGACCGCGTTCGTAGACGTACACGGCGCCCGATCCGCTCGCGCCGGTCGGCTCGTCCGGCGCGCTGGCCACCGCGAGGTCTCCGTCGATCGCGACGTCCGTGCCGAACGAGGACGCGGGGGTCGCGGGGTCGAAGCGCGCGACCTGCGACCAGCCGCTCGGCCCGCGCTCGAAGACGTAGACCTTGCCGGCGGGCGCGCTCGGATCGCCGGGAAACATCTCCCGCGCGCCGACGATCGCTCGGTTTCCCGCGGGATCGAGGTCGACGACGATGCCGAACTGGTCCTCGAACTGGCCGTCGGACGCGAAGAGCCGCTCGCGCAGCCCCCACCCGGACGGCGTGCGCTCGTACACGAACGCCGCGCCCTCGCCGCCGGCGAGTCCCGCTCCGTTCGGGTCGCCGACGAGCGCCACGTCGCCCGCGACGTCGAGCGACCAGCCAAACAGGAACGTCGTCGCGGGGTCGGGGTTGGGGATCTCGCCGGCGAAGACCCAGCCCGAAGGCGTGCGTTCGTAGTCGTAGAGTCGGTTCGTGCCGAACTGATTGAACGCGATCTGGCTGACGAGCAGGCGGTCCTCGCTCGCTCCGATCGCTTGGCCGAAGATCGAGCCGTTCTGGCCGCCGATCGGCGTGAGCTCGTCCGTGCCGCACTGGGCGCGAGCCGAGGGAGCGAGAGCGAGCCCGGCGAGACCGGCCGCCGCGAAGCGAGTGATCCGAAGATCTGCGAAGGACATGTCACCTACCGATCACGGAGCCAGGGTCAAGTGCACCGGGTTGCTGATCGCGGTGAGCTGGAGCAAGCCGGGGAGGAGCTCGAGGCCGACGAAGGCGTGGTCGAGCTCGAGGCCGACCGCCGCCGGGAGCGCGGCCGGCGGCAGCACGATGCGCGCCGTCGCACGGCCGGCCGCGTCGAGCGTGCCGAACGTGTCGGCGAGGAACGCGCTGTTGGGCGCCTGGAGCGTGTGGAAGAAGTAGAGGTCGACGACGAGCGGGACGGGCAGCGCGGTCGAGGTCCCCGAGGCCGAGCCGAGCACGATGTACGGCAGGCCCGCGCGCGGCGGACAGCCGGTGCGCACCTCGAGCGTCTGCACGCCGCCCGCAGAGACCGAGATCGACGGAACGTCCGCCGTCGCGACGCTCTCGAGGTCGAAGAGCTGCACCGCGTTCGGGCTCGACGTGCCCGCGTACGCGACCGTGTTCCCCGCGATCGCCGCCCGCCTGCCGGGCGATCCGAAGTACGTCACGCCCTGGTCGTCGAGGAGCTGCGCGCGCTCCCTCCAGATGGAGCCGAAGCGCTCGAACACGTGGGGGCCGCCCGGCGGGGCGAGCGGCGAGCTGCTCCACACGACGACGTGGTCCGGTGCGGTCGCGATGCCCTGGCCGAAGGAGAAGGCGTCGGTCCCCGCGCTCGGGCGTAGGACCGACGTCTCGAGCCAGCCCGCCCCGAGGCGGTCGTAGACATGGACGGCGCCGCCCCCGAAGGTCCCCGGCGCCGGCTCGTGCCGCGCCGCGACGAGCACGGTCTCGCGGGCGATGCCGACCGCTTCGCCGAAGCCGAGATACTGCGCGCCCGGGCCCTCGAGCCGCTCCGCGAGCGACCAGCCGCTCGGGCCCCGCTCGTAGACGTAGGCGACGCCGCGCAAGCCCGCGGTCGTCGTCTCGCCGGGGCTCCCGACGACCGCCACGTCCCCGTCGAGCGCGACGCCGCATCCGAACGCGGTCTGCGGCGTCGCGGGATCGAGGCGCGCGACCTGCGCCCAGCCGCTCGGCCCGCGCTCGAAGACGTAGACCTTGGCGTCGGGCGCGTTCGGGTCGAGCTGCGTGGGATCGAGCGAACGCGCGGCGACGATCGCGCGGCTTCCCGACGCGTCGAGATCGACGTCCGCGCCGAAGCGGTCACCGAACTGGCCGTCGGCGGCGAAGAGCCGCTCGCGCAACGCCCAGCCGCTCGCCGTGCGCTCGTACACGAACGCCGCGCCCTCGCCGCCGGCGAGCCCGGCTCCGTTGGGGTCGCCGACGAGCGCGAAGCCGCCGGCGACGTCGAGCGACCAGCCGAACAGGAACATCGTCGCGGGGTCGGGATTGGGGATCTCGCCGGCGAAGACCCAGCCCGAGGGCGTGAGCGCGTAGTCGTCGAGCCGGTTCGTGCCGAGCTCCATCAACGCGATCTGGCTCACGAGCACGCGGTCCTCGCTCGCGCCGATCGCCCGGCCGAACAAGGAGCCGTTCTGGGGACCGATCGGCGTCAGCGAGGCGAGCTCGCACTGGGCGAGCGTCGCGGGAACGAGCGACGAGCAGGCGAGCGCGATCGCCGCGAGGCGCGCGGTCCGGCGGGCAACTGCGTCCATTGGGGGCGTCCTTCGGGCCCGGTGCGGCCCGCAAGGGGGCGGACAGGAGGCGTAGGAGATCCGGCGGGCGTGGTCACGAGGCTCTTCGCACCGAGTTCGCAAGATCGGGCAAGCGCGCCGTCGCCGACGGTTCCATCCTGTTCCGCGCCCACCCCATCCCGGTGACCCAATGAAGATCTTCTCCAAGGCCCCCGCCGCCGCGGCCCTCGCCGCGTGCATCGCGCTGGCCGCGACCGCTCCGCCCGCCCCACGCACGCAGGAGGGCAACGACCCCATGCAGCTCGGCAACTTCTCCGTCAGCCTCGCCGTCAAGGACTTGAAGGCCTCACGCGCGTTCTACGAGAAGCTCGGCTTCGAGAAGGTCGGCGGCAAGGCGGAGCAGAACTGGCTGATCCTCCAGAACGAGACGGCGACGATCGGCCTCTTCCAGGGGATGTTCGACAAGAACTGCCTGACGTTCAACCCGGGCTGGACGCGCGACCAGAAGACGCTCGAGTCGTTCGACGACGTGCGCGCGATCCAGAAGGAGCTGGAGCGCCGCGGCATCGAGCTCACGACGCGCGCCGACGAGTCGTCGACGGGCCCGGCGCACGTCAC
>CAZGTQ010000032.1:0-22058 GCA_964528575.1 uncultured Planctomycetaceae bacterium | reverse complement strand
GCGGCGTGGTCCTGCGTCGAGAAGATGTTGCACGAGGCCCAGCGCACCTTGGCGCCGAGCTCGACGAGCGTCTCGATCAGCACCGCGGTCTGGATCGTCATGTGGAGCGAGCCGGTGATGCGCGCGCCGGTGAGCGGCTTGGATGTGCCGAACTCCTCGCGCAGCGCCATCAGGCCGGGCATCTCCTCCTGCGCGAGCTCGATCTCCTTGCGGCCCCACGTGGCCAGCTCGAGATCGGCGACCTTGAAATCGAGCGTCGTCTGGGTGGTCGTCATCGTTCTTCCTACGTTCTTCCTGAGAGGTCTTCGGGATCAGTGCGCGCGGCCGCGTTTGCGTCCGCGCACGATGTACAGGGGGAGCGAGACGAGCTCGCCGTCGGGCTTGCGCGGTCTGTAGCGGTCGGCGACCGGGTCGAGCACGACGTCGACGAAGCCCGCGCGCTCGAACGCCGCGATCACGTCGCTCGACTCGACGCCCAGGTGGCGGTGGCCCATCTCGTGGCGCATCCACTCTTCCTTGTGCGGCGCGAGCTCGAGCACCGCCGCCGCGCCGCCGGGCCGCAGCACGCGCAGCATCTCGGCGAGCGGCGCGTCGAGCGCGCGCAGGTGGTGGAGCACCATGCCCGCGACGACGCCGTCGACCTCCTCGTCCGCGAGCGGCAGCGCGTCGAGGCGTCCTTGGCGCAGGTCGACCTCGGTGCCGCGCGCGGCGCGGCGCAGGCGTTGCTCCGCCTGCGCGAGCATGCCCTGCGAGAGGTCGACGCCGATCAGCCGCGCGCACTGGCCGAGCAGCGCGGCGCCGATGTAGCCCGTGCCGCACCCGAGGTCCGCGACGACCATGTCCGCGGGCAACAGGTGCGCAGCGAGCCGCTCGCGCGCGCAGCCGGTCTCGAAGTGGACGGCGATCTTGTCCCACTCGCCCGACTTGCGGTCGAAGAACTCCGCGCCGCTCGGCCGCCGCTCGGCGAGCAGCGCGTCGAGCCGCACGAGGTCCGCGGCGTGCTCGGGCAGGCTCGCGAGCTCGGCACGCAGCGCCTCCCACAGGCGCGCGGGGAACGCGTCGCCGTTCGTGCCGCCGCCGCCGAGCTGCGGCGCGAGGCGCAGGTACACGCTCGTGCCCGCGTGGCGCTCGGCGACGAGCCCGCTCTCGCGCAGGAGCCGCAGGTGGTTGCTGACGCGGCTCTGGGCCATCTCCAGCGCCCGCGAGAGCTCGCCGACCGACAGCTCCTCGCGCTCGACCAGGCCCAGCATGCGCAGCCGGGTCGGGTCGGAGAGCAGCTTCAGGAGCGCGGGGAGGGAGCGTTCCGCGACGGGCATGCCGAGAAACATAACATCATGACTCTATGATGAAAGCCTCTTCGGCGGTTTTCACGGCGGTCCTGGAGGCCGTCAGGGCTCTTCCCCGATGTCCTCGCTCCACAGCGCGGGGTGCTCGCGGGCGAAGCGCTCCATCAGGGCGCGGCAGCGGGGGTCGTCCGCGACGACCAGCTCGACCCCGCGCGCGCGCAGGTGCTCCTCGGGGCCGCGGAACGTGCGGTGCTCGCCCGCGACGACGCGCGGGATCTTGTAGAGCAGGATCGCGCCGCTGCACATGTCGCACGGCGAGAGGGTCGAGTAGAGCGTCGCGCGCGCGTACTCGGCGGCCGCGAGGCGTCCCGCGTTCTCGAGGCAGTCCATCTCGGCGTGCAGGATCGCGCTCCCGCGCTGCACCCGGCGGTTGTGCCCGCGGCCGACGACCGCGCCGTCGAGGACGAGCACCGAGCCGATCGGGATGCCGCCCTCGGCGAGGCCGCGCTCCGCCTCGCGGATCGCCTCGGTCAGGAAAGGATCTTCCATCGCCTCCTCCACGTCGCTATCACCGGCCCGCGACGTCGCGCCGAGCATGAGGAGCATGACCGGGCGCGGCGGCGCAGTCCAGCGCGGGAGGTTGGATGGGACGCGAGCAGCGGCCGAACGGCCTGATCTACGGCATCGACGACACGCCGCCGCCGGTGCGCACGCTGGTGCTCGGGTTCCAGCACTACCTGACGATGTTCGGCTCGACGGTGGCGATCCCGCTGCTGCTCTTCCCGGAGCTCGGGCTCGACGACGAGCCGCTCGCGCAGGCGAAGCTCGTCGCGACGATGTTCTTCGTCAGCGGGATCGCCACGCTGCTGCAGACGACGTTCGGCAACCGGCTGCCGCTCGTGCAGGGCGGGACGTTCTCGTTCCTCGCGCCGACGTTCGCGATCTGCGGTATGGCCGAGCTCGCCGACGCGGGTTGGGTCGTGCGCATGCAGCACGTGCAGGGAGCGGTGATCCTCGGCGCGCTCGTCGAGATGGGCGTCGGCTTCACCGGGCTCGTCGGCCGCTTCCTGCGCTTCGTCGGACCGATCACGATCGCGCCGACGATCGCGCTCATCGGGCTCTCGCTGTTCGAGTTCGGCGCGCCGCAGGCCGGGTTGGACTGGCGCATCGGCGGCTTGACGATCGTGCTGATCATCGTGTTCAGCCAGTACCTGCGCCGCACGAGCCGCTTCTTCGAGATGTTCCCGGTGCTGCTGGCGATCGTCGTCGCCTGGGGCGTCGCCGCGCTCTGCACGGGCGCGGGCCTGTTCACCGAAGGCGATGCGGCGTACGTGTCGACGGCGAACATCGCCCAAGCGCCGTGGATCTACGTGCCGTACCCGTTCCAGTGGGGCTGGCCGGCGTTCGGGACGGCGGCGTTCGTCGGCATGCTCGCGGGCTACGCCGCGTCGATCGTCGAGTCGGTGGGGGACTACTACGCGTGCGCGCGCTTGTCGGGAGCGCCGGTGCCCGAGCGGCGCACGATCGACCGCGGGATCGGGATGGAGGGCGTCGGCTGCCTCGTCGCGGGCGCGTTCGGCACCGCGAACGGCACGACGTCCTACAGCGAGAACATCGGCGCGATCGGGCTGACGCGCGTCGGCAGCCGCCGGGTCGTGCAGGTCGGAGCGGTGCTGATGATCGCGCTCGCCGTGCTCGGCAAGTTCGGCGCGGTCTTCACGACGATCCCCAAGCCGATCGTCGGCGGGATGTACTGCGCGATGTTCGGGATGATCGCCGCGGTCGGGCTGTCGAACCTGCAGTTCGTCGACCTGAACTCCGCGCGCAACCTCTTCATCCTCGGCTTCGCGTTCTTCATGGGGCTGTCGGTGCCCCAGTACTTCGAGGCGAACGAGCTCGCCTTCGAGCCACGCTGGCTCTCGGGCGTGCTGACCACGATCGGCCGGACCGGCATGGCGGTCGGTGCGCTCGTCGCGATCGTGCTCGACAACACCGTGCCGGGGACGCCCGAGGAGCGCGGCCTGCGCGCGTGGTCGCGCTCGCACGGGGAGGCGCCGGACGGGTGAGCTCGGTTTGTGCTCAGAACGCCCGTCGGTTGTGCTCAGAACGCCCAGCCGAGGGCGGCGATGATCTGCGTGTCCAGACGCTCGGCGCCCGACGCGGGCGTGTTGTCGTAGTCGAAGACGACCTGGATCTGCATGAAGAAGTCCTCGGTCAGGTTCGCGCGCAGCTTCGTGTCGGCCTTGCCGTAGATGTCGTCGGAGCGCTCGAGGCCCTGGTAGAGCTGCGTCGAGTTCTCGACCGCGACCTCCTCGTTGATCTGGTGCTTCACGTTCGTCGCGAGGCGCACCGCGAGGTAATCGTCGCCCTCCGTCGGCCCATCGAACTCCTCCTTGAAGTAGCTGAGGCCCGCCTCGACGTTGAGCTCGGTATCTTCCTCCTGCACGAGCTCGATGCCGTAGCCGACGCCGGCGGTGAAGCGGGAGTCGAGGTCGGCCTCCTCGTCGGTCTCGTAAGACGCCGTCGCGAGCGCATAGGTGGTCTCCGAGAGGAAGTAGTCGTACTGCGCCTGCAGGCCGAAGCGCCGCTGCGTGAGGTCGCCGTCCTGCTTGCCGTAGTTGTAGTGCGCCTTCCCCGTGGCGCGCCCGGTCTCGTCCTTGCGCTCGACGTCGATCGCGACGTTCGCGGTCGTGATGCGCGAGTTGCCGCCCGTCTTCGTCACGCCCGCGGCGACCGAGCCCGACCAGCCCTCGTCCGCGACCTCGGGCTCGTCCTGGGCGGACGCGGGGGTGAGCACCGCGGGGAGCGCGAACGGATGGGGGCGCGCGAGAGGCGACTCGACGGCTGCGCTCCCGCGCTCGGGCTCGGGCTGGAGCTCCGGCTCGGGCTCGACGCCGGCGGCGGGCGGGAACGGAGAGAGCGTCAGCAGAACGATCGCGGTGAGCATGCTTCCTTCCTCTTCGGAGGCGCATCGGCGCCGGGGTCAGGAAGGTACGCGCGCGCCCACGCGACGCAACCCTTGGCCCCAAGAGAAGCGTGGACCCCAAGAAGCGAGCCCTCGAACCGGTGGGAAACGCGGTTCGAGGGCTCCGGAGGGGAGATGCGGGTGAGACGCCTTGTCGCTCACGGCCCGGCCGCTCGCATTGCCTGGCCGAACGCCTCGCCCGCTCGTACACAGCATGGCACCGCCGACGCCGGACCGATCATGACAGTTCCGTCAGGATTCGGCGGCGGTTGCGCGCGCGGGAACGCCGCCGCGCGCACAGCCCCGCGACCTCACACGCGCGCCGCGTGCGCGACCGCGCGGTAGCCCTTCCCGCGCTCGTTCTGGATGAGCGGCCGCCCGTGGAGGTCGATCTTCCGCCGCAGCCGGCCGATGTGGACGTCGATGAGGTTCGTCTTCGGATCGAAGTCCAGCTTCCACACGTCGCGCAGGAGCGTCGCGCGGTCGACGACCTCGCCCCGCGCGCGCAGCAGCGCGTGCAGCAGGTCGAACTCGCGCGGCGACAGGTCGACGCTGCGCCCCGCGCGCCGCACGGTGCGGGTCGCGAGGTCGAGCTCGACGTCGCCGTGCACCAGCGGCTCGGGCGGCTCTTGGCGCCGGCGCCGCACGGCCCGCACGCGTGCGAGCAACTCGTCGAGCTCGACCGGCTTGACGACGTAGTCGTCCGCCCCGCTGTCGAGCCCGCGCACCTTCGCATCGACCGTCTTCTGGCCGCTGACGAAGATCGCCGGCGTGCGATCGCCCGCGGTTCGCAGCTCCTGCAAGAGCTCGAGCCCGTTGCGCCCGGGCATCTGCAGGTCGAGCAGGATGACGTCGAACGTGCCCGCTGGATGGCAACCCAGGACGCGCCGCGCCTCGTCCGCGCTCCCGGCGCACTCGACCACGACCTCGTGCGTCCGTAGATATCTCTCCAGACAGAACCGAAGGTCCGCGTCGTCATCGACGACCAACACTCGCATCGGTACCTCCTCCCTGGGGCCCCCCACGAGCCTAAACGAAGTGTCATCCGCGCGCCCGCGGCCAGGTCCCATGATCGGTGGACCGGGACCGAAGACGCCCGCGGAGCCCCCGTAAGGGGCGGGCCGCTCTCCAGGCCCTCACCGCGCGAAGCGCCCTCGTTCTCCCTCGTCGAAGCCCCCTCCCTCCGGGGCCAGGGCCCGCGGAACCCGTACCGCGGGCCCTCTTCACATCCCGGAGCCACATCCCGGAGCCACATCCTGGAGTCACATCCGGAGCCACATCCGGAGTCACAGCGTGGCCCGCGGCTCACGTCCGCTCGCGGCGCGGGAGCTCGAACCAGAACCGGCACCCGCGGCCGGGCTGCGACTCCTCGACCCCGATCCGGCCGTCGTGCAGCTCGACGATCCGCCGGCAGATCGCGAGCCCGCGGCGCGTCCCCGACTGCGCCGCGAGCCGCAGCGAGCGGGGCGCGACGAACGCCCGATCGTAGTCGGTCGGTTCGAGCCCCGGCCCGTCGTCGACGACCTCCACCCGCCCGGACCCGTCGCGGTCGAGCACCCGCACCTGGACCGTGTCGCCGGCGCGGCAGAAACGCACCGCGTTCTCGACGAGGTTCTGCAGGACCTGCCGCAGGAGCTGCGGATCGGCGGGCACTTTCACCGATTCGACGTCCGGCGCGAGCGCGAGCGTGATGCCGCGCTCCGCCGCGTCGGCGCGGTGCTGCTCGACCGCCTCGCGCGCGAGCTCGTCGAGTGCGGCGGGGACGTGGCGCTCGCGCACGGCCGCGGCGTCGAGCGCCTCGAGGCCGAGGAACTCCTCGACGATGCGCTGCATGCGCCGCGCCGACGTCTCGATGCGCTCGATCAGCTCGCCGTCGTCGTCCGCGCCGCGCCGGCGCACGAGCGCGGTGAGGCCGAGGATGACCGTCAGCGGCTGGCGCAGGTCGTGGCTCGCGATCGCGAGGAACTCGTCCTTGAGCGACATGATGCGCTCGTGCTCGCGCCGCAGCCGCACGATCTCGAGCTGCGTGCGCATGCGGGCGAGCAGCACGGGCATGTCGAGCGGCTTGACGACGTAGTCGTTCGCGCCGAGCTCGAGCGCCTCGACCACGCTCTCCATGTCGGTGCGCGCCGTCGCCATGATCACGGGGAGCTCGGGCAGCCCCCAGCGCTCGCGGATGCGCTGGAGCACCTCGATGCCGCTGACGTCGGGCATCATGATGTCGAGCAACACGAGGTCGAACGGCCGCGTCTGGAGCAGCTCGAGCGCGCCGGAGCCGTCCGCGGCGACGTCGACGCGAAAGCCCTTGCGCGAGAGACGGCGGCTGAGGATCTCGCGGTTGGGGCCGTTGTCGTCGACCACCAGGATCCGCGCTCCCTCCGTGCCGTTCATCGCATTGCCCGCGGGTCGCCCATGCCTCAATTGGTCGTCAGGGTCTCGGTCTCGGAGGCGATGTCGCCCTGCCACATCTCGTCCCGGTTGCTCTGGCCCGCGCGCTCGCGGCGCGCGGCGCGCTGGCGCTCGACGAGGTCCGCGTGCGTCGTGAACCAGGGCAGGCTCCTGCCGACGACGTCGCGCACGCTCGCGAAGTCGTGCCGCGCGAGGAAGGCCTCGAGCCCCGCGCACAGCTCCTCGATGATCTCGTAGCCGCGCAGCATCGCGCCGGTGCACACCTGCGTCGTCGAGGCGCCCAGCAAGAGGAACTGGACCGCGTCCTCGGCGGTGTCGATGCCGCCCATGCCGGAGACGGACGCCTCGGGGCACGCGCGCGCGATCTCCATCACCTGGCGCAGCGCGATCGGCCGCACCGCCTGGGCGGAGTAGCCGCCCGGCTCCGAGCAGCCCTCGACCGACGGCAGCGGCCGCAGCGTCTCGAGGTCGACCCCGATCACCGCGAGGATCGTGTTGATCGCGCTGATCCCGTCCGCACCCCCGCGCAGCGCCGCCTTCGCGGGCACGGTGATGTCGGTGATGTTCGGCGTCATCTTCGCCCAGACGGGGATCTTCGCCGCGCTCCTCACCCAGGACACGACCTCCTCGACGATCGCGGGGTCCTGTCCCATCGCCGCGCCCATCTTGCGCTCGGGCAGCCCGTGCGGGCACGAGAGGTTGAGCTCGAAACCGTCGATCCCGGTCGCCTGCGTGCGCTCGACGATCTCGACCCAACGGTCGCGCTCGTACTCCTCCATGATCGATGCGATCAGCACGCGGTCGGGGAACGCCTGCTTGCAGTCCGCGAGCTCGTCGAGCCACGCATCGAACGGCCGGTCGGAGATCAGCTCGATATTCTGGAAGCCGATCACGTTGCGGCTCACGCGCTCGTACAGCTTGCCGTAGCGCGGCACGGTGTTGTGCACCTTGTCGCTCTCGAGGCTGAGCGTCTTGCACACGATGCCGCCCCAGCCGAGCTCGAACGAGCGCTTGATCACCTTGCCGTTCGTCCCCGGCGGGCCCGAAGCCAGCACGAACGGGTTGGGGAATCGCATCCCGTCGACTTCGATGGAGAGGTCGGCCATCGTCTTGCTCAGGCGTGCATCGCGGCGAGCGCGCCGCCGAGCGCGTCGAGCGCCTCGTCGACCTCCGCCGGCCCGACGGTCAGCGCCGGCGAGATGCGGATCACGTTCCCGTACAGGCCGCCCTTGCCGATCAGCAGGCCCCGGCTCTTCGTCTCCTCGAACAGCCGCGCCGTCGCGGCGGCGTTCGGCGTCCGGTCGCCCGCGGTCTCGTCGACGACGAGCTCGAGCGCCTGCATCAGCCCCATGCCGCGCACGTCGCCGACCGTGCGCGGGTGGCGTCGCTGGAGCTCCTCGAGCCCCGCGCGCAGGCGCTTGCCCTGCCTCTCGGAGTTCTGGACGAGATCCTCGCTCTCGATCACGTCGAGCGTGGCGTTCGCCGCCGCGCACGACATCGGATTGCCGCCGAACGTCGAGATCGTCATCGAGCGGAAGCTCTGCGCGATCTCGTCCGTCGCGATCGTGACGCCGAGCGGCATCCCGTTCGCGACGCCCTTCGCCATCGTCATGATGTCGGGCTCGACGTCCCAGTGCTCGATGCCGAAGAGCTTGCCGCCGGTGCGGCCGAAGCCGGTCTGCACCTCGTCGCAGATGAAGACGCCGCCGTGCTCGCGCACGATCTCGACCGCGGTCTCGAAATAGCCCGGCGGGGGCGTGACGAAGCCACCGACGCCCTGGATCGGCTCCGCGAGGAAGCCCGCGACGCGGCCGGTCGTGGTCGTGCGGATCAGCTCGCGGATGTCCTTCGCGCAGGCGAGCTCGCAGCTCGGGTACTCGAGCTTGAGCGGGCAGCGGTAGCAGTACGGCGCCGGAGCGTGCTTGACGCCGGCGATCTGCGTCGGGACGGCGCGCCACGGGGAGTGGCCGGTCAGCGACTGGGCGAGGATCGAGCGGCCGGAGTAGCCGTGGCGCAGCGCGATGATCTCGAGCGCGCCGGTGTAGACCTGGGCGAGCACGACCGCCGTCTCGTCCGCCTCGGTGCCGGACGCGGTGAACATGCTGCGGCACAGGGCGCCCGGCGTGATGCGCGCGAGGCGCTCGGCGAGCTCGACGATCGGAAGCGTCGGGTAGAGCGTCGAGACGTGGCCGAGACGATCGATCTGCGCCTTGAGCGGCTCGGTGACGCGCGGGTCGCAGTGGCCGATCGAGACGGTCAGGATGCCGCCGAAGAAGTCGAGGTACTCGCGGCCGTCGACGTCGCGCACGCGCAGCCCCGCGGCGCTCTCCAGCACGATCGGCTCGGCGTAGTAGTTCGCGACCGCGGGGAGCAGGTACTTCGCGTGCTTCGCGCGCACCTCCTCCGCGCTCGCGCCCCGGGCGAGCGTGTCACCGTCCATGGACGCCCTCCCGCACCGGCAGCTCGCCGTCGAAGCGGCTCGCGCGCGCGACGAACGCGCCGCGGCCGGGCCGGCCGACGAACTCACCGTTCTCGACGATCACCTCGCCGCGCGAGAGCACGACGTCGGTCGCGCCGCGCACGCGCCGGCCCTCGTAAGGCGTGTAGTCCACGTTCATGTGCAGCGTCGACGCGCTGAGCACGAGCTCCTTCTCGGGGTCGAACACGACGACGTCGGCGTCGCTGCCGGGCGCGATCGTGCCCTTGCGCGGGAACAGGCCGAAGATCTTCGCGGGCGAGGTCGACGTCAGCTCGACCCAGCGGTTCAGCGAGATCCGTCCCGCGGCCACGCCGCCGTCGTAGGTGAGCGACATGCGCGTCTCGATGCCCGGCGCGCCGTTGGGGATCTTGCTGAAGTCGTCCTTGCCGAGCAGCTTCCCGTCGTTCATGCAGAACGGGCAGTGGTCGGTCGAGATCGCCTGCAGGTCGCCGTACGCGAGCCCGCGCCAGAGCAGGTGCTGCTTGTCCTTGTCGCGCAGCGGCGGGCTCATCACGTACTTGGCGCCCTCGAAGCCCGGCTCCTCGTAGTTGTCGTACGACAGGAACAGGTACTGCGGGCACGTCTCGGCGTACGCGCGCAGGCCGCGGTTGCGCGCGATCGTCACCTGCTCGAGCGCCTCGGCCGACGACAGGTGCACGATGTACACCGGCACGTCGGCCATCTCGGCGAGAGCGATCGCGCGGTGCGTCGCCTCGGCCTCCGCGCGCGCCGGCCGCGTCAGCGCGTGCCAGCGCGGCTCGGTGTTGCCGCGCTTCAGCGCCTGCTCGACGAGCACGTCGATCACGAGCCCGTTCTCGGCGTGCATGCAGATCGTCGCGCCGATCTCGCCCGAGCGCTGCATCGCCCGGAAGATCGACCCGTCGTCCATGTAGAACACGCCGGGGTAGGCCATGAACAGCTTGAACGACGTCACGCCCTCGTCGACCAGCGCGCCCATCTCGCGGCCGAGCTCGGGCGTGTACTCCCGCATGATCATGTGGAAGCCGTAGTCGATCGCGGCCTTGCCGTCCGCCTTCTCGCGCCAGGTGTCGAGCGCGTGGCGCAGCGTCCCGCCCTGCTCCTGGATCGCGAAATCGACGATCGTCGTCGTCCCGCCGCACGCCGCCGCGATCGTGCCGGTCTCGAAGTCGTCGACCGAGGACGTGCCGCCGAACGGCATGTCGAGGTGCGTGTGCACGTCGATCCCGCCGGGGAGCACGAGCTTGCCTGTCGCGTCGATCGTGTGCTCGACCGGCCCATCGAGCTCGGTGCCGACCGCAGCGATCGTCTCGCCGTCGATCAGCACGTCGCCCCGGTACCGGTCGGTCGCGGTCACGATCGTGCCGCCGCGAATCAGCGTCTTCATCGTCGTTCTCCGCGGAGCGCTACGGGAGCAGCTCCGCCATCTCCTGGTATGTCTCCGGGCGCCGGTCGCGGTAGAACTGCCACACGCGGCGCACCTCCTCGATCACGTCGAGGTCCATCTGGGCGGTGACGAGCTCGCTCTCGGTCTCGCTCCCCTCCGCGAGGATCTTCCCGCGCGGGTCGACGAAGTAGCTCGATCCGTAGAACTCGCCGAAGCTCCACGGCGGCTCCGTGCCGACGCGGTTGATGCAGCCCATGTAGTAGCCGTTGGCGACCGCGTGCGCCGGCTGCTCGAGCTTCCACAGGTACTTCGAGAGCCCGGCGACGGTCGCCGACGGGTTGAACACGATCTCCGCGCCGTGCAGCCCGAGCAGGCGCGCGCCCTCGGGGAAGTGCCGGTCGTAGCAGATGTAGACGCCGATCTTGCCGTACGCGGTCTGGAAGACGGGGTAGCCGAGGTTGCCCGGCTTGAAGAAGAACTTCTCCCAGAAGCCCGACGTGTGGGGGATGTGGTTCTTGCGGTACTTGCCCAGGTAGCTGCCGTCGGCGTCGATCACGGCGGCGGTGTTGTAGTACACGCCCGCCTGCTCGCGCTCGTACACCGGCACGACCATCACCATGCGGTGCTCCCGCGCGAGGGGCATCAGCGCCTCGGTCGTCGGCCCCGGCACCGGCTCGGCCGCCTCGTACCAGCGCGCGTCCTGGCTGATGCAGAAGTAGGGCCCGTTGAAGATCTCCTGCAGGCAGAGCACCTGCACGCCCTCGCGTCCCGCCCGCTCGATGAACGGCCGATGGGCCTCGAACGCCGCCGCCTGGATCTCGGCGACCGGCCTGGACTCGTCGTTCAGCGGGTTGGCGCACTGGATCAGCCCGCCTTTCACGATGCGCGCCATGCTACGGGGTCTCCGGCTCGCGCTAGTCCCAGCGCGAGATGACGACCTTGCGGTCGGTGTAGAAGTCGAAGGCCTCGCGGCCGTGCGCCTTGAGGTCGCCGAAGAACGAGCCCTTGGCGCCGCCGAAGCCGAAGAAGCTCATCGGCGCCGCGACGCCGATGTTGACGCCGGCCATGCTCGCGTCGATGCGGTAGCGGAACTCGCGCGCCGCGCGGCCGCTGGACGTGAAGATCGAGCTCGCGTTCGCGAGCGGGTGCGCGTCCGCGATCGAGAGCGCTTCGTCGAGGTCGTCCGCCGGCACGAGGCACAGCACCGGCCCGAAGATCTCGTCGCGCCCGATGCTCATGTCCGGCGTCACGCCGTCGAAGAGCGTGGGACCGAGCCAGTACCCGTCCTTCACATCGTCCGCGACGCGAGCCGCGCGGCCGTCGACGACGAGCTCCGCGCCCTCGGCGACGCCGCGCTCGATGTAGCCGAGCACGCGCTCGCGGTGGGGGGCCGAGATCAGCGGCCCCATCGTCACGCCGTCCTTCGCGCCGTCGCCGAGGCGCACGCGCTTCATGCGCTCGACGAGCCCCTCGCGCACCGCCCGCCCGCACCCGCCGATCGGCACGACGACGCTCGCGGCGAGGCAGCGCTCGCCCGCGCAGCCGAACGCCGACTCGGCGATCGCGTCGAGCGCGCGGTCCATGTCCGCGTCCGGCATGACGAAGATGAAGTTCTTCGCGCCGCCGAGCGCCTGGACGCGCTTGCCGTTCGCCGCCGCGGTCTTGTACACGTGCTCGGCGACGGGGCTCGAGCCGACGAACGAGATCCCGGCGACGTCCGGATGGACCAGGAGCGCGTCGACCGCCGCGCGGCCGCCGTTGACGAGGTTGAGCACGCCGGCCGGGAAGCCGGCCTCGTGGACGAGCTCGAACACGAGCTTCTGGCTGAACGGCACCTGCTCGGACGGCTTGCAGACGAACGTGTTCCCGCACGCGACGGCGAACGGGAAGAACCACATCGGCACCATCGCGGGGAAGTTGAACGGCGCGACGCAGGCGAAGACGCCGATCGGCTGGCGCACGGACTCGCAATCGATCCCGCGGGCGATGTCCTCCAGCGCCTGGCCCATCAGCAGCGACGGGGCGCCGCACGCGACCTCGACCATCTGGATGCCGCGCCGCACGCTCCCGCGCGACTCGGGGAGCGTCTTGCCGTTCTCGCGCGTCACGGTCGCGGCGAGCTCCTCGGCGTGCTCCTCGAGCAGGAACTTGAGCCGGAAGAGGTGCTGCACGCGGTCCTCGACCGGCACCCGCCGCCAGGCGGGATAGGCCGTGCGCGCCGCCGCGACGGCCGCGTCGACGTCGCCGGCGCCGCCCAGCGGCGTCTCGCCGATCACCTCGCCCGTCGCGGGATTGCGCACGACGTGCACCTCGCTCGCGCCGGAAGCGACCCAGCGCCCGCCGACGTAGTTGCGCAAACGCACCGTGGTCTCGACCGTCATCGCGCCATCCTCCGGGCTCGCGCCGCTAGCCGCATTCGATCCGTCGCATTCGAGCCGGCGCGCGCCGCGCCGGACGCCGCATCGTAGCCACGCCGCCGCGGCGCCACAACCGAACGCGGTTCCGCGCGAGACTTCGCGACCGCGCTCCCTAGAATCGGACTTCTTGGACGCCATCCGGTTCACGCTCAACGGCCGTGAGCGCTCGGTGCAGCCGCGCCCGGGCGAGTCGCTGCTCGACACGCTGCGCGAGCGCTGCGGCGTGCTCTCGACCAAGGACGGGTGCCAGCCGCAGGGGCAGTGCGGCTGCTGCCTCGCGCTCGTCGACGGGCGGCCGCTCGTCACGTGCGCGCTGCCCGCCGCGCGCGCCGACGGGGCCGCGATCGTCACGCTCGAAGGCGTCGGCGAGGACGAGCGACGCCTGCTCGCCGACGCGTTCGTCGGCGCCGCCGGCCTGCAGTGCGGCTTCTGCATCCCCGGGATCGCCCTGCGCGCGAAGCACCTCGTCGACCAGCGCCTCGCCCGAGGTGAGCCGCTCCCGGACCGCGACGCGATCGCCCGCGCGATCGACGTGCACCTGTGCCGCTGCACGGGCTACACGAAGATCGTCGACGCGATCGAGCTGTACGCGCGCGCCCGCGGCGGCGAGCCGCTGCCCGCGCCCTGCTCCGACGGCCGCGTCGGCTCGTCGCTGCGGCGCGTCGCGGGCGACGAGCTCACGCTCGGCGCGCGCCCGTACGTCGCCGACCTGCGGGCCGAGGGCATGCTCTTCGGCGCCGTGCGCCTCGCAGACCACGCCCGGGCGCGCGTGCGTTCGATCGACGTCTCGGCCGCGCGCGCCCTGCCCGGCGTCGTCGCGGTCGCGACGGCTGCGGACGTGCCGGGCGAGCGTTGGTACGGGCTGATCCGCAACGACTGGCCCGGCTTCGTCGCCGCCGGCGAGGAGGTCCGCTGCGCCGGCGACTTCCTCGCCGCCGTCGCGGCCGAGGACGAGCACACGGCGCGCGAGGCGGCCGCGCTCGTGCGCGTCGAGTACGAGGTGCTCGAGCCCGTGACCGACCCCGAGCGCGCGCTCCTCCCGGACGCGCCGCAGGTCAACCCGACGAGCCCGAACCTGCTCTCGCGCACCGCGATCCGCCGCGGGGACGCCGCGGCCGCGCTCGCCGCCAGCGCGCACGTCGCCGCGGGCACCTGGACGACTCAGCGCATCGAGCACCTCTACCTCGAGCCCGAGAGCGCGTTCGTCGTCCCGCGCGCCGACGGGCGCCTGCACCTGTACACCCAGGGCCAGGGCGTGTTCGACGACCGGCGCCAGGTCGCGCGCTTCCTCGGCGTGGACGAGGACGCGGTCTTCGTCGAGCTCGTCCCCAACGGCGGCGCGTTCGGCGGCAAGGAGGACGTGGCGGTGCAGCCGCACGCGGCGCTGCTCGCACGCATGAGCGGCCGCCCGGTGCGCCTGACGCTGACGCGCGAGCAGTCGATCCGCGTCCATCCCAAGCGTCACCCGATCCGGATGCACTACCGCGTCGGCTGCGACGCCGACGGCCGCCTGACCGCGGTCGAAGCGCGCATGACGGGCGACACGGGCGCGTACGCCTCGGTCGGCGCGAAGGTGCTCGAGCGCGCGGCGGGGCACGCGTGCGGGCCCTACCGCGTCCCGAACGTCGACGTCGTCGCGCTCGCCGTGCACACGAACAACCCGCCGTGCGGCGCGATGCGCGGCTTCGGCGCCAACCAGGCGAGCTTCGCGATCGAGGGGTGCCTGGACGAGCTCGCGGAGAAGCTCGGCATCGACGGCTGGGAGCTGCGCTGGCGCAACGCGCTCGAGGTCGGCGATTCCTTCACGACCGGCCAAGTGCTCGAGAAATCGGTCGGGCTGAAGCAGACGCTGCGAGCGGTCGAAGGCGCGTACCGCCGCGCGCGCGCGGACGGCCGCGCCGTCGGCATCGCGTGCGGCATCAAGAACAGCGGCATCGGCAACGGCGCGGTCGAGTGGGGCAAGGCGCGGCTCGTCGTCGAGTCGGACGGCACGATCTCGCTCTACAACGGCTACACCGAGATGGGCCAGGGGCTCCTGACCGTGCTCGTCCAGTGCGCGGTCGAGACGACCGGCCTGCCCGCGGACGTCTTCCGGCCGAAGGTCGACGCGACGTTCGCCCTCGGCTGCGGGCAGACGACCGGCTCGCGCGCGACGCTGTTCGGCGGCCGCGCGGTCCAGAGCGCGGCGGAGAAGCTGCGCGCGGCGCTCGACGCGGGCCGCTCGCTCGCCGAGCTCACCGGCGCGGTCTTCGCGGCCGACGTCGTCGTCGACGACACGACCGCGCCCGGCGCCGCGCTCGGGCCGAACGGCAAGATCAAGACCCACACGAGCTTCGGCTTCGCGACACAGGTCTGCATCCTCGACGACGAGGGCCGCGTCGAGCGCTTCCTCGCTGCGCACGACGTCGGCCGCGCGATCAACCCGGCGCTGTGCGAGGGCCAGATCGAGGGCTCGGTGCACATGGGGCTCGGCTACGCGCTCACCGAGGAGCTGCCGTGCGAGGACGGTTTCCCGGTGACGACCAAGCTGCGCGAGCTCGGCGTGCTGCGCGCGCGCGACATGCCCGCGATCGAGGTGACGCTCGTCGAGGATCCCGAGCCGGAGGGCCCGTTCGGAGCGAAGGGCGTCGGCGAGATCGGGCTCGTGCCGACGGCGGGCGCGGTCGCGGGCGCGCTACGCGCGTTCGACGGCGTCGTGCGGCGCACGCTGCCGATGAAGGACTCCCCGGCGGCGCGCGCGATGAGCGTCGGCCGCATCAAGCGCGAGCGGAGCGCGCGTTGGCGCTGATGGACGGTCGCGTCGACGCGCACACGCACCTGTACAGCGCGCTCGTCCCGTTCGGCATGCCGGCGCCCGAGCCGCGCCCGACGACGTTCCTCGAGATCCTCGAGCGCGTCTGGTGGCGGCTCGACCGCGCGCTCGACGCCGCGAGCCTGCGCGCGGCGGCGCGGCTCTACGCGGCCGAATCGCTGCTGCACGGCACGAGCGCGCTCGTCGACCACCACGAGTCGCCGTCGTTCGTCGAGGGCTCGCTCGACGTGCTCGCCGACGCGTGCCAGGAGCTCGGCATCCGCGCGGTGCTCTGCTACGGCGCGACCGAGCGCAACGGCGGCCGCGACGAGGCGCGCCGCGGCCTCGCCGAGTGCCGCCGCTTCCTCGCGACGAACGAGCGCCCGCTCGTGCGCGGCACGATCGGCATCCACGCGCCGTTCACCGTCTCCGACGACACGCTGCGCGAGGCGGGCGACCTCGCGCGCGAGCTCGGGACCGTGCTCCACCTGCACGTCGCCGAGGACGCGACCGATGGGCGCGACGCGCGCGAGCGCGGCTACGCCGGCCCGATCGACCGGCTCGAGCGCACCGGAGCGCTCGTCCCCGGCTCGATCCTCGCGCACGGCGTGCACCTCGGCGCGGACGAGGTGGGCCGCGCGAGCGCCGCCGGCTGCTGGTTCGTGCAGAACCCGCGCTCGAACCACGGCAACGGCGTCGGCTACCCCGGCGCGCTGGCCGCGAGCGAGCGCGTCGCGCTGGGCACCGACGGCTATCCCGCCGACATGGTCGCCGAGGCCGAGGCGCTGCTCTTCGCGGCCAGGGCGAACGGCGAAGAGCTGCACCGGGCCGCCGCGCGGCTGAACGCGGGCCGCGAGCTCGTCGCCGAGCGCTTCGGCGACGATCCGCGCGCCCGCGCCGAGGTCTCGCTCGGCTCGATCACGATGGGCGAGCGCGCGGTCGTACGCGGCGGCCGGCTCGTCGGGCACGACCTCGAGGAGCTGCGCGCCGAGGCGCGCATCCAGGCGGATGCGCTGTGGAGCCGGCTCGCGCGGCTCTGACGCTGGAATCCGGGCCGCCGGCGCACGACCATGGCCGCATGGTCGCACCGGACCTCGAGACGGACGTCGTCGACGCCGACGTGCGCGCGCGCGCGCTCGCGCGCTTTCGCGAGCGCAAGATCGCTCTCCCGACGTTCGAGGAGCTCGCGCACCCCGAGCGCGTCCCCGAGCCGATCCGCGCACGCCTCGCGCACGTCGACCCCGACGCGTCCGACCCGCTCAACCTGTTCCGCGTGCACTGGCACAACGGCCCCGACCGGCGCGGCACCGTTCGCGTCCCCGCGCACGTCGTCGTGCCGCCCGAGCTCAGCGGCGTGCGCGCGCCGATCCTCGTCGCGCTCGGCGACCGTTTTCCGATGATCGGCGCGCACAAGGTGCTCGCGGCGTACGCGTGCCTCGTGCCGCGGCTCGTCACCGGCCGCTTCGACCCGACCGCGCAGAAGGCGATCTGGCCGTCGACCGGCAACTACTGCCGCGGCGGCGTCGCGATCGCGCGCATCCTCGGCTGCCGCGGCGTCGCGGTCCTGCCCGAGGGCATGAGCGCCGAGCGCTTCGAGTGGCTCGCGCGCCGGGTCGCCGATCCGTCCGACGTCGTGCGCACGCCCGGCACGGAGAGCAACGTCAAGGAGATCTACGACGAGTGCAAGCGGCTCGCCGCGTCGCCCGAGAACGTCGTGCTGAACCAGTTCTCCGAGTACGGCAACCACCTCGCGCACCGGCTGTGCACGGGCCTGGCGCTCGAGTCGATCGTGCGCGCCGAGCGCGAGCGGCGCGGCGGGCTCGAGCTCGCCGCGTTCGTCTCGGCGACCGGCTCGGCAGGCACGCTCGGTGCCGGCGACCATCTGAAGGACGAGCTCGGCGCGCGCGTCGTCGCCGCCGAGGCGCTCGAGTGCCCGACGCTGCTCTACAACGGCTACGGCGAGCACAACATCCAGGGGATCGGCGACAAGCACGTGCCGCTGATCCACAACGTGACGAACACCGACGTCGTCGTCGCGGTGTCCGACCGCGCGAGCGACCGGCTCCACGTGCTCTTCCACACCCCCGCGGGCCGCGAGCACCTCGTGCGCGAGCGCGGCCTCGACCCCGCGCTCGTCGACGCGTTCGAGCACTTCGGCCTCTCGAGCCTCGCGAACCTCGTCGCGTCGATCCAGCTCGCGAAAGCGCTCGATCTCGGGCCGAACGAGGCCGTCGCGACGGTCGCGACCGACGGCGCGGCGCTGTACGCGTCGGAGATCGACAAGGCGCTCGCGAAGCACTTCCCGCGCGGCTTCGGCGCCGCCGAGGCGCGCGCGACGTTCGAGGAGGAGCTCGCCGGCGCCGCCCCCGAGCACCTGCTCGAGCTGTCGGACCGCGACCGCGACCGCATCTTCAACCTCGGCTACTTCACGTGGGTCGAGCAGCAGGGCGTCGCGCTCGCCGACTTCGAGCGCCGTCGCTCGCAATCGTTCTGGCAGGGCTTGCGCGCGCTCGTGCCCGCGTGGGACGAGCGGATCCGCGCCTTCGACGAGGAAACCGGTGTCCGCGCAACACTCCTCTGACGCGGCGTTCGCGAGCCGCTTCGTGTGCGCCGGCTGCGGCTTCGCGCACGCGCCCCAGGAGCCGCTGCCGCTGACTTGCCCGCGGGCCGGGTCGGACGACGTCGAGCACGCGCTCGAGCGCGAGCTCGACCTCTCGGCGACGGCGTTTCCCGCGGGCGACGACGAGCCCAACCCGTTCGTCCGCTTCCGCGCGCTGCTGCACTCCTGGCGCTTCGCGCGCCGCGCGGGCCGCTCCGACGAGGAGTGGGTGACGCTCGCGCGCACGCTCGACGGCGCGGTCGCGGCGGCCGCCGGCCGCGGCTCGCGGGTGACGCCGTACACGTCGGTCCCGGCCCTGGCGGAGGCGCTCGGCGTCGCCGCGGCGTACGTCAAGGACGAGACGCAGGGCGTCTCCGGCTCGCACAAGGGGCGCCATCTGTTCGGCTTCGCGCTGCACCTGGCGGCGCTCGGCGACGCGGGTCGGCCCGACGCCGAGCTCGCGATCGCGAGCTGCGGGAACGCCGCGCTCGCCGCCGCCGTCGTCGCGCGCGCGTTGCGCCGCCGGCTCGTCGCGTTCGTGCCGCCGGACGCGCCGGCGGCGACGCTCGCGCGGCTCGCCAAGCTCGGCGCACGCGTCGAGACGTGCGCGCGCGGCTCCGGCGCTCCGCCGGGCGACCCGTGCGTGCGCGCGTTCCGCGCGGCGGTGGCGGACGGCGCGCTGCCGTTCTGCGTGCAGGGGAGCGCGAACGCGCTCGTGCTCGAGGGCGGTTCCACGCTCGCGTGGGAGCTCGCCGCGCAGCACGCGGCGCTCGGCGAGCCGCCGCTCGACCGCGTGCTCGTCCAGGTCGGCGGCGGCGCGCTGGCGGCGAGCACGGCGGCCGGCCTCGCGGACGCGGCGCGGCTCGCGGCGCTCGAGCGGCTCCCGCGCATCGACGCGGTGCAGAGCGAGGGCTGCGCGCCGCTCGACCGCGCGTGGCGGCGCGTGCGCGGCCACGCGGGCGGACTGGCGGCCGGGCTGGCGGACGCCGCGCGGCACCGCTCGCGGTTCATGGAGCCGTGGGCGACGACGCCGCGCGGTGCGGCGAGCGGGATCCTCGACGACGAGACGTACGACTGGCTGCTCGTGCTGCGCGGGCTCGCGGCGAGCGGGGGCGAGAGCGTCGTCGCGACGGAGCAGGACGTGCTCGCAGCGCATCGGCTGGGGCGCGAGGCGACGGGGCTCGACGTCTCGGCGACCGGCACGGCGGGCCTGGCGGGCGCGCTGCGGCTCGCGGCCCAGGGTCGGCTGCGCGCCGACGAGCGGATCGCGCTCCTGTTCACGGGGGTGGAGCGGTGAGCCGCGTCGTGCGCTGCGCGCTGACCGAGACGCGCAACGCGTACGCGCCGATGCCGGCGCGGACCAAGGACCTCGCGACGCTCGCGGGCCGGCTCGCGGACGTGCGCGCGGCGAACCTCGAGCACCACGCGGCGCTGGTGCGCGCGGCGGCGGCGGCGGGCGCGCGCGTCGTGGGGCTGGGCGAGCTGTTCGCGGGTCCTTATTTCGCGCTCGGCCGCGAGCCGCTGTGGCGCGAGCTCGCCGAGGACGCGCTCGACGGGCCGACGGCGCGCGCGATGCGCGCGGTGGCGCGCGCGGCGGGCGTCGTGCTCGTCTGCCCGCTCTACGAGCTCGACCCGGCGAGCGGCAAGCGCTTCAACGCGGCGATCGTGATCGACGAGGACGGCGACGTGCTCGGTCGCTACCGCAAGACGCACGTCCCCTCGGGCGCGAACGAGCGCGCCTCGTTCTGCGAGGACTACTACTACGAGCCGAGCGACGGCGAGCTGGGCGACTGGCCGGCGAACGTGTCGACGAATCGCTGGTTCCCGGTGTTCGAGACCGCGTTCGGCCGCATCGGCGTCGCGATCTGCTACGACCGACACTTCGCCGGCGTCGTCGCGACCCTCGCGAGCCAGGGCGCCGAGCTCGTGCTCTCGCCCGCGGTGACGTTCGGCGAGAAATCGCGCCGCATGTGGCGCTGCGAGTTCGCGACGGACGCGATGCGCCACCGCGTGTTCATCGGCGGCTCGAACCGCCGCGGCGCGGAGCCGCCCTGGAACGTCGAGTACTTCGGCGAGAGCGCCTTCGTCGGCCCCGACGGCCCGGTCGCGCCGCTCGACGTCCACCCCGAGCTCGTCGTCGCCGACCTCGACCTCGCCTCGCTCGCGGGCGCCGATCCGTCGGGGTGGGACCTGCGCCGCGACGCGCGACCCGGAATCTACGACGCGACCGGCGGCACGGGCTTCTGAGGCTCGAGCCACGTCGCGCGCTCGTCGCTCTCGATCGCGTCGCGCAGCCAGCGCAGCACGTGGAACGGCGCGAGGTCGACCGGCGCGTCGGCCTCGCCGCGCGGGTCGCGCGTCGGCTCGCTCTCGTCGAGCTCGAGCCGGAAGCCGGCGCCGCAGAACGCGCTGCGGCCGCTCGGCAGGCGCTCCAGCGACACTTCGCGCCCCTCGATGCGGCCGTGCACGGCGCCCGGGCCGACGTGAAAGCCGTCGCGCGGCGCGAAGCGGCGCCAATCGTCGAGCGAGCCGAAGAAGAGCGGCTTCACGAGGTACGGGCCGCCGTCCTCGGGGCAGAAGACGTCGCAGTTGCCGCACTCGTTGCACAGGTCGGCGAACGTCGCGAGCTGGTGCTTCTCGGCGAGCGCGAGCGCGCCGCCCGTCGCGCGCACCTCGAAGCGGCCGTCCACCACAGCGAGCTCCACCCGCGGCACCTCGCGCGGCGCGAGCGGCAGCACGAAGTTCGCGTCGTTCGGGCACACCGGCACGCACTTGTCGCACGTGATGCAGTCGAAGAGCACCAGGCTGCGGCCGATCTTGCGCGGCACCTTCTCGTTCGCCGCGCGCGTGTAGCGCTCGTCGCGGCGCACGGCTCGGACGTAATGCTCCGTGTTCGCGAGCACGCCGCCGCCGTCCGGTCCGTACGCGCGTTCGACGAAGCTCGCGACGTCGCGCGCGCCGACCGCGTCCATCCGCTCGCCGAGCTCGTCGAGAAAGCCCTTCGCGCGCGCGTAGCCGCCGGGCTTGAGCCAATCGCTGCACACCGTGATCGGCACGAGGCCGAGCGCGACCGCGTCGGGGAAGTTGCGCCGCTCGACGCCGGCCGAGAACGAGATCGGCAGGCGCTCGCCGAACGTCGCGCGGAAGCGGCCGACGAGCTGCATCGCGAGCACGTGCAGCGGCGGCCCCGACAGGTACATCTCGCGCTGGTCGGAGGGGAAGAAGTCGCGGTGGTTCTCGACGATGAGCGTGTTCGTCAGCTTGACGCCGAAGCCCAGCCCGAGCCCGTCCGCGCGCGCGGCGAGTCGCTCGCAGAACGCCGCCGCGTCGTCCCACCGCGCGTCGCGCTCGAACGCGCTGTCGGGCACGCGCACCTCGTCGTAGCCGAGCTCGTCGCACAGGATCCCGCGCACGAGCTCGGGTCCGAGCAGCATCGGGTTCAGCTTGACGATCGTGTGCAGCCCGTGCTCGACGAGCAGGTGCTCGCAGATCCGCTCGATCTCGCCCGGCGGACAACCGTGGAACGTGCTGAGCGTGAGCGTGTCCGACAGGCGCGTGGGGAACGGCAGCTCGCGCATCCACGCGTGCTCGGAGGGGATCGCGGCGCGCAGGCGCTCGACGAGCGCGGTGCAGTCGCGCATCCCGTCCAGGAACGCGCGCACGCGCTGCGAGCGGATCCCCGCGAGGTCGTAGCCGACGCTCATGTCGTACAGCGTCGCCGCCGACGCCGGGTCCGCGCCGACCGC
>CAZGTQ010000031.1:0-9047 GCA_964528575.1 uncultured Planctomycetaceae bacterium | reverse complement strand
GCGAGAGCGAGAGCGACGGCGCGCGCCGGCAGGGCCGCGCCGCAGGAGATCAGCATGACGAACGCGATTCGAGCCGCGGCGGCGGCGCTGGCGCTCGCGACGGCGCTCGCGGGACCCGCTCCCGCGCAGTCGGCGGCGCGCATCCCCGTTTCGATCGTCGCCGGCCGGCTCGTCGTGCGCTGCGACGTCTCGACGCGCGCGCGGCGCATCCCGGCGAGCCTGTTCGTCGACTACGAGTCGACCGCGGGGCTCGAGCTGCACAACAAGGCGGCCGATGGCATCCGCGCCGAGGACGGCGATGGGAGCGGGCTCCCGATCACGGTGCACCTGCCGGGGCTCGAGCTCAGCGTCGAGCGCCGCGAGCTCGGCGACGACGAGGAGCTCGACCGCTTCACCAAGTGGCATTCGAAGGAGCTCGGCGAGGTCGCGGTCGTCGGGACGATCGGCTCGAAGCTGTTCGCCGACTACCACGCGGTCTTCGACCTCGCCGCGGGCGTGATCGAGCTCTCGCCGCCGCGCGCAGAGCGCCGCGAGCCGCCGCGCGACGTCGAGGGCGCGACCGACGCCGGAGCGCGAGCGTCGTTCACGCTGCCGATCACGCTGCGCGCCGGCGTCGTGTGGCTGCCGGTGCGCCGGGGCGACGGCATCCCCGCGGCGCTCGGCCTCGCGACCGGCGCGTACGACACGACCGTCGACGAGGAGCTGTGCTGGTCGCTCGAGCGGCCCGACGGCGACGTCGGGCCGGTCCGGCTCGGCGCGATCGACCTGACGAAGTACGTCGCGCTGCGCCCCGCGCCCGTGCGCTACGTGCACCCCGACGGCGCGCTCGGGCTCACCGGGCTCGGCCTCCTGCGCCACTTCCGCGTCGAGGTCGACCGCGTCAACCTGCGGGCGCGCCTGACGCCGACCGCTCCGCCCGACTTCCCCGTCGCCGACCGCGCGTTCTTCGCGGCGCGCGCCGAGGACACGTGCGCGGCGCTCGAGCGTTACCTCGACGAGCACCCCGCCTCGCGCCTCGCGCGCGAGGCGGCGACCGAGCTCGTCGACCGCCGCCTGATCGAGGGCGCGACCGACGAGGAGGTGCGCCGCGCGCTCGAGCTCGTCGACCGCACGAGCGCGCCGGACCTGCGCGCGACGAGCGCGCTCGAGCAGATGGAGCGTTGCCAGGCGCTCGGCTCGCCGCGGCACCTCGTGATGGCGGGCGAGGTCGGCGTCGAGAGCGGCCGCGACGACCGCTACCCGAACGCGGTGCACGAGATCCACTCTTCGATGGGCGCCGTGCTGCTCGAGCTCGGCGACGGTGAGCGCGCCTGGAAGCACCTGCTCTCGGCCGCGTTCGGCATCCCCGACGACGGGATGGTCAACCTGAACCTCGGCCGCTACTACGAGAGCGACGGACGGCTGCGGCGCGCGTACTCGCGCTACGTCCAGGCGGTGATCCGCCCCGACAGCGGCCCCGCAGCGATCGAGGCCCTCGCGCGCGTGCAGGCGAAGATGGGCGGCGAGCGCTTCTCCGTCGACCTGGTCGAGCGGATGATCGCCGGGAAGGTGCGCAACTTCGGCGCGGCGACGCGGTACGAGCCGGCCGAGGGCGAAGAGCCGCGCCGCACCGTGCTGGTCGAGTACTTCACGAACGCGCACCTGGGCGATGCGAACCGCGGCGCGATCGGCGGCGCGCTCGCCAACGAGGGCCTGATCGGCCATTTTCCGCCCGAGCACGTCGCGTTCCTCTCGCACCACCTGCCCGAGCCGAAGCTCGATCCGCTCGTCTGCGAGCTCGCCGCGAGCGCGGCCGGCGCGCTCGCCGTCGAAGGCCCGTGGGTCCACGTCGTCGACGGGCTCGAGCACGGCCCCGGCGCCGGCCGCTACCGCGACGCCGAGGCGATCTACAACGGCGTGCGACGCTCGATCGTCGACCGGCTGGGGCGCGCGAGCGACTACTCGATCGCGATCGACGCGCAGGTCGAGGGCGACGTCGTGCGCGGGACGCTCACGATCCTGGGCCCGCCGCGCAACGGC
Source organism: uncultured Planctomycetaceae bacterium (assembly GCA_964528575.1). GTDB lineage: Bacteria > Planctomycetota > UBA1135 > UBA1135 > CAZGTQ01. Next base: position 7,028 of record CAZGTQ010000031.1, on the reverse strand, counting down.
CTGCGCGTCCACCTCGTGCTCGCCGAGGCCGGCGTGCTGTTCCCCGGCGAGTCGTCGGTCGTCGTGCACCGCATGGTCGCGCGCGGGCCGCTGCTCGGCTTCGAGGGCCGCGCGTGGAAGCCGACGGACGGCGCGATGACGATCGACTTCGAGCGCTCGCTCGCCGACCTCCAGGCCGAGAACGAGGCGTACCTCGACGAGCTCGCCTCCGCCGGCGCCGGAGCCGTCACGCGCATCTCGACCGCGATCGATCCCGCGCAGGTGCGCCTCGTCGCGTATCTTCGCGACTTCGGCGGCGGCGCGACGCACCAGGCGGCGCAGGTCGCCCCCGAGCACGAGGACGTCGATTGAGCACTGCACCCGTCGACCGAGAGGAGCTGCGCCGCGAGCTGGACGAGCTCGCGCAGCGCGGCCTGGGCGCGTTGCGCCGCGCCGCGTTCCAGGACGCGCTCGCGCGCGCGGTCGACCGCGGCGCCCCGCTCGTTCTCGCGACGCCCCTCGCGATCGCCGCGTGGCAGGTCGTGCGCAACGCCGCCGGGCTCGCGCCGGCGCACGTCTCGCTCGCCGGGCTCGCGCTCGCGACGCTGCTCGTCCCGGCGGCCGCCGCGCTCGGCTGGGCGCTGTGGGCCGCGGCGCGCCCCTTCGGCCGGCGCGCGGCGCTGCGCGCGGTCGACGAGCACCTCGGCTGCGTCGACCGGCTCCTGACCGCAGACGAGCTGGCGCTGCGCGCGCGCACGAGCGACTTCGAGGAGGCCGCGCTCGCCGACGGCGCCGCGTGGGCCGAGCGGGCGCGCGCGCTGCCGATCCGGCTCCCGGCGCGGCCGGTGCACCTGGGAACGCGCGCGCAGCTCTTCGCGATCGGCGCCTACCTCGCGTTCGCGCTCGCCGCGTGGACCGGCTCGCTCGCGCCCGCGGCGCCGGACCTCGCGGCCGAGCCCGCGGGAGAGCCGCGGGCGGAGCTCGCCGCGCTCGACGCCGCCGAGCGCTCGGGCGACGCCGAGGCGCCCGCGCCGCGCGACGTCGAGCTCTTCGAGCGCCGCGCGGAGGCGCCGCCGCGCTCGAGCGAGGCGCGCTCGGAGTCGCGCGACGCCGCAGTGGACGCGACGAGTCAGGCGAAGGAGGCGCGCGGGCGCACCGCGGCCGGGCGCTCGTCCGAGGCGCGCTCGTCGAGCGGCCGCAGCGAGTCGCGCGGGACGCCGTCCAAGCAGAACCAGGCGTCGAAGGCGGCGGCGGAGAAGGCCGGCGAGCGCGAGCCTGCGCCGCGGCCCCCGTCGCCCGCGCCGGACGACGTCGAGCGCAAGCAAGTCGACGAGGAGGAGTCGGGCGCGACCGCGGGGCGCGGCTCCTCGCGCGGCTCCAACCGCAACCCGGTCGCGACCGACTGGGTCAGCAAGGATCAGGTCACGACGCCCGACGACGACGACCTCGAGGACGACGACGAGGTCGACGACGAGGACGAGGAGCAGGAGAGCCGCGGCGGCATCCAGCCGAACCTGCGCGACCGCAAGCCGCCGGTGAGCCGCGACCTGCGCATCGGCTTCGGCAACGCGAAGAGTCCCGACGGGAACGGGCGCGGCGGACCGAGCGAGCAGAAGAAGTCGCGTGGCGTCGCTTCGCTCGTGCTCGGCGTTCCGATCCCCGACCGCATCAAGGGCCAGCCGAACGCGGGCCGCACGAAGGTGACCCAGGAGCGGATCGAGCCCGAGCCGGAGGAGGCGCACGCGGAGGTCGCGCAGGAGCGCGCGCCGCGCACGACGCCGGCGGGCACGCTGACGAGGCCCGAGCTCGCGCCGTGGATGCGCGCGCTCGTCCAGAGCTATTTCCTCGAGCTCCGTCGAGGCACTTCGGAAACGATCGCGAGAGAGCAGTCATGACCGTGTCCGCTTCGGGCAACGCCGAGGCCGCGCAGAAGGCGGCCGCCGAGTTCCGCGAGACCTACCAGGCGATCCACGACGAGGTCGCGCGCATGATCGTCGGGCAGGCGCACGTGCTCGAGGGCGTGCTCACCGCGCTCTTCGCCGGCGGCCACGTGCTGCTCGAGGGCGTGCCCGGCATCGGCAAGACGATGCTCGTGCGCTCGCTCGGCGACGCGCTGTCGCTCAAGTTCTCGCGCATCCAGTTCACGCCGGACATGATGCCGGCGGACATCCAGGGCACGAGCGTGCTCGTCGACTCCGACAAGGGCCAGGAGCTGCGCTTCCGCGAAGGGCCGCTCGTCGCGAACCTCGTGCTCGCCGACGAGATCAACCGCGCGACGCCCAAGACGCAGTCCGCGCTGCTCGAGGCGATGCAGGAGCGGCAGATCACGGTCGGCAAGAAGACGATCCACTTGAAGGAGCCGTTCTGCGTCATGGCGACGCAGAACCCGATCGAGCAGGAGGGCACGTATCCGCTGCCCGAGGCGCAGCTCGACCGTTTCCTGCTCAAGCTCGTCGTCGGGTACCCGAAGGAGTCGGACTACGCGGCGATCCTCGAGCGCACGACCGGCGAAGAGGACGTCGCGATCCGAGCCGTCGCGAAGGGCGCCGACGTCGTGCGCCTGCGCCAGACCGTGCGCGCCGTGCCGGTGCCCGAGCACGTGCAGACGTACGCGGTGCGCCTCGTGATCGCGACGCAGCCGAAGAGCGAGCACGCGCCCGAGCTCGTGAACGAGACCGTCGCGCTCGGAGCGAGCCCGCGCGGCGCGCAGGCGCTCCTGCTCGCGGCGAAGGTGCGCGCGCTGCTCGCCGGTCGCTACTCGGTCAGCGGCGCCGACGTGCGCGACGTCGCGCTCGGCGCCCTGCGCCACCGCGTGATGACCAACTTCCAGGGTCAGGCCGACGGCGTCACGTCCGATCGCATCGTCCAGACGGTGCTCGAGCGGGTCGCGCCGCCGAGCGAGCGATGAGCCGGTTCCGCACCGACGAGCTCTTCGACCCGGAATTCCTCGAGTCGGTGCAGCGGCTGCGCATCGTCGCGCGCCGCGTCCCGCGCGGCGGCCGGCACGCCGAGCAGCGCTCGCGCGACCTCGGCCACGGCATCGAGTTCCGCGACTTCCGCGCGTACACGCCCGGCGACGACCTGCGCGCCGTCGACTGGAACATCTACGGGCGCCTGCGCAGGGTCTTCCTGCGTCTGTACGAGGAGCTCGAGGACCTGCCGGTGTACCTGCTCGTCGACGTGTCGGCGAGCATGTTCCACGAGACGCCCCCGCGCGCGCGCGCCGGGCTGCGCACCGCGCTCGCGCTCGCCGCGATCAGCCTCGGCCAGCACGACAGCGTCGGCGTGTTCCAGTTCTCCGACGACCTCTCGGTGCTCGTGCGCCCGCAGGCGGGCAAGGGCCGGCTGCTCTCGATCGCCGCGCGCCTGGCGTCGATCGAGCCGGGCCGCTCGACCGATCTCGCGCGCTCGCTGCGGCGCTTCGCGAGCCAGCGCCTGCGCGCGGGGCTCGTCGTCGTCGTGTCCGACTTCTTCGATTCCGCGGGCGTCGACGCGGTGACCGACGCGCTCAAGCGCGTGCGCCACCGGCTCCTGCTCGTGCAGCTCGTGCGCGCGACCGATCGCGAGCCCGCGTTGTCGGGCGACCTGCGGCTCGTCGACTGCGAGAGCGGCGCGAGCGAGGACGTGTCGGTGACGCGCGAGGTGCTCGCGCGCTATCGGGACGCGTACGACCGGTACGACGGCGCGCTCGCGACGTTCGCGCGCACGCGCGGCGCGGGGCTGCTGCGCCTCGACGTCGACCGCGAGATCCTCCCGCAGCTCGCCGCCGTCTTCGAGCGCCACGGGGAGTACGTGACGTGACGTTCGACGTCGTCGCGCCCGCGCTCTTCGCGCTCGGCCTCGCCGCGCTCGCCGCCGCGCTGTTCGCGCTGCAGCGGCTGCGGGTGCGCCACCGCGAGGTGCCGGTCGTCACGACGCTGTTCTGGAAGGAAGCGGTCGCCGACGCGCGCGCGCGCGTCTTCGTGCAGCGCTTCCGCCATCCGTTCGCGTACTTGCTCGTGCTCGCGATCGCAGGGCTGATCTGGCTCGCGGTCGCCGGGCCGCGCTCGACGGACGCGGGCGAACGCGACTGGGTGCTCGTGCTCGACGCGTCGGCCGGCATGGCGCGCGGCGAGCGGCTCGCGCGCGCGGCCGAAGCGCTCACGGGCGAGGTCGAGCGGCTGCCGCGCGCCGCGACGACCGTCCTCGCGTGCGGCGCGACGACGCGCGCGCTCTTGCTGCCGGGCGAGGAGCCCGCGCTGCTCGCGGCGCGGCTCGCGACCGTCGCGGCCGAGACTTGCCCCGCGCGCGTCGAGGCGGAGCTCCTGCGGCTCGCGGTGCGGCCGGGCGAGCGGCCGCTCTCGGTGCGCGTGTTCGGCGGCGCGCCGGTGCGCGCGGAGGTGCTCGACGAGCTGCCGGCGCACGTCTCGGTCGCGCGCGCGCAAGTCGACGCAGACGGCGACCGCGACGGCGCGGCGCCGAACCGGGGAATCACGGCGCTCGGCGCCGGCGATCCGCGCTCGGGCGCGTGGACGCGCGTCGACGTGCTCGCCGAGGTGCGCGGCGCTGGCGCGGAGGCGGCGGAGCTCGGCGCGACGCTCGACGGCGAGCCGCTGCAGATCGCGGCCGAGCGCACGGTGCTCGCGCCCGGCCACGTGCGCGTCGTCTTGCGCGACGTGCTCGCGTCGGGGGGGACGTTGCGCGTGCGCGTCGCGGCGGACGCGTTCGAGCTCGACGACGAGGCGGCGCTCGCGCTGCCCGCGCGCGCGCGGATCCGCGTCGCGTGCTCGGCTGCGCTCGCGGACGGGCTCGTCGGCGCGCTCCTGCGGCTCGATCCCGCGGTGGAGCTCGTCGCGGATCGCGCGGGAGCGGACGTCGTCGTGCGCGGGCCGGGAGACCCGCCGGCGCCGGGCGTGCCGTCGCTCGATTTCGTCGGGGCCGACGAGCAGGAGGAGGCGTTCCTCGTCACGCACGACGAGGGCGAATCCGAGGCGGCGCTCGTCGAGTCGTTCGCGCGGCTCGGGCTCGATCGGATCGACGCGACCGCGCTCGCGACCGAGGTGCAGCGCACGATCGCGGTCGGCGCGCGGCCGGGGAGCGTGCGCGCGCTCGGCGTGTGGGCCGAGCTCGTCGGCGAGCGCTACAACTTCGTGCAGTCGCAGGCGTTCCCGCTGCTCGTCGCGCAGGCGGTGCGCTGGCTCGCGGACGTCGATCCGCTCGTGCCGTACGTCGCGGTGGGCGCGCCGGCGGCGTCGAGCGAGGCGCACGCGGCGGCGGACGGCGCGACGCTCGACCCGGTCGGCGCGCGCTTCGTGCCGCCGCGCGCGGGGACGTACGTCGCGCCGGGCGGGAGCGCGCTCGTCGCGTCGCTCGTCGATGCGCGCACGACGCTCGGCGGCGCGGACGCGCTCGCGGCCGGCGAGCTCGCGGGTGCGGCGCGGGGGCCCGACGTCGTGACGTGGATCCTGCTCGTCGTGCTCGCGCTGCTCGCGCTCGAGTGGGTGCTCGTGCGGACGGGGAGAATGCCGTAGTGGGCGTGCTGATCCGCTTCGCGCTGATCGGGCTCCTGGTCTGGCTCTGGGCGACGTCGCTCGTCCACGCCGCGCGCACGCGGCGTTGGGGTTGGTTCGTCGCGATGATCCTGCTCTGGCCGACGTTCGTCGCGTACGTCGTGCAGCACTACGAGGCGCCGTGGCGCACGCGCGTGCAGCAGGAGACGTTGGCGAAGCGCGTCGCGAAGGCGCGGGAAGTGCACGACCTGGGCCGGGAGGCGCGGTCGGAGGAGTGATGCAGTTCCAAGAGCCGCTCTTCCTGTTGCTCTTGTTCGCCGTGCCCGCCGTGTGGTTCCTGCCGCGGCGCGCGGACGACCTGCGGCATGCGGCGTTGCGCTCGGCGGCGCTCGCGTTCGTCGTGCTCGCGCTCGCGCGGCCGATCGGCGTCGTCGGCGGGGGCGAGGAGCGGCACGTCGTCGTCCTCGACGCGGCGCAGGACGAGCGGGCGAGCGAGCTCGCGGAGCGCTTGGCGGACGAGCACGGCGCGGCGCGCATCGACGTGACGAGCGCGGTCACGCTCTCCGACGCGCTGTTCGCGGCGCACCGCGCTTTGCCGGCGGACGCGCGCGGCGCGGTGACGGTCGTTTCGGACGGACTCGCGACCGACCGCGCGTGGGGCGCGGCGGCGCAGGCGTTCGCCGAGCGCGGCGTGCCGGTGCACGCGGTCGCGCTCGACGCTCCGGAGTCGGTGCGCCCGGTGCGCGTCGTGCCGCTCGACGTGTTGCGCGTCGGCGCGTCGGGCCGCGTCGCGGTCGACGTCGTCGGGCCGCGCGCGATCGTCGACGTCGTGCTGCGCGGGCCGGACGGCGAGCTCGATCGCGTCGAGGGCGTGCGGCTCGACGGCCGCGCGCGCGCGGTGCTCGAGCTCGAACCGGCGGCGGCGGGCTTCCTGGCGGTCGACGCGCTCGTCGTGACGCGCTCGGGCGCGGACGAGCGCGCGGACGACGACGCGCTCGCGACGACGCTCGCGGTGCACGACCCGCTGCGCGCGCTCTGGATCGGCGGCCGCGTCGAGGGCGGCGCAGAGCGGCTGGGCGAGCTGGTCGGCGCGGGCTTTCGCATCGAGCCGTGGTCGCCTTCGGATGGCGACGTGCGCGGCGCGCTCGCCGACCACGAGCTCGTCGTGCTCGACGACGCGCCGGCGGACTCGGTGCCGGCGGCCGTGCAGGAGGAGCTCGTGCGCGCGGTCGCGGAGCGCGGCGTCGGGCTCTTCGCGAGCGGCGGCGAGGGCGCGTTCGGACCCGGCGGCTGGCACGAGACGCCGCTCGCGTCGGTGTTGCCGACGGAGGCGTTGCAGAAGGAGGAGAAGCGCGACCCGTCGACGGCGCTCGTCGTGATCATCGACACGTCGGGCTCGATGGGCGGCAACCGGGTGCAGCTCGCGAAGGAGGTCGCGCGGCTCGCGATCCGGCGTCTGTTGCCGCACGACAAGGTCGGCATCGTCGAGTTCTATGGAGCGAAGCGTTGGGCGGCGCCGCTCCAGCCCGCGTCGAACTCGATCGAGATCGAGCGCGCGCT
>CAZGTQ010000030.1:0-9589 GCA_964528575.1 uncultured Planctomycetaceae bacterium | reverse complement strand
CGGTAACGTCTGGCGATGCCCGCCCCGCCCGAGGATGCCGTGCTCGCGCTCTGCAGCGCCGCCGCGCGGGGCCGCTCGCTCCAGGTCGAGACCGTCGTCGCGATGCACCCGCGGATCGTCGCCACGAGCGTGCACGCGGCGGCCGCGCTCGTCGATCGCGAAGCACTGGCGCGGCACGTGCTCGCGGACCGCTCGCTCGCCAGCAGCGCGGGGCCGCGGGGCCTGACGCCGCTCGAGCTGGTGTGCACGTCGCGGCACACCGACGACGAGGCGGCGGCCGCCGCGGCGGTGCAACTGCTCCTGCGCCACGGGGCGGACCCGAACGACGGGCGCGCGCTCTTCGCGGCGCTCGAGGGGGAGCGGCTCGCGCTGCTCGACGCGCTGCTCGAGGCCGGCGGCGACGCGACGACGACGGCGAATCCGCGCGGGAGGAGCGTGCTGCACTTCGCGCTCGACGTCTGCTGGCGGCCGAGCGCGGTGGAGCGCCTGCTCGAGCGCGGCGCGGATCCGAACGCGCGCGCGGGGCCGCTCGAGGAGAGCGCGCTGCACGTCGCGGTGCGGCGCCGGCGGCTCGACGCGGTCGAGCTGCTGCTCGCGCACGGGGCGGACGTCGACGCGCGGACGCGCGGCGGCGACACCGCGTGGCGCCACGCGACGCGGCGGCCGTTCCCCGAGATCGCGAAGCGGCTGGCGGAGCGGGGCGCGGACACGACGCCGCAGCCGGCGGACGAGCTCGCGCTCGCGCTGCTCGCGCGCGACCTCGACGCGGCGGCCGCCGTCGTGCGCGCGCATCCGGACGTCGTGCGCGACTTGGTGCCCGAGGAGGCGCGCCTGCTCGCCGACCTCGCGGGCCAGGGCAACGCCGAGAGCGTGCGCTTCCTCGTCGACCACGGCGCGGGCCTCGAGGCGCGCGGCCTCGACGGCGGAACGCCGCTCGCGCAATGCGGCTGGTTCGGCACGCCCGAGGTGGCGCGCCTGCTGATCGAGCGCGGCGCCGACGTGCACGCGCGCGGGTGCGATCACGACTCGACTCCGCTCGGCTGGGCCGCGCACGGGTCGCGCTACTCGGGCGGCGCCGAGTCGCGCCAGGACGCCTACGTCGCGCTGATCGACCTGCTCCTCGACGCGGGCGCGACGCTCGCGCACCCGCTCGATCCGCCCGGCGCGCCGGGCAAGTGGATCCTCGCGGCGGCGTCCGAGCGCGTCGCCGCGCGGCTGCGCGAGCGGGCGCAGCCGAGCCGTTAGCTCCGGCACTGGGCGGACGACTGGTGCGCGCCGCGGAGCAGCAGAGCGGATCAGCTCCGCGTCCGCGCGGCGCTCCGGTCGGGCGCCGCGCTCGCCGCGGTCGGAACGCGTGGCTCGGCGACGTCGTCCTCGAGCGCCGGATCCTCGCCCGTGATCAGCCGCGCGCTGCGGTTGAACGTGACGTAGTGCCAGGCCCACTGCACGAGGACGAGCACGCGATTCTGGAAGGTGACGATCTGCATCAAGTGGACGAGCAGCCAGATCAGCCACGCGAGGAAGCCGTCGAAGTGCGCCCGGCCCAGGTCGGCGACGGCCTTCGAGCGCCCGATCGTCGCCATGCTCCCGCGGTCCTTGTAGCGGAACGGCGCGCTCTCCCCTCGGGCGGTCCGCGCGCGCGCCGGCGGGCCTGCGAGCCGCCGGCGAATCGCGCGCGCCACGTACTTGCCCTGCTGGATCGCGACCGGCGCCATGCCCGGCAGCGGCTCGCCGTCCCGCCCCGCCGCGCGCGCCATGTCGCCGAGGACGAAGATCTCGGGGTGAGCGGGCACGCACAGGTGCTCGTCGACGACGATGCGCCCGGCGCGGTCGAGCTCGGCACCGGCCGCCGCCGCCAGCCGCTCGGCGAGCGGCGAGCCGCGCACCCCGGCGGTCCACAGGATCGTCTTCGCGCGCAGCGTCTCCTCGGCGCCGCCGCACGCGACGCGCACGCTCTCGGGCGAGAGCTCGGTGACGAGGCAGCGCGTGCGCGTCTCGACGCCGAGCTCCTCGAGCGCGCGCCGCGCCTTCTCCGAGAGCTCCGGTGGATAGTTCGAGAGCACGCGGTCCAGCCCCTCGACGAGCACGATCCGCGCTTCGCGCGGGTCGATGTGGCGGAAGTCGCGCTTCATCGTGTGCAGCGCGATCTCGGCGAGCGCGCCCGCGAGCTCGACGCCGGTCGGGCCCGCGCCGACGATGACGAACGTCAGCCAGGCGCAGCGGGCCTGCGCGTCGGCCTCGCGCTCGGCCGCCTCGAACGCGAGCAGCACGCGCCGGCGAACCTCGATCGCGTCCTCGATCGACTTGAGGCTCGGCGCGATCGCGGGCCACTCGCGGTGGCCGAAGTAGTTGTAGCGCGACCCCGCGGCGACGACGAGCGTGTCGTACGGGAGCCGACCGTCGCGCAGCACGACCGCGCGCTCCGCGACGTCGAAGTCGACGACGTGGCCGAGCACGACCTCGACGTTCTCGTTGCGGCGCAGGACCCAGCGCAGCGGCGCGCAGATGTTCGCCGGCGAGAGCGAGCCGGTCGCGACCTGGTAGAGGAGCGGCTGGAACAGGTGGAAGTTGCGCCGATCGACGAGCACGACGCGCACGGGCGCGCGCTTCAGACCGCGCGCGACGTGCAGGCCACCGAAGCCGCCGCCGACGACGACCACGCGGTGCGCGCCGCCGTTCGTCGCTGCGCCATGCATGGAGGATGCGGCCATGGCTCCGGCTCGACGGGCTGGCGCGGCACGCCGCTATGCGTCGAGCGCCACGCCGCTCATTCTTCGGGGTTCGCGATGCCGATCACGCCGAAGGCCACGCGTCCGCCCGCGCCGCCCGACGGCTGCACGAACTCGTCGGCCTTCTCGTGCACGACGATCGCGCGCCCCAGGATCGAGCGCTCGCCCGACAGCGCGAGCACGTCGTCGTTCATGTCGATCGTCGCGACGCCCTCCTCGTTCGCGACGAGGTTCCCCAGGTCGCCGGCGTGGCGCTGCTCATCGCTCGGCCGCCCGTGCGGGCCGCCCTCGGGAGCGAAGTGCCCGCCGGCCGAGTCGCCCGCCTGCAGGTCCGACAGGTCGCCGTACTGGTGCACGTGGAACCCGTGCTCGCCGGGCGTGAGTCCCTCGATGGTCCCATGGACGCGCACGCGGCCGTCGATCTGCTCGAAGTGCACTTCGCCGCGCACGCCGCTCTCGCCGACGGAGACGAGCACCGCCTGCGCGTGCTCGACGCGCTGCTCCCCCATCCCCTCGTGCGATCCAGGCACCTGCGAGCCAGGCGAGTGCGCGTCAGGCGCCTGCGCGCCGGCGGCCGGCGTCTCCCGGGCGTCGACGAGCGGGTCCTCGCACCCGGCGAGGAGCGGCGCAACGAGCAAGGCGGCGATCGTGAGCTGTAGTGTTCTCATGGCGTTTCCGTGGTGGTGGCTCCGGCCCAAGCACGAGCGGCCAGTCGCCGCGTCAGTCGTGCTTCGGCCGCGCCAGCGCGCGGTCGAGCGACAGGGCGCCGGCTCCGTGGCAGACGAGCGCGAAGGCGATCGTGAACGCGAGGATGTGGTACTCGAAACCCTCGCCGGCCTGCTGGCCCTGCCAGTTCATGAAGAAGCCGTGCTGCCAGTGGACCATGTACGCTGCGCCGGCCATCACGCACGCGATCCCGAGCGCCGCGATGCGCGTCAGGAATCCGAACACGAGCGCGATAGGCCCGGCGAACTCGGCGATCACGACGAGCAGCGCGACGCTGTACGGCAGACCCATCTGCTCGGTGAAGTGCGTCATCGTCTGGTCGAAGCCGTTGCCGCCCCACCAGCCCAGGACCTTCTGCGCGCCGTGCGGGAAGAACACGACGGCGAGCCCGAGCCGCAGGATCAGCCCGGCGACGGACGGCGGAGTGGCGACCAACCAACGCATGACCCGCCCGCGTGGCAAGGCGTGTGCCCCGCTTGCGCGCGGGTCCTGGGCTACGCCGCGTGCGCGTCCCGCCGATCGCTCCCTAGCATCGACCGCGCATTTCTACATTCCGCAGCGCGACGCGGCCGAGCGCGAGGCCGACCCGGCGCCTACCGCTGCCCGCCCCCGCCGGACCCGACCGGCGCGATGCGGTACTCGAGCGAGACCGACGCGCTCACGCGTACCTCGCCGGGCTCGACGGGCGTGCCCGCCTCGAACGACATCGCGCGCGCGCGCGTCTGCATCGGCGAGACGATCTGCCCGCCGCCCTCGCGCACCGCTTGCACGGAGAGCAACTGCACGCCGGCCGCCTCCGCGAGCGCCTCCGCCTTCTGTCGCGCGGTGCGCGTCGCGGCGCGTAGCGCGTCGAGCCGCTGCGGCGTGTCGTCCCGCAGCTCGAACGCAATCGACTCGAGCTGGTTCGCGCCCGCGGCGATGCCGGCGTCGATCACGCCGCCGATCGCGCTGGGCTCGTCGACGAGAATGCGCACGGTGTTGCTCGCGCGGTAGGCGACGATGCGCGGGACGTACTCCTCGACCTGCTGCTGGTCGCGCTGCGGCTGCGAGTACACCGGCTGGAGCGAGATGCCCGTCGTGCGGATGCTCTGGCGCGCCACGCCGGTCTCGACGATCGCCGCGACCGCGCGCTGCATCGCCTCGTTCACCTGGCGCTGCGCCGCGCTCGCCTGCGGCGCCTGCGCCGTCGCGCCGAGCTCGACCACCGCGCGGTCCGGCTTGGACGACACCTCGGCGTCGCCCGTCACCGTCAGCGTCGGCGGCATACTCTCCGGCCCCCGGTCCTGGACGACACCCAGGCCGCCCGTCGCCAGCACCGCCGCCGCCAGCAGCTCCTTCGCGCTCGGCATCGCAAGTCCTCCGTTTCTTGTCCGTCTCGTGCGTCCGTCGTGTGTGTCCGTGGTGTGCGTCCGGGTGCGCGGCTCACGCCGGCGCGTCGAGTTGCTCCAGGAACGCGCTGCAGAAGGCGTCGAGATCGTCGGGCTTGCGCGACGTGATCAGGCTGCCGTCCTGGACGACCTCCTCGTCGAGCCACTCGGCGCCCGCGTTGCGCAGGTCGGTGCGCACCGACGGCCACGACGTCATCGTGCGCCCCCGGACCGCGTCGGCCTCGATCAGGAGCTGAGGGCCGTGGCAGATCGCCGCGAGCGGCTTCCCGGTCGACGCGAACTGGCGCACGAACTCGACCGTGCCCTCGTCGGTGCGCAGGTGGTCCGGCGACCATCCGCCGGGGAGCAGGAGCGCGTCGAAATCGTCGGGCGACGCGTCGCCCGCGCGCCCCTCGACCTCGACGCGCGCATCCCCGCGCTTGCCCTCGATCGTGCCCGGCTCCTTGCCGAGCACGACGACTTGGTGGCCGGCCGCGCGCAGCCGATCGCGCGGAACGGTGAACTCGGAATCCTCGAAACCGTCGGCCAGGAGAGCTGCGATGCGGGACACGGCGCGCCTCAGCGGTTCGCCCGCGCGGCGCTGATTCCGCCGAGCGCGGACTCGCGGTCGCGGGCCACGGCGAGGTCGCCGAGCGAAACGATGCCGACCGGCTTGCCGTTCTCGACGACCGGGATCCGTCGGATCGCCTTCTTCCCCATCAGCTTGACCGCGTTGTCCGAATCGTCCTCCGGCGACAGCGTCGTCAGGTCGCGCGAGCACGCCCTCTCGACCGGCGTCGTCTTCGGGTCGGCGTCCTCCGCGATGCAGCGCACGACGATGTCGCGGTCGGTCACGATGCCTGCGAGCTTGCCGTCGCGCATGCAGAGCACGTCGCCCACGTCCGCGTCGCGCATCATCCGCGCCGCCTCGACGAGCGGACGCGCTATGTCCATCGTCAGCGGGTCTTTCGTCATCAATTCACGGATCTTCTGTCCCATCGTCCGTCCTTCGAGCATTCCGCTCGTCGTGTCTGTGCTCGTCTGTCTGTGCTCGTCGTGTGTTTGTGTCCGAAGCTCCGTCACGCGCAATGCGCGTGCCGCGCAGCTACCGCTCGAGCGCCGCCCCCTTCTCGATCGCGCGCTCGCACGCCACGCACGCGCGCGTCTCGGGCATGATCTCGAGCCGATCGTGGTCGATCGCGGCGCCGCAGCGCTCGCACACGCCGTAATTGCCGGTCTCGATCTTGTCGAGCGCGCGCCGCACCTCCTCGTGGAGCTGGTCCTGCCGTTCGAGCTGCTGCTGCGTCTCGCGCCGATCCTCCACGGCGCGCGCCTGCTCCGCTGCCTCCGGCCGCGGCTGGTCGGGCGCGCTCGAGGCGTCGCGGTCGAGCAGCTCGACGTCCGCGCCCAGCTCGCGGTCGCGCTCGAGCAGGAGCTCGTGGAAGTGACGCAGCTCCGGCTCGGCCATCACGGCGCCCCGGCGCTCGCCGGGCGCGTCGCCGGCTCGTCTCGTCTCGTCGCGTTCGCTCATGGCACGGAACGGGCAACCCCAGTGCCAGGGAGGCGGAGCTGCCTCGGGCTCCGCTCGCGCGCGGGCCCGAATCTACAAACGCCGGTCCGCCGGTCGTGCCGGCACGCGCGTTGCCGCCATCCACAGGCATGGCGACGAAGGCGAAGCGCGCGAAGCCGGGGCGCAAGGACGTGAAGCGCGCCGTGAACCCGGCGACCGGCGAGGTCGTGCGGGAGTACGAGAATCACACTCCGAACGAGGTCCGCGAGCGCGTCGCGCGCGCGCACGAGGCGTTCCTCGCGTGGTCCCGCAAGCCGCTGGCCGAGCGCGCCGGCGTGCTGCGCCGCGCGGCCGACCTGCTCGAGGACCGCGAGGAGCGACTCGCGCGGCTGATGGCAGAGGAGATGGGCAAGCCCTTCGCCGAGGGCAAGCAAGAGGTCGCGAAGTGCGCGTGGGCGTGCCGGCACTACGCGGATGCGGCCGCCGGCTACCTCGCCGACGAGCCGGTCGAGACGCACGGCCAGAGTGCGGGCCAGAGTGCGGGCCAGCGTGCGGGCGAGCGTGCGGACGAGTGTGCATTCGTGTGCTACCGCCCGCTCGGCGTCGTGCTCGCGATCATGCCGTGGAACTTCCCGTTCTGGCAGGTGTTCCGTTTCGCGGCGCCCGCGCTCATGGCGGGCAACGGTGCGCTGCTCAAGCACGCGTCGAGCGTGCCGGCGTGCGCGCTCGCGATCGAAGAGCTCCTCGACGAGGCGGGCTGTCCCGCGGGTCTCTTGACGAACCTCTTCGTCGAGGAGGACGAGACGACGCGCCTGCTCGAGGATCCGCGTGTCGCGGCGGCGACCGTCACCGGCAGCGTGAGCGCGGGTGCCGCGATCGCCGCGAAGGCGGGCGCGCACGTCAAGAAGACGGTGCTCGAGCTCGGCGGGAGCGACGCGTACGTCGTGCTCGAGGACGCGGACCTCGAGCACGCGGCGGACACGTGCGTCGCGAGCCGGATGATCAACGGCGGCCAGAGCTGCATCGCCGCGAAGCGGTTCATCGTCGTGCGCTCCGCGGGCGACGAGCTCGAGCGGCTCGTCGTCGACCGCATGCGCCGCATCCGCATGGGCCCGCCGCTCGAGGAGGGCGTCGAGCTCGGTCCCCTCGCGCGCGAGGACCTGCGCGACGAGCTCCACCGCCAGGTGACCGCGAGCGTCGAGCGCGGCGCGCGCCTGCTCACCGGCGGCCGCGTCCCCGAGGGCCCCGGTTGGTTCTACCCGCCGACCGTCCTCGGCGGCGTGTGCGCGGGGATGCCCGCCTGGGACGAGGAGCTGTTCGGACCCGTCGCGTCCATCACGGTCGTCGAGGACGAGCGCGACGCGATCCGCGCCGCCAACGACACGCGCTTCGGCCTCGGTGCCGCGGTCTTCACGACCGATCTGCGCCGCGGCGAGCGCATCGCGCGCGAAGAGCTCCAGGCCGGCTCGTGCTCGGTCAACGACCTCGTGCGCTCCGATCCGCGGCTGCCGTTCGGCGGGATCAAGAGCTCGGGCTACGGCCGCGAGCTCGGCGCGCACGGGATCCGCGAGTTCACCAACGTCAAGACGATCCGACTCGCGCGCCCCTGACGCGCCGCGGATCCAGCTGCCACGGACCAGCTTCGGAGAAACCATGGGAATCCGAAACGTCGTACGCCCCACGCTCGCCACCGTCGCGGCGGCGCTGCTCGTCCCTGTGATAGCGCGTGGGCGCGCGGAGCCGGTGACGGTGCCGTTCGCCGCGCCGTCCGAGCCGGCGAGCCCGCCGCGCCGGCTCGCGCAGAACCCGATCGCGCTGAGCGGCACCCTCGGCAACTGGATGGTCGACGTCGACGGCGCGGTGTACCTGCGCCTCGACGAGCTCCAGTCGGGCCAGGCCTTCTTGTGGTTCGAGGCGGCCCACGAGCTGAACCCCAGGCTCGACGTGCAGGGCTCGCTCGTGCACATCGCGCTCGCGCGCCAGGGGGATCCGCTGACGATCATCGTCGACCCGCAGGGCAGCGGGGACGGAGCGACGCCCGAGAAGGCGCTCCGCATCCAGCGGATCGCGGGGCTGTGAGGCGGACCCCGTGAAGCTCCGGAGCGATTCGCTGCGGCACGGCGCACCCATCGCGCCGCGCTACACGTGCGAGGGCGACGACGTGTCGCCCGCGTTGAGCTGGTCCGAAGCGCCCGAGGGGACGCAGAGCTTCGCTCTGCTCGTCACCGACCCGGATGCGCCGGACGGGACGTTCACGCACTGGGTGCTCTACGACGTCCCGCCGGACGTCGGCGAGCTCCCCGAGCGCGCCGACGGCGTCGGCACGAGCGGGCGCAACGACTTCCAGCACGAGGGTTGGGGCGGTCCGTGTCCCCCGCCGGGGCACGGCGACCACCGCTATTGGTTCAAGCTCTACGCGCTCGACGTGCCCTCGCTCGAGCTCGAGCCCGGCGCGCGCCGCAGCGACGTCGAGACGCAGATGAAGGGCCACGTCCTCGCCGAGGCGTCGCTGATGGGACGTTTCGAGCGGCGCGCGATGTAGCGGGCGCCGGGGACGAAGCGACGACGCACGGCCACGCGCGCGCCCCGGCGCGAGCCGGTCACGCGGCACCGCCGCCGTTTGTACAAACGCAGCGGAACGGCGCCGGAACGGCGACCGGGGGCACGAGCGGGCGCGGGCTCCCGAGGAGGAGGCGCGGAAGTTGCAGGGTTGCGGAAGTTGGGGTTAGCGGAAGTTGCGGGGTTGCGACGGCACGGCGCGGCAGGCGCGCGCTCAAGAGGACGCACATGGCGAGCGAAGCGAGCACGAACGGCAGCGTGGGACGAAAAGGCGCGCAGGGCGTCGCGAAGCTGCGCTTCGACGTGCGGACGGCGCGGGCGACGACGCTCGAGCAGACGCCGGCGCTCGAGCTCGAGCTCGTCGTGCGCGAGCGGACGACCCGACCCATCTACGCGATGTCGCTGGCGAGCGAGATCCTGATCGAGCCGGCGCGCCGGCGCTACGACGGCGCGACCTGGGCGCGACTCGAGGACCTGTTCGGCGACCCCGACACCGCGGCGGAGACGGCGCGCACCCTCTTCTGGCGGCGGGTGGACACGCCGGTCCGCTCCTTCGAGCGCGAGACCACCGTCGCGCTCACGTTCCCCTGCGACATCGCGCCGGACCTCGTCGCGACCCGCTACCTCTACGCGGTCCACGACGGCACGATCCCGCTGGTGCTGCGCTTCACCGGCAGCGTGTTCTACCGCGACCCCGA
>CAZGTQ010000029.1:0-30519 GCA_964528575.1 uncultured Planctomycetaceae bacterium | reverse complement strand
GTCCGCCGGCGCCTTCCTGCGCGCGGGCCCGCTCGTCGCGCTCGCGTGCCGCGCGCGCCGCCTCCCGCTCGCCGCGCGCGTGTTCGGCGGCGACCTCGACCTCGCGTACGACCGCGCGCCGGCGCCGCTGCGCGCGCTCGCGCGACGCACCGTGCTCGCCGCGCCGCTCCTGTTGCTCCAGACGCGCGCGCTGTGCGCACGCTTCGCGGCGCTCGGCGAAACGCGCTGGTTGCCGACGACGCGCGACTTGCGCCCGCCGCGCACGGGCGCCCAGCGGCGAGCGAGGCCCGCGCGGCGCTTCGCGTTCGTCGGGCAGCTCCGGCCGGAGAAGGGGCTCGCGATCGCGCTCGACGCGGTCGCGGCGCTCGACGCCCCGGCCGAGCTCGTCGTGTACGGCCCGCCGATGCCGGGCTTCGACGTCGCTGCGATCGACGCGTGCCCGCGCGCGACGTACGGCGGCGTGCTCGCGCCCGGCGACGTCGCGGCTGCGCTGGCGGAATGCGACGCGCTCGTGCTGCCGACGTTCCACGACGGCGAGGGGCTGCCCGGCGTCGTCGTCGAGGCGCTCCAGTGCGGCCTGCCCGTCGTGACGACGCACTGGCGCGCGCTGCCCGAGCTCGTGCGCGACGGCGTCGAGGGACTGCTCGTCGAGCCGCGGTCCGTCCCCGCGTTGCGCGACGCGCTCGCGCGCCTCGCGGGCGACGCCGAGCTCGTCCGGCGGCTCGCGGCCGGCGCGCGCGAGCGCGGCGACGCGTTCCGCAGCCCCGCGTGGCACGCCCGCGTCGCGCACCAGCTCCACGCGCTCGCCGGCGGCGGGCGCGCGCTCGCCGAGGAGGTGGCCTGATGTGCGGGATCGCGGGCTGGCTCTCCCCCGCCGGAGAGGTCGAGCGCGAGACGCTCGACGCGATGCGCGAGGCGCTCGCGCACCGCGGGCCGGACGGCGCCGGCACGTGGATCGCGCTGGACCGCCGCGTCGGCCTCGCACACCGGCGCCTGGCGATCGTCGACCTGTCGCCCGACGCCGACCAGCCGATGCACGCCGAGCACGGCGGCCGCCGCGCGTCGATCGTCTTCAACGGCGAGATCTACAACCACCGCGAGCTGCGGCGCGAGCTCGAGGCGCGCGGGCACCGCTTCCGCACCGACCACGCGGACACCGAGGTCCTGCTCGCGGGGTTCTTGCACTGGGGTCTCGACGCGCTGCTCGAGCGGCTCGTCGGCATGTTCGCGTTCGCGCTGTGGGACGACGAGTCGCGGCGCCTGTTCCTCGTGCGCGACCGCGTCGGCATCAAGCCGCTGTACGTCGCGCGCTTCGGCGCCGACCTCGCGTTCGCGTCCGAGGCGAAGGCGCTGTTCCGCCATCCGTCGATCCGCGCGGAGCTGTGCACCGAGAGCTTGCGGCCGTTCCTCGCGTTCCGCGCCGTGCCCGCGCCGCGCACGCTGTTCCGCGGCGTCGAGCAGGTCGGGCCGGGCGAGCTGCTCGAGGTCGCCGGCTCGACCGTCTACCGGCGCACGTGGTGGGACCCGCTCGCGAACGCGCGCAGCGCTCCCCCCTCGCTCGCGGCCGCACGCGACGAGCTCGAGCGGCTGCTCGACGACGCGATCCGCCTGCGCCTCGAGTCGGACGTGCCGGTCGGCCTGTTCCTCTCGGGCGGCGTCGACTCCGCGTTCCTGCTCGCGCGCATGGCGCCGCACGTCGGGCGGCCGTCGACGTTCACCGTGAGCTACCCCGGCTGCGACGCGTACGACGAGAGCGCCGACGCGGCGGCTCTCGCGCACGAGGCCGGCGCGCGGCACCATCCCGTGCCGCTCGACGGCGAGCGCTTCGGCGCCGCGCTCGCCGCCGTCGCGTGGCACCAGGACGAGCCGATCGCCGCGCCGGTGTGCGCCGCCGTCTATCGCCTGTCCGAGCGCGCGCGCGCGGCGGGCGTCCCCGTCGTGCTCGCAGGCGAGGGCAGCGACGAGCTGTTCGTCGGCTACACGAGCTGGCTGCGCCTGCGCGACGCCGAGCGCTGGAACGCGCGCGTGCCCGACCTGCCGGGACGGCCGCTGCGGCGCGTCGCGGCGCTGGCGGGCGGCGCGTTCTTCGACTGGGCCGCGCCGCAGCGCGAGATCCTGCGCCGCGCCGCGCACGGGGAGCCGCTCTTCCAGGGCGGGTCGCTCGACTTCGGCGAGGCGGCGCAGGAGCGGCTGCTCGGTCCCGCGGCCGGCGCGGCGACCGAGAGCACGTACGACGCCGCGATCGCGCCGCTGCGGCGCGCGTTCCTCGAGCGCGGCGACCCGCGCGATCACACCGGCTGGATGACGTACGTCGACCTGCGCTTCCGCCTGCCGCAGCTCATGCTCCCGCGGCTCGACAAGATGGGCATGGCCTTCGGCGTCGAAGGGCGCGTCCCCTTCCTCGACCACCGCGTCGTCGAGCTCGTGTGCGGGCTGCCGCCGGCGTGGCGCGGCGGCGCGGGCGACGAGCCGAAGGCGCTGTTCAAGTCCGTCGCCGAGCGCTCGCTCGCGCGCGAGTTCGTCCACCGCAAGAAACGCGGGTTCCGCGCGCCGGTCGCCGAGTGGAAGGACGGCGCGCTCGGCCGGCGCTACCTGCCGGCGCTGGACACGTTCGCCGAACGCACGGGGCTGTTCGAGCGCCGCGCGCTCGCCGATCTGCTCGGCCGCTCCGGCGACCGGCTGTGGTTCGGCCTCCTGAACTTCGCGCTGTGGTACTCGCTGTACGTCGACGACGTGCTCGGCGACGTGCTGCCCGAGACGCGGCGTCCCGAGCCGGCACTCGTGCCCGCGGGAGCCGCAGCGTGACGCCCCCGATCTTCGTCTGCGGCGTCGGCCGCTCGGGCACGAGCCTCTTGCAGAGCATGCTCGACGCGCACCCCGCGCTCGCGCTGCCGCCGGAGACGCACTTCTTCCGCCGCTACGTCGCGCCGCGCCGCGCGCGCGCGCGCCACGAGCGCGGCGGCGCCGCCCGCTTCCGCGCCGTGCTCGCCGGCGACGCGGACTTCGCGCGCGCGGGGCTCGCGCCACGCGACGTCGCGCCCGACGGCCCGCTCGACCTGCGCGCGTGCTACGCGCGCCTGCTCTCGCTCTACGCAGCCCGGCAGGGCAAGCCGCGCGCCGGCGACAAGGACCCGCGCAACCTCGACTGCCTCGCGGCGCTCTTCGACGCGTTCCCGGACGCGTGGGTGCTGCACGTCGTGCGCGACCCGCGCGACGTCCTGCTCTCGCGCACGAAGGCCGCGTGGTCGGCCGCGCGGCCGTGGTGGCTGCACGCGCTCGTCTGCCGCGAGCAGCTCCGCCGCGGGCGCGCGCTCGGCCGGCGGCTCTTCGGACCGCGCTGTCTCGAGGTGCGCTACGAGGAGCTGATCGGCGCGCCGGAGGAGACGCTGCGTCGTGTGGCCGCGCACGTCGAGCTCGACTACGACGACGCGATGCTGTCGTTCGCGCGCTCGGCCGCGCGCCTGGTCGACGAGCGCGAGCTCGCGTGGAAGCGCGAGACGCTCGGGCCGCTGCTGCGCACGAACGCGGGCAAGTGGCGCGAGGGGCTGTCGGCCGTGCAGATCCGCTGGACCGAGGCGGTCGCGGGCGAGACGCTCACGGAGCTCGGTTACGCGCCCTGCGATCCGCCGGCGCCGCTGCGCGCGGGCGAGCGGGCGCTCCTGTGCGCCGCACCGCTCTTGCGCGGCTCGGCGGCGCTGACCTACGGCGTGCGCGGACTGATCGCGGGAGGAGAGCGATGAGCGTACCGAAGCCCGAGCATCTGGGACGCTGGCGCGTGCTGCACGCGGACCGCCGGCGCGTCTACGCGAGCCGCGGCTACGTCCTGTACGAGTCGAGCGACGGCGGGCGCACGTTCGAGCGCGTCGCGGCGGCGCCCGTCTCGACGACGGAGGGCGCGCTCGCGGCCGGCTCGATCACGTCGCGCCTGTTGCGCGCGGGGCTCTTCGGCGTCGAGCCGGCGGCCGACGGCTCGCTCGTCGCCATCGCGCGCCGGCGCATCCTGCACCTGGAGGCGGGCTCGCAGCGCTTCGCCGTCGCGCACCGCGTGACGCGCGGCACGCGGCCGCTGCGCATCTGCCGCACGCCGACCGGGCCGCTGTACTTCGGCGAGTACTTCGGCAACCCCGAGCGCGACCAGGTGCACGTGTACGGCAGCGACGACGGCGGGCGTTCGTGGAGCGTGGCGCACACGTTCCCCGCGGGCTCGATCCGGCACGTGCACGCCGTGCACTGGGACCCGTGGCGCCTGGGCGTGTGGGTGCTGACCGGCGACGACGGCGACGAGGCGGGCCTGTGGTGGACGAGCGACGGCTTCCGCACGCTCGACCCCGTGCTGCGCGGCGACCAGCGCGCGCGCGCGATCGGGATGCTGCCGACGCAGGAGGGGATCGTCGTGCCGATGGACAGCCCGACGGAGACGAACCGCGTGAACCTGTTCGACCCGCGCACGGGGCGGATGGACGAGCTCGCGACGCTGCCGGGCAGCGCGTTCTTCGCGAGCCGCGCGCGCGGAGTGCTGCTCGTCAGCACGGCGGTCGAGGCGAAGGGCGTGAACGCCGACCCGCGCGTCGCGCTGTACGCGAGCGCGGACGGCACGCACTGGGAGCCGGTCGCGCGTTTCGAGCGCGATCTCGCGTGGCTGCACGACAAGCGCGGCTACCTGCAGCTCCCCGCGCTCGTGCTGCCGACCGGCGAGGAGGCGGACGCCGTGCTCGCGACGGGACAGGCGCTCGCGGGGCTGCACGGCCAGCTCCTGCGCTGGCCGGTGGACGAGCTGATCCGATGGCTGCGCGCGCGGAGCGCCGCGGCTTGAACGAGAGACGACGATGAACACCGCACGCGCCCTGCTCTACGCGCGCACGCTGCCGACCCTGCGCCCCGTGCAGGTGCTCGGCCGCGTGTGGCGCACGCTCCACCGCCCGCGCCCCGACCTGCGCCCGGCGCCACCGTTGCGCGCGGCGTGCTTCTGGCGCGCGCCGGGCCTGCGGGCCCAGGCGCTCGTCGGCCCGTCGCGCCTGCGCTTCCTCGGCCGCGAGGGCGACGTGCGCTCGGCGGGCGACTGGAACGCTCCGGGGCGCGAGCGGCTGTGGACGTACAACCTGCACTACTTCGAGTGGCTCGACGCGCCCGACGCGGAGCGCCGCGACGACTGGGGGCGCGCGCTCGTCGCGCGTTGGGTGCGCGAGAACCCGCCCGGCGAGGGCGCGGGCTGGGAGCCGTATCCGCTGTCGCTGCGCGTCGCGAGCCTGGTGCGCTGGGCCGCGGCGGGGAACGAGCTACCGCGCGAGATGGTCGAGAGCCTGGCGGTGCAGGCGCGCTATCTGCGCGCGAGCCTCGAGCACCACCTGCTCGGCAACCACCTGTTCGCAAACGCGAAGGCGCTCGTCTTCGCCGGCGCGTTCTTCGCGGGCGACGAGGCGGCGGGCTGGCTCGCGAAGGGGCTCGCGCTGCTGCGGCGCGAGATCGGCGAGCAGATCCTCGAGGACGGCGGCCACTTCGAGCGCAGCCCGATGTACCACGCGCTGTTGCTCGCGGACTTGCTCGATCTACTCGGGCTCGCGCGCGCGTACCCGAGCGCGATCGGCGACGCGGACGAGCGGCTGTGGCGCGCGACGGCCGAGCGGATGCGTCGCTGGCTCGCGGTCATGACGCACCCCGACGGCGACATCCCGTTCTTCAACGACGCGGCGTTCGGCGTCGCGCCGCGGGCGGCCGCGCTCGACGCGTACGCGCAGCGGCTCGGGCTCGAGCCCGCCGCCGCACCCGAGGACGGCCTGCACCACCTCGCGAGCTCGGGCTACGTTCGCCTGCAACGCGGCCCGGCGGTCGCGCTCGTCGACGTCGCCGAGATCGGACCGCGCTACCTGCCGGGCCACGCGCACGCGGACACGCTCGGCTTCGAGCTGTCGCTGTTCGGCCGGCGCGCGCTCGTGCAGTCGGGCACGTCGTCCTACGAGCCGGGGCCCGAGCGGCTGCGGCAGCGCTCGACCGAGGCGCACAATACGGTCGTCGTCGACGGCGCGGATTCGTCCGAGGTCTGGGCGAGCTTCCGCGTGGCGCGCCGAGCGATGCCGGTCGACCTCGTGCTCGAGGAGCAGGGTGACGAGCTCGTCGTCGGCTGCGCGCACGACGGCTACCTGCGCTTGCCGGGCCGCGTGATGCACCGGCGCACATGGCGGCTCGGCGAGCGCGGCCTGCACGTGTCGGATCGCATCGGCGGGTCGTTCACGAGCGCGGCGGCGCTCCTCTACCTGCACCCGCACGTGTGCGCGGAGGCGGGCGGCGCGCGCCTGCTGCTCGAGGGGGATCGGCACGTCGCGCTAGCCGCGGCCGGCGGCCGGTGCACGGTCGAGCCGGCGACGTGGCACCCCGAGCTCGGCTCGGCCGTCGAGACGTCGCGCCTGCGAATCGAGCTGCGCGCCGAGCGCCTGGACACGCGACTGCGGTGGTGAGATGCACGTCCTGTTCCTGTCGGACAACTTTCCGCCCGAGACGAACGCTCCTGCGACGCGGCTGTGGGAGCACGCGCGCCGCTGGGTCGCGCGCGGCCACCGCGTGACGGTCGTGACGTGCGCGCCGAACTTCCCGCAGGGGCGCGTGTATCCGGGCTACGCGAACCGCTGGCTGCAGCGCGAGTGCGTCGACGGGATCGACGTGCTGCGCGTCAAGACGTACGTCGCGGCGAACGCGGGCTTCGGGCGGCGCACGCTCGACTACGTCTCGTTCGCGGTCGCGGGCTTCTGCGCCGGGCTGCTCCCGCGCCGCCCGGACGTCGTCGTGGCGACCTCGCCGCAGTTCTTCGCCGCCGTCGGCGGCTGGCTGCTGGCGGCGGTGCGCCGCAAGCCGTTCGTGTTCGAGCTGCGCGACTTGTGGCCGGCGTCGATCGAGGCGGTCGGCGCGCTGCGCTCGGGCCTCGTGCTGCGCTCGCTCGAGCGTCTCGAGCTCTTCCTCTACCGGCGCGCGGCGGCGGTGGTCGCGGTGACGAGCGCGTTCCGGCGCGACCTCGCCGGGCGCGGCATCGACCCGCGCAAGATCCACGTCGTGACGAACGGTGTCGATCTCGAGTCGTTCCGGCCGATCGAGCGTGACGCGGCGCTCGCGCGCGAGCTCGGCGTCGGGGGGCGTTTCGTCGTTGGCTATCTCGGGACGCACGGCATGGCGCACGCGCTGGAGGGCGTGCTCGACGCGGCAGAGCGCCTGCGCGAGCGCAGCGACGTGCACTTCCTCTTCGTCGGCGACGGCGCGGCGAAGGCGAGCCTCGAGGCCGACGCGCGCGCGCGCGGGCTCACGAACGTCTCGTTCCACGCTCCGGTCCCGCGCGAGCGCATGCCCGCGCTCTGGTCGGTGTGCGACGTCGCGCTCGTGCACCTCAAGGACACGCCGGTCTTCCGCACGGTGATCCCGTCGAAGATCTTCGAGGCGATGGGCATGGGCGTGCCGTTGCTGCTCGCGGGCCCCGACGGCGAGGCGGCGGACATCGTGCGCGAGGCCGGCTGCGGCGTGACGGTCGCGGCGGAGGAGCCCGATGCGCTCGCCGCCGCGGTGCGCGCGCTAGCGGACGACCGCGAGCAAACGCGAGCCCTCGCGACGGCGAGCCGAGCCGCGGCGACGCGCTACTCGCGCGACGCGCTGGCGGACGAGATGCTGGCGTGCTTGGCCGCGTGCACGCGCGAGCGCGGACGCCGCGGGCTCGCGGTGCGAGCGCCGCTGCCGCGGAGCTGAGGAGACGCGAGCCGCGAGAGCGCTGCTGCCCCGCGGTTGCCTGAACCGGCGGCCCGGGTGGGCGCCCCTCTCGTGTCGTCCACGCTCGTCTCCTGTGGCCGAACTACCCCGCTCGGAGGCGAGGCCGACCGCGCTGCGTCATTGCGACTTGGTAGGAGTTTCGTTGAGCGCAACCAACTCTTGTGGACAGAGAGGGGCATCGTTTGTGGACAAGACGCGAACTTCATCACTCGAGCACTACGACGGTCCGCTCTCCGGCGGTCACGGCCGTCTTCACGGTGCAAACGGGCACGAACGAGACTGGCCGAGGACCGTCCCACCGACTCGGCACGGAGGCAGTGATCTCGTACTCCCCTGGTACGGCGAAGTCGTAAAACATCGGCCACCGTCCCCAGGTCACGCGCTTGGCGCTCGACGTGAGCCGAGCACCGTCTCGAACGAACTCGACCCTCACGATCAGTTGCGGTGCTCGACGTATCTGGTCGCCCGGACGAACGAGGAGCGAGCCACGCTCGCCGATCACGAGCGTGCCCGCGTCGGTACCGGCAGGCACGGGGAACATGAACGGTGGCTCGCCGTACTTGCGCAGCTCGACCGTGACATCCCGGTCCGGCCGCACCCCCATCACCCTGAAGGTGCCCGACTCGTCGGTAAGAACCGACTCGAAGTACTTCCAATCCGAGGCCTCGGGGTCCTCGACCGGCCCCCACGTCCATTCGTTCCCCACGACGCCCGGCGGAGGAATGCCCCACCGCGAGTGACGATCGAAGGCGAGCGACCAGCCGCTGAGCTCGTCATGGTTCGGAATCACCGTCACTCCGACACCCCGGAGCGGTCGCCCGCGCTCGTCGACGACGGTACCGGAGTATTCGCCCCCGAGGTCGATTTCGAGCGAGCCCGAGGCGGGCCCCACTTCCACGACTTGTGCAGAGGGGCAATCGGCGCGGTCGGAAGCGACCTCCAACACGTACGACCCCGTCTCCAGTACGTCGAAATCGAAGTCGCCGGACTTCCCGGTCGTCGTCGTCAAGGGCTTGTCGAACCTCGAGTCTCCCGTGGAAAGGAAGACGCGCGCCCCGGGCAGCGCCACTCCGTTCAAGCGCACGATTCCGCGTACCGGGAACCGCGGCGGCAGCACGAGGTCGACGCGACAGGGGCGCTCCTCGACGACGTAGACGAGCGCGACCGCCGTCGACGGGCTCTCCCTGACCTCGCTCACCGACTCGATTGCCTCCGGGCCGAGCACCGCGACGAGCCAACGCCCTGGCCGAAGGTGGCTCATCTCGAACTCGTCGTTCTCGTCGAGGGACCCGACGACGATCTGCTCGTGCTCCGCTCGCGGCTCGAGGAGCGCCTCGACCTCCTGAGGAAGTCCGATCAGCTTCTTCTTGCCGACCAGACCCATGTTGATCGTCCGAACCAGGTCCAGCCCCTCGTCCACCGGCACCGCGACGACTCGCGACTCCCACGCGTTCTCTCGCCCGCTGACCCGACCGAACACGCTTCCGCCGCGCACCGTCCGAACGACGAGGGGCTCGTCCGCCGACGTCGGCAGCACCCGAAGCGCACTTCCCGCATGTCGCTCCGACTCATCGCGAATGACGAGGAACGACGTTTCCCCCATCTCCCGACGACTCAACGACACGATGCCACGGTCGTTCGCGCGAACGACAGTCTCTCCCCCGCGCGCAACGGGTAGCGTGTTCCCGTAGTCGCCGCCGTCGAACACGGTGGAGCGGACGACGACGAGCCGCGCCCGCTTCAACGGCGCTCCATCGGGCCCGAGGACCTGGATCGTGATCGGCTCGATCGGCTCGAGCCGGATCTCACCGAGATCGACGTCGTCGCCGCTCGCTTCGAACTCGAACACGCGCGAGAAGTGGCCCGACGCAAGGATGCGAGCGCGCCACCTGCCCCGGAGGAGGCGCTCGTCGGCGCCGATGCTGAAGCGAGCCGAGTCGTCGGCGGCGCGCCACAGGGAGTGCGCATCGACGACCTCGCCGGAATCGCTCATCCACTGGAGCTTCGCGGTCGTGGAACTCAGCGGCTCGCCGTCCCCGTCCAGGACGATCGCTCGAACGATCGAATGCTCCTCGATGACCAACCGCAGGGGCTCCGAGCCCCACTCGCGCCACACGAACCCGCTCGCGAGACCGCCGTCCGCGTCGACGGCGCCGACAACGCACGACATGTTGGCGTCCGCGACCTCCATCTCGAACTTGCCGTCCGCGTCAGTCAGCGCGCTCACGGCCGTGAGGTAGGGGATGTCGACCGGCCTGACCTGGCCGGGCGGCTCGGGGAAGCCGAATCGCGAGCGACGGTTCTCGAGCGCGACGACGCGCACGCCGGAGAGCGCGGCGCCGCGCTCGTCCACGACGACGCCGCGAACTAGCTCGGACTGGGTGGCCTGCATGGCGCAAGCACAGCAACTGCTAGAGCGGGCTGCGACGAGAGATGCAGCGAAGCTGTATGCGGTCGCCACGAGAGCGATGCGAGCCGTTAGGCGAGCCAATTGCCACATACCGCCTTACCCGCCCCAGACGCAATCCGTGCGATACAAGAGGCGCACCGCGACCCGGAGCGTGTCGCCCTCGCGCTCGATCACCATCCCCGAGCGCACCGGCGCTTCCTCGGTCGGCTTGTCCAGTGGGACCTCCGGCGCGGGCGCGCCGGCGCCGCCGATGCGGCGGTACAACCAGACGAACGAGGCCTCCTTCTCCTGCGGGACCAGCTCGTCCAAGAGCTCGGTCTTGTCGGCGATCTTCTCGCGCAGCGCGCGGCCCTTGGCCGTGCGCTCGACCTCGTCCTCTTCGCTCTGCGGCTCGTCCTGGTAGAGCAGCCGGAACTCGGTATCGAGCGCCTCGATCTCTGCCTCGAGCTCCTCAGCGCGTCGCCGCTCCTCCTCCGTGAGAGCGCGGCCCTCGCGCTGCCACTTCGACTCGCCGCCGACGAGGAGGTCGAGATCGCCGTCGCCGTCGTAGTCGACCGCCTCGGCGTAGAAACCCGACGCGGGACCGAGCGGCTCCTGGGGCAACTCGACGGCGGGCGGCTCGACGAGCGCGACGGGCGGGCCGAACGACGGGGCGCCGCGCGCGCCGGCGTTGCGGTAGAGGAAGACGCCGTCGTCGAAGCTGCCGCACAAGAGGTCGGTCAGGCCGTCGCCGTCCCAGTCGACGAGCCGCGGCGCCGTGAGCCCGCCGGGCACCTCGAAGCCGTCGAGCGGCTCGTTGACGCCGGTGAACGACGGCGCGCCCGGCTTGCCCTCGTTGCGCTGCAAGTAGAGCCGGCCCTCCTTCGCGCCGAGCAGGAGGTCGAGGTCGCCGTCGTCGTCCCAGTCGAACGCGACGACCGAGATGCAGTGGTCGTCCGGATTGCGCCGCCCGCGCGGGCTGCGGTCCGTCTCGTCCCACTCCTTCGTCTCGCGGTTCCAGAACTGCGAGAGCAGGACGTGCCGCCCCTGCGCGTCGAGGATCCGCTCGGGCTCGCCGAAGCCCGCTTCCGTTCCGGGGACGACGAAGGCGACGCCTTCGAACGTGCCCATCACCATGTCGTCGCGGCCGTCGGCATCGAAGTCCACCAACTGTGGACTCATGCCGACGCATCACCAGTTCGGAACGCGCAGCTCCTCGCCGTCGACCTCGAGCTTGCGCGCCGGCCCCCACGCGAGGTCGCCGGGTGAGGCCTGGTCCTCGTAGATCCAGATGCGGCCCCAGAGGTCGCCGACGACGAGCTCGCGCTCGCCGTCGCGGTCGACGTCGAAGACGACGGGCGACGGGTAGGGCATCTGCTCGACCTCGTTCAGCAGCTCGCCTGCGGACAGCAGGCGGACGGGGTCCTCGAAGAGCCGCGCGTCGGGGATCGGAGGCGCGGGCGATGCGGCCGCTTGCAGTAGCAGGAGAGCGATCATGATCGGCTCCGGTGGAAGAGGAAGACGTCGAAGGACGTTCATCCTGGGCGCGGGCCGGCGATCCGGAAAGGACTTCGCGTTTCGCGGCTCGTGCGGCGGAAAGCGTTGCCGCATGCGGCATCGCGCGCGCGGCGGCGAAAACGTTTCCGGCGGCAGATCGCCGAATCCGGTTGTCCTTGCGGCAGGACGAGTCAGTCTAAAAGCAACTTCCCTCGGCTCCGCCCGGGTTCCGGGAGAGGGAGCATTCAATCGAGCCGGCGGAAGCCTCCCCCTTTCTTCGACCGAGGCCGTTGCAGCGCCTCTACTCCCCAGCAACAACGAACCTAGACACCATGAAATCGCTTGCTCGCGTGTCTGCGGCCCTTCTGACGGCCGCGACGCTGTCCCCGGCGGTTCTTGCGGATGGTCGCCAGCCGGGCAGCGTGCTCGTCTACCCGATCCATCGCTCGAACCTCGACACGGGTGCCCAATTCTTCACCGTCGTCAGCGTGACGAACTCGAACACGGACCCGGTCGGCGGGTCGACCAACGTGATGTACGAGTACGTCAACACGATCCCGAACCCGGACGACTCGCAGCTCCCCCTCGGGTGCTTCGTCGTCGACCGCGTCGAGGTGCTGACCCCGGCCGACACGCTCTCGGTCCTCACCAACTGCCACAACGCGGCGGGTGGTCTCGAGGGCTACCTGGTCGTGACGGCGCAGAGTCCCTCGCTGTTCAAGTCCGCGTGGTCGTTCAACCACCTGCTCGGCTCCGAGCTCGTCGTGACGTCCCTGGGCGCCGTCTACTCGATCAACGCGATCCCCTTCGCGTCGCCGGTCGGTGAGAAGCTGGCCACGGACCTCGACCTCGACGGTCAGCTCGACTTCGACGGCAACGAGTACGAAGGCATCCCGGATCGCCTGTACATCGACAGCTTCGTCGCGGTCGCCAGCTCGTCGCTGACGCTGATCAACATGACCGGCGGCGTGAACCACATCGCCGCGGTCAAGTTCGACATCTTCAACGACAACGAGTTCCCGCTGTCCGCCACGAAGATCTTCCGCTGCTGGTTCGAAGAGCGTCTCCAGGACGTCAGCCTCGTCTTCAGCGAGGGCTTCCTGGCGAACAACACGCCGAACGACCCCCAGGAGCTGGACATCAACTGCGACAACCTGGACGACCTGGAGACGGGTTGGGCCATCATCCAGGGCATGACCGCGAGCTCGAGCGTCGAGACCATTCCGGATCCGGCGCTGCTCGGCTCGATCACGGCCGGCCCGGCGAACGCCATCGACGGTGGTCGCCTCCTCTGGGAATCCGCCGACAAGCAGTTCAACGGCGACTTCCTGAAGTTCGGCACGGACGATCCGGAGTTCTAGGATCGACCGACCGCGCCTGAGGTGAGCGGGGGCGGCAGCCCACCTCGCCCGGGAAAGAGGAAGGGCGGTGACGACGTGAGTCGTCACCGCCCTTCACTGCGTTCTCCAGACTCTCACATGCGGAGTCGCATCAGCGGTCCAACCAGACGGTGTCCCGTGCTCTCAGCGAGGCCTTCGCGCCGGAACGGGAGTGCGGTCGCGCCCGGCGCTGTGGCCACGTCGTTCATCGACCGTCCGCCCGAGGGACTTGAGCGACTCGAGCACTCGAGCCGTCCTTTTCGCGCTCCTCACGCCGCCCCCACGAGCGAGGCCGCGCCCGCCAGCGCGAAGTCCCCCCGCGCGAGGATCCCGGCGATCCGCTCCCCCGCCAGGCCGTCCCCGTACGGGTTCGCCGTTGCCGCGATCCACGCCCGCGCCGCCGCGTCGCCCAGGATCTCGTCCAACGCCGCCGTGATCCGCTCCGGATCCGTCCCGACCAGGCGCACGGTCCCCGCCTCGACCGCCTCCGGCCGCTCGGTCACCGTGCGCGTCACGAGGACCGGCTTGCCGAGGGACGGGGCCTCCTCCTGGATGCCGCCCGAGTCGGTCACGATCGCGTCGGCGCGGTCCATGAGCCAGACGAACGTCGCGTAGTCGAGCGGCTCGATCGCGAACGCGTTCGCCAGCCCATCGAGCGCCGCGTGGATCGTCCCCAGCACGTTCGGATTCGGGTGCACCGGGTACACGAGCGTGCGCTCGGGGTGCCGCTCCGCCGCCCTGCGCAGCGCGACGCCGAGGTCGCGGAAGCCCTTCCCGAAGCTCTCGCGCCGGTGCCCGGTGACGAGCACGAGCGGGCCCGCGCCCGCCGCGAGACGCTCGACGAGCGGCGCGCCCAGCGCGGCCGCGAACGACGCCGCCTCGCGCCCGGCGACGCGCGCGCGCACGTCGAGCAGCGCGTCGATCACGGTGTTGCCGGTCACGTGCACGCTCGTCGGGTCGACGCCCTCCGCGAGCAGGTTCGCGCGCGCGCGCTCGGTCGGCGCGAAGTGCGTCGACGCGATCCGGCCGACGAGCACCCGGTTCATCTCCTCGGGGTAGGGCTGCGCGTAGTCGCCGGTGCGCAGCCCCGCCTCGACGTGCGCGACGGGGATCCGCTCGTAGAAGGCGGCGAGCGAGGCCGCAAAGCACGACGTCGTGTCGCCGTGCACGAGCACGACGTCCGGCAGCTCGACGCGCAGCACGGCGCGCATGCCGACGAGCACGCGCGACGTGACGTCGTACAGATCCTGCCCCGGCCGCATGATCGCGAGGTCGTGGTCGGGCTCGATCGCGAACAGCTCGAGCACCTCGCTCAGCAACTCCTTGTGCTGCCCCGTCACGCACACGAGCGAATCGAAGCGCGCGTCGTCCGCGAGCCGCCGCACGACCGGCGCCATCTTGATCGCTTCGGGCCGCGTGCCGAACACCGAGAGCACGCGCCAGCTCACAGGAACAGCCCCCGCGTGTCGACGAGCAGCTTCTCGTTCAGCGCCTCGCGTTTGATGCGCTTGAACGCGCGGTGGTCGACGAGCACGAGCACGATATTCGCCCGCTCGAGCGCCGCATCGACCGACACGAGCTCGAACTCCGGGTGCTCGGCGAGGTGCGGCTCGACGACGAGCACCTCCCCGTCGAGCTCGGCGCGCAAGCGCCGCACGATGTCGACCGCCGGCGACTGGCGCAGGTCGTCGACGTCCGCCTTGAACGACAGCCCCAGGCACGCGACGACCGGCCGCTTGACCTTGTCCGCGCACGCCTTGACGCGCTCGACGACCCAGTCCGGCTTCGACTCGTTCACCGCGCGCGCGGTGCGGATGAGCGGCGTCCGCTCGGGCGAGCCGTAGACGAGGAACCACGGATCGACCGCGATGCAGTGGCCGCCGACGCCGGGGCCCGGCGCGAGGATCGACACGCGCGGGTGACGGTTGGCGAAGCGGATCAGCTCCCACACGCTGATCCCCTGCTCCGCGCACACCATCGACAGCTCGTTCGCGAACGCGATGTTGACGTCGCGGAACGAGTTCTCGGTCAGCTTGACCATCTCCGCGGTGCGCGCGTCCGTGGCGAGCACCTCCCCGCGCACGAACTCGTGGTAGAACGCGACGGCCGCCTCGGTCGAGCGCTCGTCGACGCCGCCGACGATGCGGTCGTTCTCGACGAGCTCGATCAGGATGCGGCCGGGGAGCACGCGCTCGGGGCAATACGCGAGATGCACGTCCACGCCGACCGCGTGGCCCGCGTCGGTGAGGATGCGCCCCACGACGTCCTGCGTCGTGCCGACCGGGCTCGTCGATTCGAGGATGACGAGGTTGCCCGGCCGCACGACCCGCGCGACGGCGCGCGCCGCGGCCTCGACCGCCGACAGGTCGGGCCGGCGGTCGGCGTCGATCGGCGTCGGCACGGCGATGACGAACACGTCCGCCTCGACCGGCTCGCACGCTGCCTTCAACTGGCCCGAGTGCACGGCGGAGCGCACGAGCACGTCGAGGTCCGGCTCGACGATGTGCACGCGGCCCGCGTTGATCGTCTCGACCACCCGCCGCGACACGTCGACGCCAACGACGTCGTAGCCCTTCGTGCCGAGCAGCGAAGCCGTCGGCAGCCCGATGTAACCGAGCCCGACCACGCAGACCTTCTTGGTCCGCGCACGCGTCGATCCTTCGTAGAGAACGGACAAGTGCGACTCCTCTTGCTATTGCTGTCTCCAGGGCGCGCCCGGCGTCATGCCGCCGACCGCGCGTCGTATCCGTAGCCGTACCCGTAGCCCTTCTTGCGCGCGGCCGGCGCCGCGTTGAGCACCGCGCCGAGCAGGTTCGCGCCGGCGCGCCGCAGCCGCCGCGCAGCCTCCCCCGCCGCCGCGCTCGTCACCTTCGCGCTGCGGCAGAGCAGCACGATGCCGTCGAGCCGCGCTGCGAAGCAGTCGATGTCCGCGACCGCCAGCACGGGCGGCACGTCGAACAGGACGAGGTCGTATTCCTCGCGCACCTCGCTGACGAGGTCGAGCGCGCGCTCGCTCGCCAGCAGGTCGCCCGGCGATTCCGGCTGAGGCCCCGCGCCGATGACGTCGAGCCCCGGCGCGACACCGGTGCGCACGCACTCGCGCCACGACAGAGCGCCGCGCAGCACGTCCGAGAGCCCCGGCTCGAGCGGCACGTCGAGGTACTCGTGCACCTTCGGCCGGCGCATGTCCGCGTCGACGAGCAGCACGCGCTTGCCCGCGAGCGCGAACGCGAGCGCGACGTCGACGTTGGTCACCGACTTGCCCTCGCCCTGGACGCACGAGGTGAACGCGATCGTCTTGAGCTCGCGGTCCCCGTGCAGCGCGAACTTCAGGTTCGAGCGCAGCGCGCGGTACGCCTCGGCGATCGGACCCTCGGGATCGTCGCGCAGGGCGAGGAACGTCGGACCGGCGCCGCGCACCCTGAGCGGGCCGCGCCGGAAGTCGGGGATCGCGCCGAAGACCGACAGTCCGGTCGCATCCTCGAGCTCCGCGGCCGAGAACACGCCGCGGTCGAGCACCTCGCGCAGCGCGGCGAGCCCCACGGCGCTCGCGAGCCCCAGCAGCGCGCCCAGCAGCAAGTGCACGAGGAGCGAGGGCCCCGTGCGCTCGCGCGGCGGCACCGCCTCGTCGATGAACCGCGCGGACGCGATCGTCGCGGCGCGCGCGATCTCGGCCTCCTTCTGGCGCGCGAGCAGGAGCTTGACGATCTCGCCGTGCGCCTCGAGCCGCCGCATCGGCTCCGCGACGACGCGCTGGTCCTCGGGGAGCTGCACGAGCTGCGCCTCGACGCGCGCGACCTCCGCATCGAGCGCGTCCTCGCGCCCATCGATCCCGGCGAGCCGACTCTCCAGGTGCGTCGTCGTGCGCGCGGTCAGGCTCTGGAGCGCGCGCGCGATGCGCTCGCGCTCCGCGGCGGGGTACGCGTCGACGCGGCCCTCGCGCTGGCTCAGCAGCGACGCGTACTGCTCCGCGCGCGCCTCGAGCGCCGCGACGCGGCCGTCCACGAGCTCGGCGACGCGCTCCTCGGTCCGCGCGCGCTCCTCGCGCAGCCGGCCGATCGCCGGCAGCTCGCCCGTGAACTCCGCCTCGAGCCGACGCAGATCCGAGTCGATCGTCGACCACTGCTCGAGGTACGCGTCGAGCAACGGGTCGGTGCGCCCCGGCTCGGTCGTCTCGACGAGGCTCGCGAGCCCGCCGCGGTCGCCCGCCTCGAGCCGCGCGGCGATACGGCGCAGCTCCGCGAGCTCGAGCGCGACGACCTCGGACTCGGTGCGCGCCTCGAGCACGCGCACCTGCAGGAGCCCCTTGAACTCGCCCGCGTCGCTGCGCTCGAGCACCTCGGCCTCGGCGCTCAGCCGCGCGATGCCCTCGACGTACGTCGCGGTGATCGGGTCGGCGAGCTCGGGCCCGAGCCGCGAGAGCGCCTCGATGCGCCCGGACTCGAGCAACGCGAGCGCCTCGCCGAGCGCCGCGCGCATCAGCCGCGCGCCGACGCGCTCGACCTCGATGCCGCTGAGCTCCTCGATCAGCGCGCGCGCCGTCTCGCCGACGTCGACCGCCTGCGGGCTCTGCTGCTGGAGCGCGACGACCTCGCGCTCGGCGTCGGCGAGCGCCTCGAGCTGCTCGTCGAGCTGCCGGCGGATGAATTCGAGCGTCTGCGACGCGCGCTGCTCGCCCTGCTCGCGGTTGCGCTCGAGGTACGCGCGGCAGAGCGCGTTCACGGTCGCGGCCGCGCGCACGGGGTCGGTGTCGTCGAGCTCGACGCGCAGGACACCCGAGTTGCGGTCGGTCTCGCCGACGCGCGTGTGCGCCAGGACGCGCTCGACCGCGTCGGACCGCGCGAGCGCGCGCACCGTGAACGAGCGGCCCGCCAGGTCGCCGTCGGACCACAGGCGCACGCGCGCGCCGCCGAGCTCGAGCTCGACGTCGCCGTCGAACGGCACCTCGACCGGCGCGACGTCGCCGAGGCCGACCGCGGCCGCGAGCCCCGCGGGCGCGACGCGCACGCGACCGGGCTCGGGGAGCTCGACGACGAGCTCGAGCGGGCCCGATCCGTCGGGCGGGAGCGTGACCGCGGCGCCCAGCCGCGGCGCGCGCGCGAGGCCGCGCTCGGCCGAGCCGAGCGGGTTCGCGAGCGGGCGCAGCGCGCGGTCCTCGACGAGCGTCGTCAGACCCAGCGCGTGCGCCGAAGCGCCGGCGCGCGGCTCGGACGTCACCTCGCTCGCGATCGTGCGCGACGCGAGGATCTCGATCTCGCTCGTCGCGCGCGGCGCGCTCGTCAGCGCCGCGAGGTCGCCGAGCAGCCCCGTCGTCGGGCCCGCCTGGTCGAGCAGTAGCGTCGCGGTCGCGCGGTAGACCGGCGCGCGCAGCCCGAGCGCGGCGAAGCCGAGCGCGAGCCCCACGAGCGCGCCGACCACGATCGACGCACGGTGGCGCGACGCGATCTCGAGCACGCGCGCCGGGTCGACCCCCGCCTCGTCCGCTCTCCTCTCTTCCCCGCGCATGCCTCAGTCGTCTTCTTCGATGCGGTCCTCGATGAGCAGGACGGTCGCGACCGAGCCGAGCGACGACGAGATGCCCTGCAGGATCGGCAGCACCTCCTCGGCGAAGCGGCCGGTGCCGGTGCGGCGGACGAACAGGAAGTCGTCGGGGCGGATGCGGACGAACCCGCTCGGGTCGGGCGTCGCGCCGTCGATCACGTGCACCTCGACGCGGTCGCCGAGGTCGCGCAGCAGCACGACCTCGTCCCGGTCGGCGTTGTTCGTGAACCCGCCGCCGAGCGCGAGCGCCTGGTAGGCGGTGAGCGGTCGGTCGATCACGTACGCGCCGGGCTCGCGCACCTGGCCGTACAGGTAGAACCGCCGCGCCGCGTACTCGACCACCGAGACGTCGAGCCGCGGCTCCTGGAGGAAGCTCGCGTACTCCGCCGCGATCCGCTCGCGCGCCTCGCTCAGCGTGAGCCCGGCGATGGGCACCGCGCCGACGAGCGGCAGGCTGAGCAGCCCCTCGGGATCGATCGCCGTGCCCGCGATCCCCGCCTCGAGCGGCGTCGAGAGCTCGGGGTGGCCGTAGACCGTCGCGCGCACGACGTCGTTCGGCCCGAGCACGAACGGCTCGTGCCCCGCGGACGCGACGAGCGGCAGAGGCTCGAACGAGCTCGGCAGGTCGGGCGTCGCGCAGCCGGCCGCGAGGAGCGCGGCGAGCGCGAGGACGGGGGACTTCGCGGTCATGCGGCGTGGAGAGCGGGAGATCGGCGGCAAAGCGCAACGCGCGTTCACAACGAGCGCGGCGGCCGCGCCGCGCCGCCCGCTGGACCTATCGAGCCCAACCGGGAAAAGCATGAGCGGTCGGGACGTCGTTCCGCGCCGCGTCCCACGCCTGGCACGGAGCGATCGCGCTCACGCTTTGGGCCCGAACGGCCGATCGAAGGCTCGACCATGACAACCTGGATCGTCGGCGACGTGCACGGCTGCGCGGACGAGCTCGCGCTCCTGCTCGAGCGCTTGTCGCTCGGCCCCGAGGACCGGCTCGTCTCGTGCGGGGACCTCTTCCACCGCGGGCCGGACCCCGCCGGCGTGATGGACCAGCTCGACGCGGCGGGCGCGCGCTTCGTGCTCGGCAACCACGAGCGGCGCGTCCTCGCGCGCATGCGCCTGGCGCCGCGCGAGCCGGACGCGTCCGACCGGCCGCCCGTGCGCGCGACGTTCCCGCCGATCGAGACCGACGACCTCGCCGGCGACGGCGGCGAGCCGTGCCCCGTGCCGCAAGCGCGCCGCGCGGACCTCGTGCGCTTCCTGCAGCGCCACGACGGCTATCGCCTGCGCGGCTCGCAGCTCGCGGGCGCGGGCCCGACGGCGGACGGCCGCGACTGGGTCGTCGTGCACGCGGGCATCGACCCGCGCGCGCCGATCGAGTCCGCGTCGGTCGATTGCCTGACGCGCGTGCGCCGGCTGGAGGGGCGCGGGCGGCCGTGGTGGTACGAGGCGTGGAGCGGGCCCGAGCTCGTGCTCTTCGGCCATACGCCCAGCAGCGTGCCGCGCGCGCACCGCGCCCGCGGCGGCCTCGTCGCGCTCGGGCTCGACACCGGCTGCGTCTACGGCGGCCAGCTCAGCGCGTACTCGCCCGAGCTCGACGAGCTCGTCTGCGTGCGCGCGACGCGCGCGTACGCGGCGTGAAAGGGACCTCGATGGATCGCACGACCCGCCTCCTGCTCGCGCTCGCGCTCTCGCTGGCCGCGCTCGTGCTCGCCGTGCCGTACGTGCAACGCGCGGGCAAGAAGCGCGTCGCCGTGCCGCCGCCGCCGGCGCCGTCGGAGCACGTGACGTACGTCGCGGACCTCCTGCCGCTGCGCCACGCGCAGGACGGTAGCGTCGACTACCGCGCCGTCGTGCAAGAGGCGATCGACCGCTCGCCGGGCGGAACCGTCGTGCTGCCGGACTTCCCGCTGCTCGTCGGACGCGCGGGACAGAGCCCGTGGTGCGTGCGCGTACCGCATGGAATGACGCTGCGCGGATCGCCGCGCTCGGTGCTCGTCGCGGCGCAGGCCGGCGTGCAGATCGTGCGCGTCGAGGGCGCGAGCGGCGTGCGGCTCGAGGGCTTTGCGCTGCGCGGCACGGGCGGCGCGGGCAAGGATCTCGCGCACGGACTGTTGCAGGTGAGCGGCGGGAGCGACGTCGCGGTCGTCGACGTGTGCGTGCGCAACGCGGACGCGGACGGGATCGCGGTCGCGAACGTCGCGGGAGCGCGGATCGAGGGCTGCCGCGTCGAGGGCGCGTCGAAGGCCGCGATCTACGTCAGCGGCAGCCGCGACGCGCTCGTCGCGAACAACGTCGTCGTCGGCTTCGGCGGGCACGAGCTGTCGAGCGGCATCGTCGTCGGCGCGGGCATCCAGATCTCGAGCAACGCGGACCTCGTGTGCGAGGCGAACCTCGTGCGCGACGGGATCGGGATCGGGATCCTGTGCAACGCTCTCTCGGGCGGCGCGAAGCCCGCGCGCAACACGATCGAGGGCAACCGCGTCGCCGACGTGGCGAACCCGACGAGCATGGACGTGTCGGGCGGCATCCGCTGCGCGAACGGAAACGCCGACAAGGCGACGCAGACCGTGATCGCGTCGAACGCGGTCCGCGGCTGCGGCGCGTACGGGATCTACGTCGAGAACCACGGCGGCGCGCTCGTCCACGGCAACAGCGTGGTCGCGAGCGAGCGCGCGGGCATCGTCGTCGGGACGATCGAGGGCGCGCTCGTCGCCGACAACGTCGTGTGGAACAGCGGCACGTCCGCGGCGGGCTTCGCCGCGTCGATCGTGCTGGTCAACGATGCGCGCGGCGTCGTGACGCGCGGCAACGAGGTCGGGGAGAACGCGCTCTTCCCGGCGAGCTTCGGCACGGTCGGCACGGTCGATCTGGCGCAGAACGGCGAGAACAGCCTGGAGCCGCGCGTGCGCTGGGCGGACGCGGCGCCCAAGGTCGGCGCGGCGCAGCTCGGCGAGCTCGTGCTCAACGCAATGCCCGCGCCCGGCGAGCCGATCGGCTGGACTTGCGTCAAGCCGGGCTCGCCGGGCACGTGGAGCGCGTTCGGGCCAGTGCAGTGAGGCCACTGCAAGTGAGGCCGTAGCAGCGCGGCTCGGCGCTTCAGGGCGACGTGCCGCGCAGGCCGTTGCTCGCGGCCCAGCTCTGCGGCGCGCCGGGATCGAGGACCCAGTACTGGGTGAAGAACGAGAAGCCCGACGGCGTGTTCGGCGGCGTCGTGAACGGCAGGACGTTCGAGCCCGTGCCGTCGACGCCGACGAGGTACAGGTACAGCGGCTGCGGGATGAGCGTTCCGCCGAAGACCGGCGCGTCGAGCTGGAACGTGCCGAGGACGGCGACTGCGACCGAGCTCGGCAGCGCGCTCGCGAGCTCGAGCTGGCCCGGCGTGCCAGGCACGAGCGTGCCGGTGGCGGCGTGGACCGGCGTGCCGTTCGTGCCGGCGAGACCGTTGCCGAGGTTCGTCCAGGCGGCGCCGCCCGGGTTCGGGTCCATGCGCGCGGCGAACGGCGCCTTGCCGGCCGTGAACTCGCGGCCGACGGCCCACATGGCGCAGCTCCCGAACGCTTCGATCTCGAAGAGATCGACGTTGCTGATGCTCGGGAACGTCTCGACCGTCGTGAACGTCGTGCCGTTGAACAGCTCGATGCTCGAGTCGCCGGCGTAGATCTGCCCGAAGCCGAGCGTGTCCGCCGCGGTGCCGAGCGGAACGTTC
This sequence comes from uncultured Planctomycetaceae bacterium, assembly GCA_964528575.1. Classification (GTDB taxonomy): domain Bacteria; phylum Planctomycetota; class UBA1135; order UBA1135; genus CAZGTQ01. Next base: position 8,267 of record CAZGTQ010000029.1, on the reverse strand, counting down.
GTCGTCTGCGTCCACGACGAGCCGTCCCAGTGCAAACCGTACGGGACCGTCGGCCACTTGCTGTGGCCGAACGCCCAGACGTCGTTCGGCGCGATCGCCACGATCTCCGTGAGCTCGCGCGGAATGAGCGAGTCGGGCGCGCCCGCGAGCGACCAGCTCGAGCCGTCCCAGTGCAGGATCACGTTCTTGCGCGTGTCGCCGACGGTCTTCTGGCACACGGCCCAGATGTCGTTCGACGCGAGCACCGAGAACTTGACGAGGTTGAAGCCGTAGGCCCCGTCGTAGACGACCGGCGTCGGATACACGGTCAGGCCGGAGCCGTCCCAGTGCATCGCGAGCGGGCGCCACGTGACCGAGCCGACTGCGTTCGGCTCGCCCCACTGGCCGCCGAACCACACGTCGTCCGACGCGATCGCGGCGATGTCGTGCACGCGCGTGCCGCTGAAGTTGATGCTCACGCCGCCCGGCGGCGCCGGCGGCGGAACGATGGACCAGGAGGAGCCGTCCCAGTGCTGGACCATCACCCAGGATCCGACGGAGAGCCCGCCGGCGTCGCCGACCGCGTCGCCCGCGGCCCACACGTCGTTCGGGGTGATCATGCCGACCGCGTCGAGGTACGCCTTCGTCCCGCCGGGGTACGGCGCCGGGCTCGGCGTCGGAACGACCGTCCACTGCGTGCCGTCCCAACGCATCGCCAGCGTGAACGTCTCGATGTCGAACGTCGGCGAGAACGTCGAGTAGTGCCCCACGGCCCAGGCCTCGTCGGGCCCGAGCGCGGACACGTCCGCGAGCTCGGCCTCCCACCAGGAGGGGTCGAAGGGAGTGGGCGTCACGGTCCAGGTGCCGCAGGGCGTCTGCGCCGAGACGGCGCCGGCCGCGAGCGCTGCGAGGGAGAGGGCGCGTAGGAGAGTCATGGCACGAGCTCGAAGGGTTCGGTGGAGCAGGAACGGCAGGCGCAGGAGCAATGCCCGTGCCTCGCGTTGCGGGCCCTCGGAGCGGGGTCGGCGCGCCTGCGCACGCGCCGCTCGTCCAGGCCCTGGACGAGCGGTCCAGACGCCGGACGCATGTCCGGACAACGGTCCGGACAACGGTCCGGACACGCACGGGGCCGCGCTCGGTCGCGCGGCCCCGGTTAGCTCGCTCGTCCTCGCGATGCCCTACTGGATCGCGAACGTGTGCAGGTCCGTCGAGGCGTAGACCCCGTTGGCCGCGAGGCTCGACAGCGCCGCCACCTGCAGGAAGTACGTGCTGCCGAAGAGCGGCGGAATCGGCGGGATCGACACGAGGCTCGCGCCGGCCGCGCCCGGCCCGCTCGGCCCTGCGATCGGCAGCGCGTCGACGAACAGGCCGAAGAAGAACAGGTTCTGGTAGCCCGGCACCGTCAGGATGATCGGGTCGAGCGGGACCTCGCCGACGATCAGGAACGCCGGCGCTCCGACGAACGCGCCGCCCGGCGAAGCGATCTCGAGCGTGATGACGTCGCCCAGCGTCGCCGTCTTCTCGTCGAACGGAGCGCCGCCGGTCGGCGTGCCCGCGTTGACGCCGGTGGCGAGCGTCAGGTCCTCGCCGGTGCCGGGATAGCGCACGAACTGGCGCGGCCCGCTCATCAAGTAGCGCACGTAGTGCTGGTTCGCGCCCGCGATCGTCGTCGCGACGACGTCGTCCGAGCCGTCGCCGTCGAAGTCGGCGGCGCTCGCGAACCGGTGGCTGCGGCAGAGCGAGACGATCGGCGGCTGGTTGAACGAGCCGGTGCCGTCGCCGCGCAGCACGCTGAGCTGCTGCTGCCAGCCGGGCGGCGGCGTGAACAGGCTGAGCGGGTTGAAGACCCAGAACGTGCTGAAGCCGATCGTCGCGAGGTCCTCGAAGCCGTCTCCGTCGAAATCGCCCGTGAGGAGGCGGAACGGGTTGAAGTCGGGCGTGTACTGCGTCGTCGTGAAGCCTCCCGAGGCGCTGAGGTGCACCTCGAGCCGGCCGGCGTCGACGCCGCCCTGGTTGTCGCCCGGGACGAGCGCGGCGAGATCGGCGCGGCCGTTGCCGTCGAAGTCGCGCGCGAGCAGAGCCGTCGTGTCCGGTCCGGTCGCGATCGACGCTCCCGGCGTCAGGTTGCCGGCGCCGTCGTTGTCGTGGATCGCGATCCGGTCGAGCGTGACGAACGTGAACAGCGTCGCGGGATTGAAGATCGCGAATCCGTGGTTGACGACCGCGACGTCCTGGTCGCCGTCTGCGTCGTAGTCGCCGAGCGCGAGCCCCGCGCTCTGATCGAACAGGACGTCGCCGGGCGCCGTCGGCGGCAGGAGCGCGGGATCGGTCTTCGCGAAGTCCGCGAAGTGCGCGAACGCGCCCGTCCCGTCGCCGAGCATCACGGTGATGCCGGCGTTCGTGAGCACGAACAGGTCGTCGAACGCGTCGGCGTTCGCGCGGCCGACGCGCGCGACCGTTCCGTTGTCGTCGAACGGCAGCGCGCTGCGAACGAGCGTGAACGCGCCGGTCCCGTCGTTGAGCGCGACGCCGACGCGCCCCTTCGGACCGACGGAGCCGGGCGGCGGGAACGGCGGGAACGGCGGCGGCGTCGTCGACGGCTGCGGCCGCGTCCCGAACACGAGGTCGAGGTCGTTGTCGCCGTCGACGTCGCCGGCGACGAGCCACTTGCTCACGACCTCGCCCGCGAGGACGAGGACGGGCGAGCTCGACGCGCCGAGCCCCAGGTTGCGAACGAGGCGCAGGTTTCCCGGCTCGCTCTGGTCCGCGTAGATCACGTCCGGGAGCTGGTCTCCCGTGAAGTCGCCGGCGACCATGCCCGGGCCGGCCCCGTTCTTCACGATGCGCTTGAAGTCGGTCTGGGTCTGCGCGAGCAAGGGGCTGCTCGCGAACGCGGCGATCGCGATGCTCGACCAACACGCGATCCGGATGGAGTGGCTCATGGCGGTTCCCTCGGGTCTGTCGGGTGGCCGGACTTCACGCTAGATGCATGGCGCGCCGCCGCGCTCCCCATCCCGGATTTACGCAAGCGACGCACGACCCGTACGACCCGTCCCGATCAGGAGCCCGCAAGAGCGAGCGCGATGCGCGCCGCGCCGACGTCCGCCGGCTCGCGCGGCTCCGCGAGGTGCGCGCGGGGCAGGCGCGCCGCGAGCGCGGCCGCGAGCGCGGTGCGGTAGCTCGCGTCGCCGAGCACGCCGCCGGCGGCGACGATGCGCGGCGCTTCGAGCTCGAGCGCGCACGCGACCGCCGCGGCCGCGAGCGCGAGCTCGTCCGCGCCTGCCGCGACGATCGCGTGCGCGATCGCATCGCCCTCGGCCTTCGCCGCGAGGACCAGCGGCGCGAGCTGCGCGACGCGCCGCCGGTCGCGGCGCGCGTCGAGCGAGCCGACGAGCTCGCGCCAGTCGCTCGCGCCGAGGGCGACGAGCACGCGCCGCGTCAGCGCCGTCGGCTCGCCGCGTCCGTCGTGCGCACGCAGGCACGCCGCGATCGCGCGCCGGCCGAGGTCGTAGCCCGAGCCCGCGTCGTCCGCGAGGCTCCCCCACCCGCCCGCGCGCGCCTCGCGGCCGTGCGCGCGCCCGTAGCACGCCGAGCCGGTGCCCGCGACGACGACGATCCCCGGCTCGCTCTCGCCGCCCAGCCCGCCCGCGAGCGCCGCGCGCAGGTCGGTGTCGACCCGCACCGCGCCCGGGCGAGCGAGCTCGAGCTCGACCGCGATCCGCTCGAGCGTCGCGCGCACCGTCGCGTCGCCCGCGCCCGCGACGCCGAGGAACGCGGCATCGGCCGCGCGCGGCTCCTCGCCGGCCGCGCGCCACGCCTCGCGGCGCGCGGCGTCGAGGCTCGCGCGCACGCTCTCGAGCGCCGCGTCGCAAAGGTGCGCGGGCCCCGACTCGCCGCGGCCGAGCACGCGGCCCGACCCGTCGACGAGCGCCGCGCGCGTGCGCGAGCCGCCGCCGTCGATGCCCAGCGCGCGCCGCCGCGGAGGTGCGCTCATGCGATCCCCGGCTCGTCGCGGCGCACCGCGGGCGCGTGAGTCGGCGTCCGGGTCGGCGCCCGGGACGAGAGCGGCAGCGACAGCGCCAAGGCGGCCGCGGCGTGGACGAGCGTGCAGCGCATGGGATCTACGAGGGTAGGCACGGGTCCGGCGTCGGTGCAAAGACACGCCGGACTTCAGATCGGCCCCCCAGGCTGCCGATCGTCCCCGGGCATCCAACCTGCAAACCGAAGCGGAAGGGGAACCGCATGCAATCCGGGGGAAGGAAGATGCAAATTCGGTTCGGGGACCCCACCAGCGGGGTCGTCGGCCCGGGTGTGCATCCGCAATGGCCGCCGCAGCTCTCGCCGCGCGTCGCGCAACTGCCGCCGTTGGTCTTCGGACCCGACGCGCGTGGCGAGACGTTGACGGCGGCGCGCGGGATCGTGCTCGACTTCGGGCCCGCCCGCACGCGCCGGCTGCCCGGCGGCCACTGGTTCGACTGCTCCGACGCCACGATCCAGCCTGGGCTGGTCGACGCCCATACGCACGCGTACCGCTCGCTCGCCCAGCTCGAGTCGCCCTTCCCGGACCCGCCCGCGCGCCAGTACCTCAACCGGCTGGCGGAGTCGTGGTGGCGGATGGATCGAGCGGTCGACCGCTGGACGCTCGCCGCCGCGGCGCGGCTCTACGTCGCCGAGGCGCTGCTCGCGGGCACGACGACCCTGATCGACCACCACGAGTCGCCGAACTTCATCGAGGGCTCGCTCGACATCATCGCGGACGCCTGCGACGAGTTCGGCATCCGCGCCGTGCTCTGCTACGGCGTGACCGAGCGCAACGACGGCCCCGAGGAGGCGGAGCGCGGCCTGCTCGAGAACAAGCGCTTCATCCTGTCGAACACGCGCGCGAACGTGCGCGGTTGCGTCGGTCTCGATGCGACGTACGCGCTGTCGGACGAGACGATCCGCGAGGCCGGCGAGCTGTGCCGGCGGCTCGGAACGGTGCTGCACGCGCACCTGGGCGAGAGCGCCATCGAGGTGCGCGACGCGCAGAATCGTGGCTACGAGAGCCCGGTCGACCGGCTCGCGCAGCTCGGCGCGCTCGTACCGGGCTCGATCGTCTCGCCGGGAGTCCAGCTCACCGAGGCGCAGATCGAGCGGCTCGTGGAGATCGGTTGCTGGATCGTGCAGACGCCGACGGCGAGCGAGCAGATCGGCGCGGGCTACTCCGCCGCGCTCGCCGGCTGCGACCGCGTCGCGCTCGGCACCGACGGCCACCCTGCCGACATGCGCCGCGAGGCGACGTCGCTGTCGATGATCGCGCGCCGCCACGGCGACGACGCGGTCTCGGTCGCGCGCCGCACGCAGACGGCGCGCCGGCTCGCGAGCGACCTCTTCCGCACGGACATGTCGCTGGCGCGCGAGGGCGCGGCCGACGCGGTGGTCGCGGGCTCGGACGGCACGCGCCACGTGATCGTCGGCGGCCGCCTGGTCGTGCGCGACGGCGAGCTCGTCTCGGGCAACATCCACGACCTGCGCAACGAGGGCAGAGCGCTGGCCGAGCGGCTGAAGCGCAAGATGGACAGCGCCGCGTAGAAGAGCCGCCGAAGCCGCCCGACGCGGCAGATTCAAAATCGGACTTTGAAACTGCCGGCTGGCTAGATTGGAGCCAGCCATGATCGAGCGGGATGTCGCGCCGCGGCTCCGGGCGGCTGCCGAACGGATGCCCGCGGTCACCCTCACGGGTTCGCGGCAGAGCGGCAGGTCGACGCTCTGCCGGGCGCTGTTCCCCGACCACCCCTACGCCAGCCTCGAAGCCGCGGACGCACGCGCTTTCGCGAACGAGGACCCCCGCGCGTTCCTGTCCCGGTTTCCGAGCGGCGCGGTTCTCGACGAGATCCAGCGCGCGCCGGAGCTCCCGTCGTACTTGCAGGGCCTCCTCGACGAGGATCCGACGCCGGGCCGCTGGATCCTCACCAGCTCGCAGAACCTCGCGCTGCTCGCGTCGGTCAGCCAATCGCTCGCCGGGCGCACCGCGGTGCTCCATCTGCTCCCGCTCGCGCGAAGCGAGACGATCCGTTTCGAGCGTCATCCCGAGACGCGCGACGCCACGCTCTTCGCCGGCGGCTACCCGCGCATCTTCGACCGCGAGCTCGACCCGAGCGACTGGCTGCGCGACTACGTCGGTACGTACGTCGAGCGCGACGTGCGCACGATCAGCAACGTCGGCGACCTGACGGCGTTCCAGCGCTTCGTCGAGCTGTGCGCGGGGCGCACGGGGCAGCTCTGCAATTACTCCGCGCTCGCGGCGGACTGCGGCATCTCGCAGCCGACGGCGAAGGCGTGGCTGAGCATTCTCGAAACGAGCTTCCTCGTCTTCCGCGTCCCGCCGTTCCACGCGAACGTGCGCAAGCGGCTGGTGAAGATGCCGAAGCTGTACTTCGACGACACCGGCCTCGCGTGTTGGCTGCTCGGCATCCGCCGCGCGGAGCAGCTCCGCTCGCACCCGCTGCGCGGAGCGCTCTTCATGACGAGGGTCGTCTCCGAGATCCGCAAGCACCGCGTGAACCGGGGCGAACCGGGCAGGCTCTCGTTCTACCGCGACCGCGACGGGGCGGAAGCGGACCTCGTCGTCGAGCACGCGGATCGCGTGACGCTCGTCGAGGCGAAGGCTGCCGAAACGCCGACCCGCCATCTGTTCGACGGCGCGCGTCGCGTGAGCGGGCACCTCGAGTCGAGCGGACGTCGTCGCGAGGTCGTCGTCGCGTACGGCGGCGACGAGGAGCAGCGGCGCTCGGACGGCGAGCTCGTCCCGTGGTCGCGGCTGCACCTGCGCGACTGGGTCGAGTGAGTCAGGCGCGCGCGCGCCAGGCGAGCGCGAAGCTGATCGGCCAGTCGCGGTAGCGTTCCCAGCGCGGCTTGAGCGCGACCCATTCGTCGTCGATGCGCCGCTCGTGCATCTCGGCGAGCTCGAGCCCCGCGGCGCGACCGGCGGCGACGTGCTCCTCGAACAGGTGCAGGTGCGTCTCGACGGACACGGGCCCGCGCTCGGGGTGGTCGAAGTGCGTCGGCATGCCCGCGTGCATCATGAAGAACGGGTGGTAGCCGACGAGCACGAACGCGCCGCCCGGCCGCAGGAGGCGCGCCGCTTCGCGGTAGAGCGGAGCGAGCTCGGCGAGGTGCTCGTCGACGAGCGAGCAGGTGACGAGCTCGTAGCTCGCGCTCTCGAAGCCGGTGTGCGCGACGTCGCCGACCTCGACGCGGGCGAAAGAGCCCCGCTCACGCGCGACGGCGGCCATTTCCGGCGTCAGGTCGATCCCGTCGATCGAGCGAGCGCCGCGCGCGCGCAGCCAAGCGCCGGTGCGCCCGGTGCCGCAGCCGAGGTCGGCGGCGCGCCCGACGGAGTGCCAGTCGACGGACTGCACGCGCGCGAAGAGCGCGAGGTCCATCGCGTCCTCGACGGTCGACTCGTACGACGGCTGCCAGTCGCGGTAGCCCTCGCGCACGGAGACGACGGGATAGCGGCGCGCGTCGAAGCGGGAGAAGTCGGGCATGGCGTTACTCTCGCCGATAGGTGTCCGCGCGGCCTTCGCCAAACCGGACGAAGAGCACGTCGCGTTGCGGACGTCTGCGCGAAGCCTGTCCGGTGACGCGGTAGGAGTCGAGCCAGATCGAGAACCCGCGCTCGTCGTCATTCGCGCCATACGACACCCAGAAGCCGGGTTGCGTGCGCCAGTCCAGACGGAACGGGTGTGACTCCGCGTCGAGCGTCAGCACCCCGCGCGCCAGGAGGCGCGGCTCGAACGACATTTCGCCCGTGTGGGGATCGGCGCTCGTGAGGAGATCGACGCGGTCGGCGATCGCGAGCTCGATCCGCGCCGGCATGTCGCTCGATCGGTCCGGATCGTCGCGGACCCAGGCGCCCGCGAAGCCGCCGTTCAGGACGTAGCCCGGCGACGACACGACCTCGCCGCAGGCGGCGAGCGCAGCCACGAGCATGGTCATCGCGAGGCGCGGGGCCTTTATCGTTCGGTTCGGACGAGCAGGAGCTCGTGCGTCTTCGCGCAGCGCCGCCGCGGGGTGCTCGCGCGCGCAGTGGTGGATGCCCGGCAGCACTTCGCGCATCGGCCGGACCGTACGCGCGGATCGCGGAGCTGTCGAGCCCCGTCGCGTCACCAGACGACGACGTGCTCCTGACCGAGGTCGTCGCGGCTGTCGAAGCCTTCGCTCGCGAGCATGCAGAGCGCGTCGGGCACGCCGGCGCGCAGCTCCTCCGCGAGGTCGACGAGCCGATCGAGCCGGCGGTCGCGCTC
>CAZGTQ010000028.1:0-27931 GCA_964528575.1 uncultured Planctomycetaceae bacterium | reverse complement strand
CCCGTCGGGGACGACGCTCGTGTTCGACACGACGTCGACGCTCGTCCAGGGTGGGCCGCTCGCGCTCCAGAGCGTGAACACGACGCAGCAGCTCTGCGTCGCAGGCGTGCTCGACGTGCGCAACCTGCGGATCGAGTCCGGCGCGACGCTGCGCGCCCAAGGGCCCAACCCGCTGCAGATCCGCGCGACCGGCGACGTCGAGGTGCTCGGCGTGCTCGACGCCGACGGCGTCGGCTCGCCGGGCGTCGCGACGCTCAACACGGGGAACATCCCCGAGCTCGGCGCGAGCGGCGGACCCGCCGGCGGACGCGGCGGCACCGGGAGCTTCGTCACGAACTCGTCGACGCCGCGCGGCGGCAGCGGGTTCGGCGCGTTCGCGTTCGTCGACGCCGGCGGCTCGGGCGGCGAGAGCGGCTTCGCCCCGGGCCCGCAGCAGAACCGCCGGCCCGGAGGCGGCGGCGGCGGCGTGCTGGGGCCGAACGCTCCCGCCGGCGGCGTGGGTCTGGTCGCGGAGCGGGGCGAGGACGGCGCGCCGACGTCGACCTCGGCGATCACGTTCACGAGCCCCGCTCGCGGCGGTCCGGCCGGCGTCGGTCCGTTCGTCGACGGCGATCCGGGCAACGACTTCTTCGGCTGGCGCTACGACGCGCTGGCCGGCACGCGCATCGAGGGCGAGCTCCCCTCGCTCTGGGCCGGCACCGGCGGCGGGGCCGGCGGCGACGCGATCCCCGGGTCGACGTTCCCGAGCGCTCCCTGGACGCCGGCGAGCGACGAGAAGGGCGCCGGCGGCGGCGGCGGAGGGGGCGGCGTCTCGATCCTCGCGCTCGGCGTGGTCCGCGTCGGCGCGGCCGGACGCATCCGCGCCGATGGCGGCGCGGGCGGCGGCGGAGAGAACGTGATCTTCGTCGATCGCGTGGGCGGCGGCTCGGGCGGCGGGTCGGGTGGACACATCGTGCTCGCGGCCGACACCGTCGACGTCTCGGCCGCGGCGCTCGCGGCGATCACCGCGCTCGGCGGAGCTGGCGGGCCGGGCGCGAACGGCCTTCCCGACGTGACGAACGCGGGCGGCGACGGCGGGCCCGGGATCGTCCAGGTGCACGCGCCGAACCTCGTCCTGCAGCCGGGTCAGACCCTGGCGGACGTGACGAGCCCGGACGCGCTCCTGCTCGAGCCGTTCTACGGGCCGCGCTCGCGCGCGCGCTCGACATGGATCCCGCTCGGCGGTGCCGAGGTCGGCGTCGGCGGGACGATCGACCAGGTGAGCTTCTTCTTCGGCGGCACCGACACGGCGAGCGGGCTCGTGCTCGATCTCGACCAGAACGGGGGCGTCGACCCGCTCCCGCCGCTGCTCGCGCAGGTCCTCGTCCCGGCGCCGGGCGTGCCGTCGATCGGTCCGAGCGGATTCGCCGTGACCCTCGACGCGACGCCGATCGCGACCGGTCCGAACGACGTGTACCTGCGCAACCCGCAGCTCCTGCGCTGGTTCGCGGTCGAGCTCGTCGATCCGGCCGCGCCGGCGACCAGCGCGCGCTTCGACGTCGTCGACGCGAGCGCCGACACGGCCGCCGCGACCGTGACGCTCGTCGTCGACGGCGGCGGCCCGCCGCTCACGAGCTTCGTCGCGCCGGCGGTCGAGGCGCGCCTCGTGCCGCGCTTCTTCCAGGTCGAGACATTGGGCGGCGCTGACGTGCTCCCGCAGAGCGCGAGCGTGCGCGTGCTCTTCGAGGGCACCGGCTCGACGCCGTCCGGCGCGCCCGACGAGGCGAGCATCCTCGTGCCGGCGAACGCGAACGCGGCCGCGCTCGACGTTCCCGGCGTCGACTTCTTCCGCTTCGACGTCCTGTTCGACGTGGGCACGGCGGGGCCGACGACGCCGCTCCCGGCGCTGCGCTTCCTGCGCGTCCCGTTCCGCTTCTGACGCGTCGACGTCGCGAACGGCGCAGGGCGGGTGTCGCGATCAGCGGCGCTCGCCCTGGGCGCGGCGCGGGACGAGCAGCTCCGCGTCGGCGACCCACAGCGCCGCGTACGGCAGCTCGGCGTCCGCCTCGACGAACGCGACGAGGAACGGGCCGTCGAAGACGAGCTCCTTCGGATCGGGGCGCTTCGCTTCCAAGGCGACGACTGCGCGGCTGCGCACCTCGGCGCCGCGGTGGTCCAGCCGCACGCGCAGCGTCTGCGCGATCGCGACGGGGAGCGCGATCCCGTCCAGCGTCGCCGCGAGCCCGTCGAACGCGTGCGCGAGGTCGAAGTCGAGCTTCGGCACCCACAAGCGCTCGCCGCCGTCCCACGCGAGCCGCTCGAGCTCCGCGGCGCCGAGCGTCGCGTACGCCGCGCGCCAGGCGCGCACGCGCTCCCACGTCGCGAGCAGCGTCGCGCGCGGTTCGAGGCGCGCGAGCACGATCCGATCGCGCGCGCCGCGCGGCGCGAGCTCGAGCGCGAGCTCGTCGGGCCCGGCCCAGTGGACGATGCGCGCTTGCGCGACGCGCCGCCGGTCCTGCGCGGAGTGCGGGTCGTAGGGCGAGAGCCCCCACGCTTCGACGTCCGCCGCCGCCTCGCCCGAGCCGAAGCGGAACGCATACGTCGCCAGGTCCTCGAACGCGTGCTCGAACGGGAGCTCCTTCGCGAGGAACGCGTAGCCGACGAGCATCCCGTCGCTCGCGCGCAGCCGCTCGAGCACCGGATCGGGCCCGCGGCCGAAGCGCTCCTCGAGCTCGTCCTGCGCCTCGTCGACGAGCGCGGCGGCGTCGAGCCCGCCGACCGCGACGTAGCTCTCGGGATCGACGTGCTCGGCGCGGAACGGATCGTCGTGCACGAGCCGCAGGGCGCCGTCGAGCGCGCCCGCGTCGAGCCGCGGGCCGGCCGCCGCCGCGAACGCGCGCCACGCGAGCTGCAGGCTGCCGCACCACAGCGTGTTCCGGCGCGGGTCGAGCGGCGCGGCGAGCGACGGCGCGAACGTCGTGTGCGCGAGGTCGGTCGTGCCCTGCACCGGCGTGTCGGGATCGGGTAGGAAGAAGAACGCGGCGCCCGCCGCGACGGCGAGCGCCGAGGCGGCGCCCGCGAACGTCCATTGCATCGTCTTGCCTCCGGCGAGAGCCGCGGCCCACGCGACCGGAAGGACGACGCCGAAGAGCCCTTGGCGGCGCGCGCGGCGCCGCAGCCGCGCGAGCGCCAGCTCGAGGCGCTTCGACGCCGCCGCCTGGCCGATGCCGAGGCGCGCGCCCACGGCTTCGACGGTCAGCCCGTCGTAGTAGCGCAGGCGCAGCAGCTCGCGCTCGCCCGCCGGCAGGCGGGCTAGCTGATCGAGCACCCAACCGATGCGCTCCTGGGCGTCCTCGGGCCCGGGCTCGGCCGACGCCAGCTCGCCGACGTCCGCGCCGTCCTGCGGCAGCCGCGGCCGGCGCAGCACGTTGCGCGCGACGTTGCGCGCGACCGCGGCGGCCCACGCGCCGAACCCCGACCGGCCGCCGCGGTACAGGTGCTCGCGCTCGAGCACGCGCACGCAGCACTCCTGCACGAGGTCGTCGACCTCGCGCGTGCGCGCGACGCGCCCGACGACCGCGCGCAGGCGCGGCACGAGCTCGGGCAGCCGCTCGGCGTGTCCTTCCATCACCGCTGTGGACACGCGGCGCGCCCGCGCCATCGCCGCGAACCGCGGAAAACCCCCGCGCTCACCCGCTCGAGCGACCCGCCCGCGCCGGCCGCGCGTCGCCCTCGAGGAACGCGCCGATCGCCTCGCACTGCGCGCGGCCGTCGACGAGGCCGATCTCGAGCAGCCGCGCGCAATAGTCCGGCTGGAACATGATCAGGCTGAGGAAGTCGTTCGAGCGGGTCTCCTGCGTGCCCGTGCCGCGCGCGAGGAAGCGCAGCGCGCGCGGGAGGCGCGCTTCGAATTCGTTGGCGAGCACGCCGAGGTCGCGCGACGGACGGCACACGAGCAGGGAGATCGGCCGCAGGTCGGGGCGCTCCGCGGGCGGCAGCCGGTGCAAGAGCGTGTTGAAGCGCTCGAGGCGCAGCGCGTCGGCGTCGAGCAGGTCGAGGAAGATCGCGTTGAGCAGCACGCCCGCGACCTGCGCCGGCGGCGGATAGCCGTCCTCCGAGAGCGGCACGGCGGGAGGGGCGGGCGGCGCGCACTGCGTGCCGGGCCGGTCGAAGCGCGTCGAGATCGCGAGGATGCGCTGCGCCCCGAGGTGGATGGCGGGGGAGAGCGGCGCGGTGAGCCGCACGCCCCCGTCGCCGTACCAACCGTCCTCGAGCCGGACGGCCGGGAACAGCATCGGCAGCGCCGCGGACGCCATCACGTGGTCGACCGTCAGGCGCCGCTGGCGGCTGATCCGCTTCGGCCGCTCCCAGTCGATGATGTCGCGGCCCTGCACGAACGTCACCGAGCAGCCGCTCGAGTACGACGTCGCCGTCATCGCGCACGCCTTGAGCGAGCCCTCGTCGATGCGGCGCGCGATGCCGGGCAGCGAGCCGTCGCTCGAGCCGAGCGCGCGCCCGAGCAGGCCGCGCAGCGGCGTGGTGTCGACCAGCCCTTGCAGGTGCCGCGGCCGCACGAGGCCGCCCGACGCGAGACGCGTGCCCCAGCGCAGGACGCGCCACGCGAGGCTCGTGCCCCCGACGCGCAGCACGTCCTCGGCGCGCAACTCGCTCCACAGCTCGACGAGCTCGTCGACGCGCGCGCGGAAATCGCCGGGCTTCGACGCGAGCAGCGCGGCGTTGATCGCGCCCGCCGAGACGCCGGTGAGGATGTCGACGCGCAGGTCGGGAAAGCGCTCGGCGACGGCGGCGAGGAAGCCGACCTGGTAGGCCGCGCGCGCGCCGCCGCCGCTCATCACGAGCCCGAGCTCGCCCCGTTCGGCACCTTCCTGCGCCATCGGCCGCGATCGTAGCCTCCCGTCCGCGCCCGCCCTACGATGGCTCGGCGCGATGGACTCGACGTTCCGCATCGACCTCTCCGACCAATCGTTCAGGGGCGTTTCGAGCCTCGGCCGCGGGGCGACGCGCGTGCACGCGGGCGCTAGCGTCGGCCGCTACCGCCTCGAGTCGCCGTTCGAGCGCAGCGTGCTCGGCTCCGTCTGGTCCGCGCGCGACGAGAGCGGCGGCGCCTTCGTCCTGCGCTTCGTGCCCGAGTCGCTGGCGCTCGACCGGCCGGGCCTGGCCGAGCTGAAGGAGGAGGGCGAGCGCGCGCGGCGGGTCACGCACGCGCACCTCGTCCCGCAGCGGGGGCTCGAGGTCGACGGGGAGCTCGCGTTCCTCGTCTCCGAACGCGTCGACGGCCCCACGCTGAGCGACGTCGTCGAGGCGCGCGTCGCCGCGAGCGGACGCGGGCTCGACGCCGCCGAGGCGGTGTGGGTCCTGCAGCACGCGGTCCCCGCGCTCGAGCACGCGCATGCCGCGGGCCTCCTGCACCGCGACGTGCGGCCCGCGACGCTCCTCGTCGACGGCGCCGCCGGCGGCGTGCCGGACGCGGTGGGAAGAGCGGGGCAGAGCGTCAAACTGCGCGACCTCGCCACCGGGTTCGCCGCCGTCGTGTTGCTCGGCAGGCGCACCGGCGCGCAGGCGCAGGAGAGCCTGCAGACGATGGCGCCGGAGGTGTTGCTCGGACGCGCGGCGACGCCGGCCGCCGACGTGCACGCGCTCGCCGCGACGCTCTGGTGGCTCGTCACGGGCCGCCCCCCGTTCGCGGGCGCCGATCTGATCGGCCAGATCCTGCACGCGAGCGCGCCGCCCCTGCAATCGGGCGACGCCGCGCTCGACGACGCCGTCGCAGCGGGCCTCGCGAAGGACCCGACCGCGCGCCCGGCGACACCGGCGGAGCTGCTGCGGCTCGCGGCCGGAGCCGAGGCGCTCGCGGTCATGGACCCGCGCCGGATCGAGCCGCGCCGCTCGACCTGGCCGTGGGCCGTGCTCGTCGCCGTCGCGCTCGCAGCGCTCGCGACGCTCGCGCTGCTCGCGCGCTGACGATCGCGTACGATGTCGCCGGTCGGTCCGGCGCGGGCGCGTCGGACCGAGTCGCGTCATGCGAACGCTGTCCACGACCCGGACCGTCGTCGCGGCGGCCCTGTCGCTCCTCGCCGCGTGCGGGGCGGGCGACGAGGAGGAGGAGCGCCTCGTCTCGCTCGTGGAGGGATTCCGTCCGCCCGCGCACCCGGACGCGGTCGAGCTGGAGTGGCGCGGACGCGCCGCGCGCATCGCTCCGCTCGAGGGCTCCGACGCGCTGCGGTTCGTGACGCGCATCGACCCCGCCGAATGGCGCCCGACCCAGTGGAGCGGCGTCTGGTCGGTGCCTGCGCCCGCGCGCGCGATCGGTCGGCCGCGGGGCGAGGAAGTCGAGGTGCTGCGCGGCGGCGGCGTCGAGTGGACGCAGCTCCCGCTGTCGCCCGAGCTGCTCGATCCGCAATCGCTGCCGGAGGGGAGCTTCGTTCTCGCCGCCAGCTCGCTCTTCGTCCTCAGCGGAGCCGCTCCGACCGAGCCCCTGGTGCTTGCGGCACGTCGACCCCGCGCTCGAGCACGCGCACGCCAGTCGACCTGCGCGGCCTCGTGCGCGCCGTCGATCCTGACCAGCGTGCGGACCGCGCGCCGGGAGTACGGCAAGACTGCGAGGTCGTCGCCCCGACGGCGGGCGTGCCCCACGTGCCCACGCGCACGCGGCGGGCGTCCTGCACCCCGACGTGCGGCCCGTGACGCTCGAGGTGACGGCGCCGCGGACGGCGTGTCGAGCGCGCTGGGTCGCGCGGGGCAGAGCGTGAAGCTGCGCGATCTCGCGACGACGCTCGCCGCAGTGGCTCTTCCGTCGGCGCACGGGCGCGCCGGCGGCGCTCGCCGCGTGAGTCGCGCCGCGTGAAACACGCCGCCTACGCCGAATCGGACCCACACTCGAATGAAGACACAGGCCTGTTCCACGGCTTGAACGTCTTGCTCGTAGCCATGTGGGGCTCTTCGGCCGGAATCGCCGCCGGCTGGCCCCGGATCACTCCACGTGCGGCCCGAAGACGGCGCCGATCACGTGGTTTGTGGTCGAGACACGCACCGGGCCTACATTCATCGAGGAGACGCAGCCGACGAAGCCCTGCGGCACGTAGGTGCCCAAGGGCAGGTCCACCGAGTAGTTGCTCGCCGCGTCGAAGAACGTCAACGTCGTCTCCAACGGAAATCCGTCGAGCGCGAATCCGTCGCGCGTGTAGACGCCGTAGAAGAAGTCGACCGTCGACTCATCGCCCGAGGCGCGGCAAGCGTCGTAGTACGCGACGAAGCCCTCCGACATGTAGACGCGTTCGTTGCCCGGATAGGCTGCTCCTGCTCCAGTCCACTTGCCGAGACGCACCTGGTGGTTGTGGACCCAGGGGTAGCCGTAATTGTAGTTCGCCACGTCGAGCGAGACGAAGCTGCTGTTGTTGTCGTTGCACATCCGAGTGCCCCCGAGCAAGAACATGATGGCCGCCTGAGTCCCGCCGCCGATCACACAGTCACAGGTCGCCGGGAGGACGGGGTAGGCGCCACCGAGCGCGCGGCCGGGGAAGAGTTCAGGGATGGGTTCGAATGTGTTGTCGATCGGCTCGCGCGCGGTAGCCGAACAGCGCGGGTTGATGACCGGCGTAGGTGGCGATCCACAAGTGATCCCTGTCCCGACGACCGGCGTCGACCCGGGAACCGTGCGCATCCCACCAGGCATCGGATAGGGCACGTTGACATCCGGGTACAGGTCCCCGCCGGCGGCCGTCCACTCCCAGCCAGGCACCGCTGTCGACTGATCGAACCGGACGAAGCCCGCTCGCGGTGCAACCACAGCGTACTTCGTGTCTCGATGGAACGGCGTCGGATCATCCGGCTTGAGCGAGGCGGCGGTTCCGCCGTGGATGAAGAGGTCGCAGTTGTGGAACAGCACGAGCACGCTCTCGAACTCGCCGGTCGGGCAGCGTCGCGCATAGTCCACATACCCGTAGAAGAACGCTTCGTCGTACCCCTTGCCACTCAGCGCTTCGGGGATGCAGTTGGGCACCGGGCACACCTGCGCTCCGGCGGAGAGCGGGGTGGCGAGGTCGACCTTCACGACGAAACGCCAGACCTGGTAGCGGTCCGACCCTTCGTCGGGAATCTCCATCCACGTTCGCGAGTAGTCCATCGTCAAGCTACCTGTCAGGAGGTCGGCTCCGCCGGGGTCCGATCTAACGGCGATGGGCGCAACGTACTGCGTGCACGTCGCGGTCGTCGACGGGGAGGCGACTTCGACCAGCACGTCGACCTGAACCGTGGTCGTTTCGCTGCAATTCGAGATGCAGAGTCCGGCCCCGCCGACCGAGATGAGCGGGAAGTCGGGCAGATCGAGCGTGACGTCGGAGCAACAGGAGTCGTCCAGGCCATCAGGCTCCAGCGTGCACTCCTGGGCCGACGCGGACGACGGAAGTGTCGCGAAGAGCGACACGAAGAGGACGCACATTCGGGAGCGCGAGAAGGCGAGCATCATGACCTCTCTACTGCGTGTACTTGGACTGTAGCCGAGACGAGACTCCGCCGTCCATTCGAGCTGTCTCGGTCGCGGCGAGCATCAGACGAACCCGGGTCTCAGTGTAGCGAACCCAGCTCCGACGTCCGCCGCCCGATCGTGCGAGCAATCGCCCCGATTCAGGGACACGATTCAGGGGCCCGATTCAGGGCACGAAGTAGCGCGCCGTCGGTTGATGGCACACCAGAGCGAGGCTCGAGGCCTCGGGGCGCAAGAGGCCTCGCTCGTCGGCCGTGATCCCGACGCGTTCCGCCTCGAGCAGCTCGAGCAGCGGCGCCGCCGAGGAGCGATCGGGCCAGGCCGCGCTGCCGAGCGCGTAGCGGCTGCCGCGATAGCCCTGGTTCAGGAACTCCTCGGGGTCGCGCACGTCCTCGCGTGCGATCCCGAGCTCGCCGCGGATCTGGCGGTGCACATGCTCGGCGAGCGCCCCCGTGCACTCCGCCGCGAGCCCCTGGAGGCGCTGCACGTCGAGCGCGCGGCCCTCGGCGTACCACGCGCGCAGCGTCGCGGTCACGCGCTCCCCGAGCGTGACGGCCAGGAGCGCGACGACGTCGACGCCGTCGGGGCCGCCGGAGAACGCGTCCGCGACGCAGCGCCGCTCGCCACCACGCTCGCGCGGGAAGCGCAGGCGCACGAGCT
Source organism: uncultured Planctomycetaceae bacterium (assembly GCA_964528575.1). Lineage (GTDB taxonomy): Bacteria > Planctomycetota > UBA1135 > UBA1135 > CAZGTQ01. The sequence continues at coordinate 18,789 of CAZGTQ010000028.1, read as the reverse complement.
CGCGCGAAGGGGCGTGCTGGTCGAGGAGCGCGAGCTCGTCCCCGCGCGCGCGGCACCGCCAGTAGCCGTAGGACGCGCGCGGCTCGAGCACGCGCTCCTGCGCGCAGACGCGCGCGAGCTCCCAGAACGCGGGCTCGATCTCGTCCTCGAGCTCGCGCTCGAGCTCGTCGAGCGGCCGCCCCGTGCGGCGCACGCCCCAGTGCAGATGGAACAGCGTGGTGCGGTTGACGTACGGCAGCACGCTCTGGAGGAAGATCGAGTCGACCACGCGCGCGCCGAGGAACGGCGGCTTCGGCGGCGGCGCCTCGCCCCCGAAGCGGCGCGCCGGTCGCACCGGTCGCGCAACCGGCTCGCCGTCGCCGAGCGCGCGCACGACCGCCCGCATGTGCGCCGGCGTCGTACCGCAGCAGCCGCCGACGAGCCGCGCTCCGTCCTCGCGCGCGAAGCGCACGAGCCAGTCGGCGAGCTCGGCCGGCGTCAGCGGGTAGCACGGCTCGCCGGCGACGAACTGCGGCAGGCCCGCGTTCGGGTAGACGCCGATGCGCGTCCGCGCGCCACGGGCGAGCTCGCGCACGTGCTCGGACAGCTCGCGCGGTCCGAGCGCGCAGTTGAGCGCGAGCAGCTCGATCGGCAGGTCGGCGGCGGCCGCGATCACGTCGGCGAGCGCCTCGCCCGACAGGAGCCGTCCGGTGACCTCGAGCGTCACGCTCGCCAGGATCGGGACGTCCCGCCCGCTCGCGCGGACCGCCTCGTGCGCGCCGAGCACGCCCGCGACGAGTTGCCGCGAGCCCTGGCGCGTCTCGACGAGCAGCGCGTCGACGCCCGCGTCGACGAGCACCGCCGCGTGCTCGCGGTCGTTCGCGCGCACGGCGTCGAAGTCGGTCTGGCCGAGCGTGACGAGCGGCGCGCCCGGGCCGAGCGCGCCGAGCACGAAGCGCGGGTGCTCCGCCGTCGCCGCCGCGTCGCGCGCCTCGCGGGCGATGCGCACGGCGGCGCGGTTGAGCTCCTCGAACGAGCCGTCGAGCCCGCACTCGGCGAGCGCGGCGCGCGAGCCGCGGAACGTGTTCGTCTCGATCGCGTCGCAGCCCGCCGCGAGGTAGGCGTCGTGTACCGCGCGCACCGCGTCGGGGCGCTCGAGGTTCAGGACCTCGATGCGCCCCGCGAGACCGCGGAAGTCGCGCCGGACGTCGAGGCCGGCCGCGAGCAGCTCGGTGCCGACGCCGCCGTCGAGCACGAGCACGCGCTCGTCGAGCCGCTCGAGCAGGGTGCTCGCGCTCAACGGATCGACGTAGTCGCCGTCATTCGGCGTCGTACCCGAGGTTCGCCGCGAGCCGCTTCTCGATCTCGGCGCGCGTGGCGCCGCAGCGGCGCGCGTAGTCCTCGACCTGCTCGCGGCCGATGCGGCCGACGTTGAAGTAGCGCGCCGCGGGGTGCGCGAAGTACAGGCCGCTGACGCTCGCCGCGGGGATCATCGCGCAGCTCGAGCTGAGCGTGATGCCGATCGCGGGGGCGTCGAGCAGCTCGAACAGGCGCCGCTTCGGCTCGTGGTCGGGGCACGCGGGGTAGCCGAACGCGGGGCGGATGCCGCGGAAGCGCTCGGCGACGAGGTCCGCGTGGTCGAGCTCCTCGTCCGCGCCGTAGCCGAAGTCGCGGCGGGCGCGCGCGTGCAGGAGCTCCGCGTACGCCTCGGCGAGCCGGTCTGCGAGCGCCTTGGTCAGGATCGATCCGTAGTCGTCGTGCTCGGCCTCGAACGTCGCGCACAGCTCCCTCGCGCCCACGCCCGTCGTCACGGCGAACGCGCCGATCCAGTCCTGGAGCCCGCTGTCCTTCGGCGCGAGGTAGTCGGCGAGAGAGCGGTTCGGCCGTCCGTCGTCGCGCTTGGCCTGCTCGCGCAGCATCGGGAAGCGCGCGAGCTCGGCAGTTCGCGCGTCGTCGGTGAACAGCACGACGTCCTCGCCCTCGGCGCACGCCGGCCAGAAGCCGTATACGCCGCGCGGCTCGAGCAGGCGCTCGTCGACGATGCGCGCGAGCAGCTCGCGGCCGTTGTCGAACAGCTCGCGCGCCGCGGCGCCGCGCTTCGGATCGTCGAGGATCGCCGGGAAGCGGCCCTTGAGCTCCCACGCGGAGAAGAAGAACTGCCAATCGATGTACGGGACGAGGTCCGCGAGCGTGACGTCGTCGACGACGCGCCGCCCACAGAAGCTCGGCCGCGCGACGTCCTGCGCGCGCCACTCGATCGGCGTGCGGTTGGAGCGCGCCTCCGTGTACGTCGCGAGCGGCTTGGCCACGCGCTCGGCGTGCTGGACGCGCATGCGCTCCTGGTCCTCGCGGTTCGCCGCGTCGAGGTCGGGACGCTGCTTGGGGTCGAGCAAGCTCGCGCAGACGTTCACCGAGCGCGACGCGTCGAGCACGTGCATCGTCGGCTGCTCGTAGCACGGCGCGATCTTGACGGCGGTGTGCTGCTTGCTCGTCGTCGCGCCGCCGATGAGCAGCGGGATCGTGAGCTTGCGCCGCTGCATCTCCTTCGCGACGGACACCATCTCGTCGAGCGACGGCGTGATGAGCCCGGACAGCCCGATCAGGTTCGCGCCCTGCTGGACCGCGGTCTGCAGGATCTCGTCGGCCGGCACCATGACGCCGAGGTCGATCACCTCGTAGTTGTTGCAGCCGAGCACGACCCCGACGATGTTCTTGCCGATGTCGTGCACGTCGCCCTTGACGGTCGCGAGCACGATCCGGCCCTGCGCCCGGCCGCCGCTCTTCTCGGCCGCCATGTACGGCTCGAGGTACGCGACGGCCTTCTTCATCGCGCGCGCGCTCTTGACGACCTGCGGGAGGAACATCTTCCCGGCGCCGAACAGGTCGCCGACGACGCGCATGCCGTCCATCAGCGGCTGCTCGATGACGGTGAGCGGCCTGCCGTACATCTGGCGCGCCTCCTCCGTGTCCTGCTCGATCCAGTCGACGATGCCGTGCACGAGCGCGTGCTGCAGGCGCGCCTCGACCGGGCCGTTGCGCCAGGAGACGTCGATCGTGCGCTCGGTGCCCTTGCCGTCGATGGTGGCGGCGAGCGTGACGAGGCGCTCCGTCGCGTCGGGCCGGCGGTCGAAGATCAGGTCCTCGACGTGCTCGAGCAGGTCCTTGGGAATGTTCTCGTAGACCTGGAGCTGGCCCGCGTTGACGATCCCCATGTCCATGCCGGCGCGGATCGCGTGGTAGAGGAACGCGGAGTGGATCGCCTCGCGCACCGCGTTGTTGCCGCGGAACGAGAACGAGAGGTTCGACACGCCGCCGGAGATGCGCACGCCGGGGCAGCGCTCCTTGATGATGCGCGTCGCCTCGATGAAGGCGAGCGCATAGCGCGCGTGCTCCTCGATGCCCGTGCCGATCGCGAGGATGTTCGGGTCGAAGATGATGTCCTCGGCGGGGAAGCCGACCTTCTCCGTCAGGATCCGGTACGCGCGCGTGCAGATCTCGACCTTGCGTTCGACCGTGTCCGCTTGGCCGAGCTCGTCGAACGCCATCACGACGACGCCGGCGCCGTACCGGCGGATGACGCGCGCCTTCTCGAGGAAGTCCTGCTCGCCCTCCTTGAGCGAGATCGAGTTGACGATGCCCTTGCCCTGCGTGCACTTGAGCCCCGCCTCGAGGACCGACCATTTCGAGCTGTCGATCATGATCGGGATGCGGCTGATCTCGGGCTCGGACGCGATCAGGTTGAGGAAGCGCGTCATGCACGCTTCGGAGTCGAGCATCCCCTCGTCCATGTTGACGTCGAGGATGTTCGCGCCGCCGCGCACCTGCTCGAGCGCGACCTCGAGCCCCTTCTCGAGGTCGTCGTCCTTGATCAGCCGCCGGAAGCGCGCCGAGCCGGTGACGTTCGTGCGCTCGCCGATCATCTGGAAGTTCGACTCGCGCGTGATCGCGAGCGTCTCGAGCCCGGTGAAGAGCGTCGCCGCGCGCCCGTTGCGCGCGGGCAGCTCGCGCGGCGAGACGTCCGCGACCGCCGCGCCGATCGCGCGCACGTGGTCGGGCGTGGTGCCGCAGCAGCCGCCGACGAGGTTGACGAGCCCGCTCTCGGCGAACTCGCGCAGTAGCTCCGCCGTCGCCTCCGGCGTCTCGTCGTAGTCGCCGAACGCGTTCGGCAGGCCAGCGTTCGGGTAGCACGACACGAACGTCGACGCGATGCGCGCGAGCTCGGCGACGTACGGGCGCATCTCGCGCGCGCCGAGCGAGCAGTTGACGCCGACCGCGAGCGGCTCGGCGTGCGCGAGCGAGTGCCAGAACGCGTCGATCGTCTGCCCCGACAGCGTCCGGCCGCTCGCGTCGGTGATCGCGACCGAAAGGATCAGCGGCACGCGCTCGCCGCGCTCGGCGAACGCGTCCTCGAGCGCGAGCAGCGCGGCCTTCGCGTTGAGCGTGTCGAAGATCGTCTCGACGAGCAGGAGGTCGACGCCGCCCTCGAGCAAGCCGCTCGCCTGCTCCGCGTACGCGCGGCGCAGCTCGTCGAACGTGACGCTGCGGAAGCCGGGGTCGGACACCTTCGGCGAGAGCGAGAGCGTCTTGTTCGTCGGCCCGATCGAGCCGGCGACGAAGCGCGGCCGATCGGGCGTGCGCGCGCTCCACGCGTCCGCGCGCCCGCGCGCGAGGCGGGCCGCCGCGACGTTGATGTCGCGCGCCCGCGCTTCCAGCCCGTAGTCCGCCTGCGCGATCGACGTCGCCGTGAACGTGTTCGTCTCGATCACGTCCGCGCCCGCGGCGAGGAACGCGTCGTGGATCGACGCGACGACGTCCGGCTGCGTCAGCGAGAGCAGGTCGTTGTTGCCCTGCACGTCGCAGCGGTGGTCGCGCAGGAGCTCGCCCCGGAACGCGGCCTCGTCGAGGCGGCGCGTCTGGATCATCGTGCCCATCGCGCCGTCGAGCACGAGGATGCGGCGGGCGAGCAGCGCCTCGAGGCGCCGGCGCACGTCGGCGCCGTTCGCTGTCGAGCTCTGCGCGGATGCGGAGGTGGTCATGGTGGATGGCTCAGGCCGCGGCGGTCGCGGTCGCGAGCAGAGTCATGAAGTGGGGGGGTTGGGGATCGCGCGCGGCGCGCTGGATCGACACGCGGTCGAACGCACACCGCGCGATGAGCTCGCGCAGGTCGGACTCGGTGAAGCCGAGCCAGACGTGCTGCAGCTTCTCGCGCACCCAGTCCTCGGTGTGCGCGAGCAGGTCGAGGACGACGAGGCGACCGCCGGGGACGAGCACGCGGCGCGCCTCGCGCAGCGCGCGCTCGGGCGAGCGCGCGTGGTGCAGCGCCTGGCTCATCACGACGACGTCGTGGGACGCGTCGGGCAGCGGCAGCGACTCGATCTCGCCCTCGACCGCTTCGATGTTCTCGATGCCGCGCTCGCGGCAGCGCTGCTGGAGCTGGCCGACCATCTCGCGCGAGTGGTCGACGGCGGTGACCGTCGTAGCGACCTCGGCGAGCATCAGCGTGAGCAATCCGTCGCCGATCCCGAGATCGCAGTAGCGGCCGGGCGGCACGAGCTGCAGGAGCGCGCGCGCCAGCCCCTCCCACGTGCGGCCGGGCAGCACGCGGTCGCCGAAGCTGCCCGCCACGCGATCGAAGTACGCGCGCGACTCCTCGCGCCGCCGCTCGCGCAGCGCCTCGAGCCCCGCGGCGTCCGCGGCGAGCTCCGGCGAGCTGCGGCTCTGCTCGAGCACCGACTCGAGCAGCGTCGTCGGGTCGCCCGGCGCCAGGCTGTAGTAGATGCGCCGCCCCGCCCGGCGGTCGGTGACGAGCCCCACCTCCTTCAACAGATTGAGATGCGTCGATATGCGGCTCTGCCCCATGTTCAGGATCTCCATGAGATCCGTTCCGGACAGCTCCTCGTGGCGCAGGAGGTGGAGGATGCGCAGGCGCGTCTCGTCGCCGAGGGCCTTGAGGAGGCGTGAGCTGCTCGTCAGACCGATCATCGCCCCGGATCCTAGCTCGAAACGACGCATCTGGATACGTCGATTCTTACTCCTTCGGCGCGCGCGAGCCCGGGCTGGAGTGACCCCGGCGCCGGCGAGCGGCTAGAGTCCGGCTCGCAGGGTGGCCTGGCACCGCGTTTCCCCCGCAATCTTCCCCCGGACCCCGCCATGAGACCCCGTCCCCTCGCCCTCGTCCTCGCGCTGGCCCTCGCTGCCCCGCTCGCCCACGGCCAGACGCGGCTCTTCACCTTCGAGGGGCCGACCACCGGGGACCTCTTCGGGGACGCCGTCGCCGGGGCGGGCGACGTCGACGGGGACGGCTTCGACGACCTGCTCGTCGGGGCGCCGCTCGCGGACGTGGCCGCGCCCGACGCGGGGCGTGTGTACCTCGTCTCGGGCGAGAGCGGCGCGCCGATCGCGACCTTGGACGGGAGCGGGCTGGGCGACTGGTTCGGCTCGGCGCTCGACGGCGCAGGGGACTACGACGGGGACGGCACGCCGGACCTCGTCGTGGGTGCGTGGCGCGCCTCGCTCGCCGGCACCGACTCCGGCTCGGTGCGCGTCGTGTCGGGCGCGACGATGCAGCCGCTCGCGACGTTCCTCGGCTCGGGCGCGGGCGAGGAGTACGGCTCGAGCGTCGCGGGCGCGGGCGACTTCGACATGGACGGCTTCGCCGACGTCGTGATCGGCGCGCCCGGCGCGGGGACGCTCGGCTCGAACCCGGGGCGCGTCCAGGTGTTCTCCGGCAAGACATCGCTCTTGCTGCTCGAGGCGAGCGGCGAGGCGGCGGCCGACGGCTTCGGCTGGTCGGTCGCGGGTGCGGGCGACGTGAACGGCGACGGCTTCGCCGACGTCGTCGTCGGCTCGATCGCGGCCGACGCGGGGGCGATGAACACCGGCCGCGTCTACGTGTACGGCGGCGGCGCGGCCGCCGGCGGCGCAGGCTTGCTCGATTCGTTCGACGGCGATTTCGCGTTCGACCTGCTCGGGTGGTCGGTCGCGGGCGCGGGCGACGTCGACGGCGACGGGCTCTCGGACGTGATCGCGGGAGCGCCGTTCAGCCCGCTCAACGGCCCGGACGCGGGCATCGCGCGCATCTGGTCGGTCCAGACGGGTCTCGCGATCCGCACGATCCAGGGCGACTCCGCGGGCGACTGGTCGGGTTTCTCGGTCGCGGGGCTCGGCGACCTCGACGGCGATCTGCGCGCGGAGGTCGCGATCGGCTCGCCGTTCGCGGCGACGACGACGCTGCAGGGCGGGACCGCGCGCGTCGTCGACGGGATGACGGGCAGCGTGCTCTTCTCGGTCGACGCGACGGCGCGCTCGTCCGAGCTCGGCGCGGCGGTGGCGGGCGCGGGCGACCTGAACGGCGACGGCGTGCCCGAGCTCGTCGTGGGCGCGCGCTACGACGGCGCGGGCACGGCGGCGGTCGTCTCGGGTCAGCCGCTCGGTCTCGCGTCGAGCGCGCACGCCGTGTCGGTCCAGAGCGGCGGCGAGGCGGTCTTCGCGCTGACCGCCGGCGCCGAGCACGCGGCCAAGGCCTACTTGATCGCGGCGAGCGGCAGCGGGACGAGCCCGGGCACGCCGCTCGGCCTCGTCACGGTCCCGCTGAACCTCGATCCGTTCACGTTGTTCTCGATCGAGCAGGCGAACGGCGACGTCTTCGTCCAGACGATCGGCTCGCTCGACGGCGAGGGCGCGGCCGCGGCCAAGCTCGTCGTCCCGGCGAGCACGTCGCCGAACCTCGCCGGCACGACGCTGCACTTCGCGTACGTCGCGCTCGGTGCGCTGACGCTCGACTACGCGAGCAACGCGGTCCCGGTGAGCCTGCTTCCGTAGCGCGCCGTAGAGACGAGAGCGGCTCAGCCGCCGGGTTGCTCGGCGGGCTCCGGCGCGGCGTCTGCGCCGGGGTCCAGCGCCTCGAGCTCGTGCTCCTCGAGCACGTCGAGCACCGGGTCGGTGAAGAAGACGTAGCGCGCGCCTGCGCCGGCGCGGTTGCGGCCGCCGCCCGCCTCGTCGCCGCCGGGGCCGCTATGCGGCGGGCCCGATAGCGCGAGGTCCTCGAGGCGCACGTGGATGCGCAAGAGCTTCGTCGTCGGATCGAGCGACACCGTCGTCACGCCGTCGAGCTCCCCGATGTCCTTCTCGATCCGCTTCGCGAGGCCCTGGTCGAGCTCGCCGACGACCTTCCACTCGATCGTGTCGACCGCGACGCGCACGCCGAGCTCCTCCGCCTTCATGCCGCTCGCCGTGAAGATCTTCTCGAACTTGTCGATCACTTTCTCCGCGTCGATCCCGCCGCGCTCGTAGAAGAACACGACGCGGTCGGCGATGGCCTCGCACCAGCGGATGTCCGACGACGCGGTCAGCACGCGCGAGCGCACGCCGCCGGCGAGGCGCCCGCCGCGTCCGCCCGGGCGCGGCGGCTCGGTCGGATTCCACGTGACCATCGTCCAGACGAGCGTCTCCGGCTTGCCGCCGCTCTTCTTGATCGCGCGCTCGACGTCCTTCGCCTCGACGTCCGCGACCTTCGCCTCGACGGCGAGGAAGTCGCTGTTGGGACGCACCGTGTCCTGCGCGGGCCCGAAGAAGACGTACGCGTCCGGATCGTCGAGCTGGGCGAGCGCTTCGTCGAGCTGCTCCTCGTCGACGTTGCCGTCGGTCGTGAAGAAGCGCAGCGCGACCTCGTGCCGATCGGCGGGGTAGAGCGGCGCGGGCGGCGCGTCGGGCGCCATGCCGCGGCCGGGATCCTGCGGAGCGGGGAGCGCGGCCGCTGCGAGCAGCGCGGCCGCGATGAGCGACGGGGCGGACGGATGGAGCATCGGGGTCCCTCGGCGGCTGGGTTCGGCCGCGAACCAGGCTATGGCCGCGAACCAGGCTACGGCTGGAACGGTCGGCGCGCGCGCGCGTTCCGCGCTTCCGCGGCCGAACCGCGCCCTCGGCCGGGCCGGCCTGCGCCGCCGGCGGACCTTGTACGATGCGACGCCCGCCAGGAGACGCGATGCCCTCGATCCACACGCCCCGCCCGTGGCACCGGCCCGCGCCCGATTTCCCGGTCCTCGAGGAGTCGGCCTGGCTCGATCGTCGCCGCCTGCTGCGGCTCCTCGGCCTCGGCGGCATCGCGGCGCTCGCGCCCGGTTCCCTTCGCGCGCAGGAGCCGAGCGAGGCCGCGCAGCGCGCCTACCCGCTCTCCGCGCGCTGGGTGCCGCCGTGGGACGCCCCCGGCGGCGCGGCGCTCTACCCCGCCGAGCGCGACGTCCGCTACAACCCGGGCCGCCCGCTCACGCCCGAGAACGTCGCGGCGACGCACAACAACTTCTACGAGTTCCTGCCGGGCCGCGGCGGCGCGGTGCACCGCTACACCGACGAGCTGCGCGGCCGGCCCTGGACGGTCGCGGTCGCGGGCGAGGTCGAGCAGGAGCTCGAGCTCGACCTCGACGAGGTCGCGCGCGTCGCGCCGCTCGAGGAGCGCTACTACCGCTTCCGCTGCGTCGAGCGCTGGGCGATGACCGTCCCGTGGACGGGCTACTCGCTCTCTGCGCTGATCGCGAAGGCGCAGCCGAAGCCGAGCGCGAAGTTCGTCCGCTTCCTCTCGTTCCACGACCCCGAGGTCGCGCCCGGGCAGAAGGTCTCGCGCTACGAGTGGCCGTACTACGAGGGTCTGCGCCTCGACGAGGCGCTGCACCCGCTGGCGATGGTCGTGACCGGCATCTACGGCCACGCGTTGCCCGCGCAGCACGGCGCGCCGGTGCGGATCGTCGTGCCGTGGAAGTACGGCTACAAGTCGCCCAAGAGCGTCGTGCGGATCGAGCTCGTGAGCGAGCAGCCGCGCACGTTCTGGCAGGACGAGCAGCCGAAGGAATACCCGTTCCTGTCGAACGTCGAGCCGGACGTGCCGCATCCGCGCTGGTCGCAGCGCACCGAGGAGGATCTCGCGACGGGGGACAAGCGGCCGACGTTGCTCTACAACGGCTACGCGAACGAGGTCTCGTCGCTCTACGCGTGACGCGCGACGCCGAATCGACGGTCGACCTGCACGGGCTCGATCGCGCCGCCGCGATCCGCCGCCTGGAGCAGGCGCTGCACACCGCGCGCGTGCGCGGCGCGTCCACGCTCCTCGTCGTCACCGGCCGCGGCTTCGGCAACCGCGAGCAGCGCCCCGTCCTGCGCACGCACGTCGAAGCGTGGCTCGCCGGGCCCGACGGCCGCCGCCAGGGCGTCGTCGCCGTGCGCACGACGAGCCGCGGGGGAGCGCTCGAGCTGAAGCTGCGCTGAACGCCCGCTCCGTCAGCCGTCGTCGTCCGCCGCGCCCGCCTCGATCGCCTCCGGCGGCGCGTCGGCAGGCTCTTGCGCCTCGTCCTTCGGCAGGTCGTCCTCGCCGAGATCCTGCGGCTCGATCGGCGGGTCGCTCGGGCGCCGGACGCTCACGAGCGAGACGTCGAAGAGGATGAACGAGCGCGGCGGGATCTCGCCGGGGATTCCGGCGTCGCCGAACGCGAGCTCGGGCGGGACGACGATGCTGCGGCGGCCGCCGACGCGCATGCCGCGCACGCCCTCGTCCAGGCCGTGCGGGACGACGCCCGAGCCGAGCTCGAACGTGAGCGGACGGCCGACGGCGTACGTCGACTCGAAGCGCCGGCCCCCGCCGGTCCAGGCGACGAGGTCGATCGTCACCTCGTCGCTCCCGCCCGCGACGCGCCCCCCCTCGGGGACGACCAGGTCCTGCAGCTCGACGCCGGACGGCAGCGACTTGGCGTCGTAGCGCGGCGGCGCGATGATCGTGCCCAGAGCGGCGCAACCGGGCGCGAGCGCGAGCGCCGCGACCAGCGCGAGCGCGCGCGCAGCGTGGCGACGCGCCGCGCTCATCCGCGCACGCCCACGATCTGCACCTCGAGCACCAGCGGCTCGTTCGGCCCGATGCCGCTCGCCGGCGAGCCCCGCTCGCCGTACGCGAGCTCCGCGGGCACCTGGACGCGCACCGTGGTGCCGACGCGCAGGCCCGGGATCGCCCGGTGCAGCCCCTGGATGTACGTCGTGCGCCCATCGAGCGTCAGGCGGAACGGCGGCTTGCCCTGCGTGCTGTCGACGACGCCGCCTGTCGACGCGAGCAGCACGCGCAGGTGTGCCTCGACGTCGTCGCCGGGCTCGCACAACGGACCGCGGCCGCGCTCGAGGAGCTCGACGACGAGCCCGTCCGCGAGCTCCATCCGAGCAGGCAGGGCGTCGAAGGAGCCGACCTCGAGCAGCAGCTCGTACGGCGTCTGCGCCGTCGCCGACGGCGCAGACGCGTCGGCCTCGTCGGGCTCGGTCGGAGCGCTCTTCGGCCCGCAGGCGAAGAGCGCGAACAGCAGCAGGGCTGACGCGCGCATCGAAAGAGCCTAGCGATTCCGACCGCTCGCGTGCCGCGGTTCTCGCGCAGCTCGCGGGACGCGCCGGCGCATTTTGGTTCAGCGCGGCGGCGTCCCCGGTACCATCCCTGCCCTCGCGAGCGCGCAGCGCCGGGGGGCGCGCCGCCGCCCGGCCGACGGCGCTCTCGGCGCACATGAGCGACGCACACCCCTCCCCCGTTTCCTCCGCCGTTTCGAGCGACGATCGCGTGCCGGCCCTGCGGCTCGCCGCGCTGTTCCTCCTGTCCGCGGGCCTGCTCCTGTTCCAGGTCGCGCTGACGAAGATCTTCTCGATCGTCCTCTGGTACCACTTCGGCTTCCTCGTCATCTCGATCGCGCTGCTCGGCTTCGCGATGTCGGGCGTGTGGCTGTCGGCGCGGCCGGAGCTCGTCGAGCGCGGCGCGGCGCTGCTCGCAAAGCTCTCCGGCCAGGCGGCCCTCGCGACCGGGGCGGCGCTCTGGCTCGTCGTCCACACGCAGGTCGACGCGTTCTCGATCCTCGCCGACCACAACGAGGGCGCGCTCCTGTTCCAGGTGCTCGTGCTCCTCGTGCCGTTCTTCTTCCTCGGCGCGGTGGTGAGCGCGACCCTGACGATGCACCGCACGCGCGCCGGCCGCGTCTACAGCGCCAACCTGATCGGCTCGGGCGCCGGCTGCGCGGCCGCGCTCTTCCTGTTCGACCTGCTCCACTGGAGCGCGCCCGACGCCGTGCTCGCGAGCGCGCTCGCGATGGGCGTCGCGGGGCTCCTGTACGCGCTCACCGGCGGCCTGCGCGGCGCGCTCTGGCCCGTCGTCGGCACCGCCGTGCTCGGCCTCGCGCTGTTCTCCTGGGAGGAGCGCGACGAGCACCTGCACCTGATCGCGCCCAAGAGCAAGCCGCTCTGGCACATCGAGCAGTGGGACCGCGAGCATCGGCCGCAGGAGGTGACGCTGCCCTCGGGCGAGGTCTTCGTCTTCCGCGGGGACTACCGCGTCGAGGGCGACGTCGCCGTGGCCTACGACCCGTACGGACGCGAGCGGCGGATCCCGCTCGCCGACCTGCCGCGCACGGCCGAGGGCCGGATCGACGTCCGCGACAGCTCGCTCGTGCACTTCACCGAGTGGACGTCGCTCTCGCGCGTCGACGCGTTCACGTGGCCGTTCACCCAGCCGTGGGGCCTGTGGGGCCTGTCGAGCGCGTACCAGGGCACGTTCCCGCTCCAGAAGGGCATCACGATCGACTCCTGGGCGATGACGAACGTCATGCGCTGGGAGGGCGGCGAGACCGGTGCGGTGGGCGAGCCGCCGGAGCTGCTCGAGTACCTGCCCGCGAGCCTCGTGCACCGCATCGCGCCGAACGCGGAGATCCTGTGCATCGGCGCGGGCGGCGGGATGGACCTCTTGACGGCGAAGCGCTTCGGCGCCGAGCGCATCGTCGGCGTCGAGATCAATCCGAGCGTCGTCGCAGCGGCGCGCGAGGCGTTCCCCGCGTTCGGTGGCCACCTCTACGACCCCGAGCGCAATCCCGAAGTCACCGTCCACGTCGCCGAGGGCCGGCACTGGCTCGAGCGCGACCCCACGCTCTACGACGTCGTCCAGCTCTCCGGCGTCGACACCGCGAGCACGACGCAGGCCGGCGCGTTCGCGCTCTCGGAGAACTTCCTCTACACGCTCGAGGCGTTCGACACGTACCTCGCGCACACGAAGGAAGACGGGATCGTCACGCTGACGCGCTGGTTCCTGCCCGACCGCGAGGGCGCGCCGCGCAACACGCTGCGCTTGTTCGTGCTCGGGTGGCGCGCGCTCGAGCGCGCGGGCGTCGAGGACCCGTCCCGCCACGTGTATCTCGTCGAGAGCGCCGGCTTCTCGGTGATTCTCTTCGGCAGGCAACCGTTCACGGACGAGCAGCTCGCGACGCTCGACGCGACCGTCGCACAGATGCGCTTCCGGCCGCTCTACCACCCCGCGAAGCGCACGCCGATGGTGCACGACGCGACGAAGGCGCCGATCGAGAACCGCTTCGAGGCGTTCGCCGCGGCGCCCGACAAGGACGTCTGGCTCGCGGGCTACCGCTACGACGTCGCCGCGCCGACCGACGACCGGCCGTTCTTCTTCGAGACGTCGCGCTTCGACGACCTGCTCTCGAAGGACAGCTTCTTCAACTCGCTGGGCGGCGTCACTGCGCACGGCATCCTCGCGGTGCTGCTCGGCCTGCTCGCGCTCGTCGGCTGGGCCTTCGTGATCAAGCCGCTGCGCCGCATCACGCGCGCGAGCGGCGTCTCGGCCGTGCGCGAGCTGCCGACGCTCGTCTACTTCGCGTGCCTCGGCCTGGGCTTCATCCTCGTCGAGGTCGTGCTCTCGCAGAAGTTCATCCTCTACCTCGGCAACCCGCTCTACGCGCTCGCGGTGGTCCTGTTCAGCGTGCTCGTGTTCAGCGGGATCGGGAGCGCGTTCTCGAGCCGCGTGCGCGAGCCGCGCCGCGCGCTCGCGGTCGTCGTCGTGCTCGCGCTCGTGTACCCGTGGCTGACCGACGTGCTGTTCGACCTGACGCTGCTGCTGCCGACGTCGGCGCGCATCGCGGTCGCCGTCGTGCTGCTCGCGCCGCTCGCGACCGCGATGGGCATGCCGTTCCCGCTCGGCATCGGCCGCATCGCGGCACGCGGCACGAGCACCGTCGCGTGGGCCTGGGGCGTCAACGGCTATACGTCGGTCGTCGGGAGCGTCTTGACCGTCGTGCTCTCGATCGCGTTCGGCTTCACCGCCGTCGTCTGGACGGGAGCGGCGCTCTACGCGCTCGCGTTCGTCGTCAGCGGCGCGCTCGGCCGCGGCGAAGCGCGGGCGCGCGTCGTTCCGGCGTCGGCTCCGGCCGAGGAAGCGGAGCTCGCGGCGCCGCCCACCGTGCCGGCGGGCTCGTAGCGGCCGCGTAAGGCGGCGGTCGGTGCGAGACCGCGCCGGCCGGCCGCTACGATGGCGGCTCGCCCGCCGTCCCCCGTCCCGCCCTCCGGAGGTCGCCCGTGCTCCGCCCCGTGCTCGCCGTCCTGCTCGCCGCGCTCGCGTCCGCTCCCGCAGCGCCCGGCGATCCAGCCGCTCTGCCGCTGAAGGCCGCGCGCGATGCGCTCGCCGCGGGCCGCCGCGCCGAGGCGGCCCTGCACGCGCTCGAGGCCCTCGTGCACCGGCCGGAGTCGACGGAGGTGCTGGAGCTCTTGCTCGTGGCGAGCGCGGGCGACGCGGACGCGACGGCGGTCTGGGCGCACGCGTGGATCGCCGCCGCCGCGGACGAGCGCGGTCGAGCGAAGCCGGCGGGCGACGTGCGCGACGCGCTCGCCGGCGACGCGTCGCTCGCGGCGGTCGCCGCGGCGCGCGCGGCGGCGGCGCAGGAGCTCGCGCGCTTCGCCGAGGCGCGCGAGAAGAACGCGCGGCGCGAGCCGACCGAGCGCGTCGTCGCGTGGTGGGCGCGGCGCGCCGCGCTCGACGTCGCGTCGGGCTCGCCCGCATTGCGTGCGGCGCACGCGCAGGCTCTCGCGCACGAGGTCGCCGCCGGCGATGCAGCGCACGAGTCCGTCGTCGCTGCGCTGAAGCGCGTGCTCGACTCCGCGCTCGCGAACGGCCGCACCGACGAAGCGGTGCGCGCCGCCCGCTGCCTCGTCGGCCTCGGCACGCAAGCGGCCTTCGACGACCTCGTCGGGCCGCGGCCGAGCGGCATGGAGCGCGTGCGCGAGCACGGCGAGCGCGGCCTCGAGCGCGCGCGCGAGCAACTGCGCGCGAAGGAGGAGCGGCCGTGGACGGTCGACGAGCTCGAGGAGCTGCGCCGCGCGGAGGGCGAGGCGTTCACGCGCGCGCACGCCACGTTCGGCCGGCCGGCGGTCGCGGTCTCGCCGGACGGGCTCTACCGCATCGAGACCGACTGCGGCTACGAGACGCTGCTCGGCGTCGCGAAGACGGTCGAGCTGCACCACCGCCGGCTCGCGGGTTGGTACGGCCGCGATCCGTTCGCGACGCGGCCGGGCCTCGTGCGCGTCGTGCCCGAGGCGCACGGTCTCGAGGCGGAGGGAACGCCGTTCTGGTGGGCGGGCGGCTTCCAGAGTGGCGACATCACGACCGTGCGCTTCTCGGTCGGAACGATCGAGGGGCTCGGCCGGCTGCTCACCCACGAGCTGACGCACCGCTTCGACGGCGCGCTCTTCCCGGGGATCCCCGCGTGGCTGGCCGAGGGCAAGGCGGTCTGGACCGGCGCGGCGTACGGCGGCGCGAAGGACGAGCGCTTCGTGGCCAACCACGCGAGCTTCGGCACGATCGAGGGGGCGATGATCGACGGCTACGGCGACGCGCGCAACCTCGAGAAGCTCGTCACCGGGACGCTCGACGACTACCGCGACAACTACGTCGCGGGCTACGCGCTCTACGTGTATCTCGCGACTTGGGAGCAGGACGGCCGGCCGCTGTTCGCCGGGCGGCTCGAGCCGTTCCAGGCGGGCGCGGAGAAGGGCGCGCGCGATCCGCTCGCGTGGTTCGTGAAGCACTTCGCCGACGGCGCGGACGGGCGGCCCGACGGCTTCGAGGCGTTCGCGAAGGGCTTCGACGAGTTCGTCAGCGGCTTCTACTGGCAGAACCCCAAGCCGTTCACGTCGCGCTACGCGCAGAACGTGCCGGACACCGCGTCGGACGACGGCTGGGTCTACGACGAGCCGACGTGGGTCTGGTCGCGCGAGCGCGCGGAGCCGTCGTTCGGCCAGGACCAGGCGCGCGCGGCGGGGGAGCTGTTCGCGGAGCTCGGCCGCGACGAGGACGCGCTGCACGCGCTCACGTGGGCGCTCGCGGCGGACGGTCGCTCGCCGCGCACGGAGCTCGCGCTCGCGGCCCTGGGCCGCGCGAGCGGCGCGCGCGACGCGGTGTGGGTGCTCGAGCGCGCGCAGGGCTTTCCGAGCGCGCCGCCGAGCGAGCGCGCGCCGTTCGCCGACGCGTTGCCGAAGACGCGCGCGCTGCTCGGGGCGCTCGCGGACGCTGCGCGCGCGTACGCGGCGAGCGAGCGCCCGCTCGCCGCCGCCGCGCTCGCCGCGGACCACGACCGGCTCGCGGATCGCATCGGCTTCGAGTCGCTCGCTCTCGCGCCGCCCGCGCAGCCGACTGCGCTCGCGCGCCTCGACCGTCCGGAGCGCCGGCTCGGCCTCGAGGGCTGGGTCGAGAGCGGCCTGACGAACTACGAGGATCGGCGCGTCGAGCACCTGTGGTACGTCGACGACGACGGCGACCTGCACGTCGGCCGCGAGGAGCCGCGCACGGGGACGGGGAGCCTCGACCGGCGCGCGCACCAGCGCGACGCGTTCGCGCGCACGGACGAGTGGCTGTTGCCGGGCACGTATCGCGTGCGCACGCGCGTGCGCATCACGACGTCGTTCGTCAGCGGCGCGGTCGTGATCGGCCACACGCGCCGCGACCGCAACGTGCGTTTCGACTTCAGCGCGGGCGACTTCCTCTACTCGATCGGCGCGGAGGAGGAGCAGACGGAGATCGACTCCGTCGCGTGGAGCCTGACGGGGCTGCGCGATCGCGACGGCGCGCTCCCCGGCGCGCGTCCCGGCGGCCAGCACGACTTCGGCCGCCCGGTGCCCGCGTTCGAGCTCGAGCTCCTCGTCGACGGCGCGTCGGTGACCGCGTTCGCCGGCGGCGAGCGCCTCGGCACCTACCACACGGTCGACGGCGCGCCGATCGAGGGCCACGTCGGCTTCGCGGTCTCGATGGGCGCGATCGAGGTGCAGCGCCCGACGGTGCAGCGGCTCGACCGCACGGCGCTCGCGACGCGTCCCTCGCGCGGCACGTTCGAGCTGTTCGTCAACCGCGCGCTGCGCGGCCTCGCGCCCTCGCCGAGCGGGACGGTGCTCGTGCGCATCGCGCCGCCCGACCTAGACGGCGACGGCGAGTACGACGGAGAGTACCTCGCGCGCCGCGCGGTCGAGTGCGGCGAGAAGGCGGCGGAGCTCGTTCGCCAGTTCGTCCTCGGCCAGCCGGTCGTCGTCGCGGTGCCCGACTCGCTCGGCGAGGAGCACCTCGCGTCGGTGCGCGCCCAGCTCGGCGCGCTCGAGCCGGCGCCCGCGGTCGTGACCTACCCGACGAGCGGCCCGGCCGCCCCGCGCGACGCCGGCGGCGAGGAGGACGGCCACTGGGTCATCGTCGTCGACCCCGCGGGCGTCGTGCGCCGCAAGGAGCCGTTCTACGGCTACGAGTCGGCCTTCTCGTTCCAGACCGAGCACTGGCTCCGCGTCCTCGGCCGCGAGGGCTCGAAAGCGGAGCTCCCGCCGGTCCCCGAGCGCGCGGAGCCGGGGGAGGCTGCCCGCGAGTAGCGCGGTCGCCGCTCACCCGCCGCGCGGGCGGCGCATCACGATCTCGCCGTGTTCGACCAGGCCGGTGTCGACGAAGCCCATCGACTCGTACAGCGCGCGGGCCGGCGCGTTGTGCGGGTGGACGCCGAGCAGGACCGCAGTGCAGCCGGGGCGCGACTCGAGCTCCGCGACGACCGCCTCCGCCGCCGCGCGGCCGAAGCCGCGGCGTTGCCAGCGGGCGTCGATCATGAGGCGCACGAGCCACCACTCACTCGTGCGCTCGGGCGCGTCGTCGGGGAGATCCTCGTCCTGACCCCACAGGACGAAGCCGACGAGCTCGTCGTGGCCGCCGATCGTCGCGTGGACGGCGCGCGCCTCCCACGTGTCGTACAGGCTCGCCTGCGCGATCGAGTACTCGTTCGGCGCGACCCAGTTGCGCTGATCCGCGCGCAGCCGCAGGCAGACGAGCGGCGCGAGGTTCTCGCGCGTCACCGCGCGCAGCTCGATGCGAGTCGCAACCATGGTGGCGAGCGGGTAGCAAGGTGCGTGTGTGGAAGCCCCGCGCTCCTTGCACCGAGCGCGTGAGAGCGCCACCGCTCGGGGAGCATTGCCGATGTCGGCGGCGAGGCCGGAGCGTACTCGAGCTCAGCGGCCAGGAGCCAGCGGTCACTGCCGCGGCGCTCTCCGCCGTCGCTGGCACCCGTCGTTCACCGCGCAGGGCGCTGTACCCGAGCTCCTTGGTGCACGGAATCGTCGTCGTGGCCGCATCGGGGGGCTCCGGGCTACGCCGCGAAGCCCCCCCGCGCGCGGACCGGCTACTTGTACTCGATGAGCCCGAACCGTGGGCGGTGGGGGGGTACGGCCACAACAACGGCGTGCAATCAGGCCCTCTGTCGGAGAGTAGAAGTACCATGAAGCGCTTCTCGATCGCGCTCGGGGTGCTGCTTTCGGCGAACCTGGCACACGGCCAGATCCCCGACCCACTGTCGGGCATCATCGCGATCCCGTAGGGGTCGCCGCCGACGTGTCCAGTAGTACACTCGGCTATCGCTTCACTGCGCCGGCGCCGGCCGTCGGCGCGCCCTCGCTGAAGGTGCATGCCGATGACGCTGACCTCCTTCCCGGTCGTGATCGCGGCCCTGCTCG
>CAZGTQ010000027.1:0-8446 GCA_964528575.1 uncultured Planctomycetaceae bacterium | reverse complement strand
GCGCGCTCACTTGCTCACTCCGTCCGCGTTCGCGAGGCGGTCGATCTTCTTCGCGAGGACGAAGTCGTTGTCCGAGAGGCCCTCGATCGCGTGCGTCATGAGCACGAGCTCGACGTGGTTCCAGCCGGTCAGGTGGAAGTCGGGGTGGTGGCCCTCCTCCTCGGCGAGCATGCCGACGCGGTTGATCCACGCGAGCGCCGCGCGGAACGTCGCCAGCTCGAAGCTGCGGCGCAGGCGCGGGTAGTCGAGCGTCCAGCGCGGGACGTGCGCCGCATGGCGCTGCGCGGCTTCTTCCTCGGTGAGCGCGGGGACCCCGCCCTCGCAGGGCACGCACTTGGTCGGCAGCTCGGTCATCGTGCCGCCGAGCCTACTCGCCGTGGGGCCGGAGCGGGGCTCCTTGCAGCCAGGGCTCCGGCGTGCGGTCGAGGCGGTAAGCCTGCTGCAGCTCGCGGCCGAACGCCGCGGTGAGCCGCTCGCAGTCCTCCTCCGCCGCGCCGAAGCCCCTGATGTGCGCGAGCTCCTCCAGCCCGGTCCCGCCGAGGTCGAGCAGCGCGAGCGGGCTGTCGAGCCGCGCGCACACCGACACGCAGTAGTCCTCCGCGTCCGGATGGATGTGGTAGTTGAGCACGAGCGGCTGCTTCTGGGCCGCCGCGTGCGCGAGCGCGGGTCCGTAGCGCGGGTGCGCCCGAATCAGCTCGATCAGGTGCTCGAACACGGCTCGCCGCCGCCGTCGATCAACCGACCGTCCAGCGGTCGCCGGCGTGGATCAGGTCGTGCAGGGACGGAGCGCCGCCCGCGCGCGCCGTCTCGACCTGCTTCTGCACGTCCTGGTCGAACACCTGCGCCTGGATCCGGCGGAAGATCCCGATCGGACGCGGCATCGCCGGGTCGGAGTCGAGCTGCGCCATCGTGAAGCCCGGCGACGACGAGAGCGTCGACGGATCCCAGATCGTCGCGTCGGCCGCGGCGACCACCTCGGTGTCGAAGCCGTTGACGCGCAGGCCCTTGTCGTGCTCCTTGCCGAACACGAGCGGCTCGCCCGGACGCAGGTCGACCGTCTTGTCGTCGCGCACCTTCTTGTCGGCGACCGCGTTGAACGCGCCGTCGTTGAAGATCACGCAGTTCTGGTAGATCTCGACGAACGCCGTGCCGCGGTGCGCCGCCGCGGCGCGCAGCACGTCCTCGAGGTGCTTCGCGTGCGTGTCGATCGTGCGCGCGACGAACGTCGCGCCCGCGCCGAGCGCGAGGCTCACCGGGTTGAACGGACGGTCGACCGAGCCCAGCGGCGTCGACGGCGCGCGCAGCCCGATCGGCGAGGTCGGCGAGTACTGGCCCTTCGTCAGCCCGTAGATCTCGTTGTTGAACAGGAGCACCTTCACGTCGACGTTGCGACGCAGCAGGTGGATCGTGTGGTTGCCGCCGATCGAGAGGCCGTCGCCGTCGCCGGTGACGAGCCACACCGAGAGCTTCGGGTTCGCGACCTTGATGCCGGTCGCGACCGCCGGCGCGCGGCCGTGGATCGAGTGGAACCCGTACGTGTCCATGTAGTACGGGAACCGGCTCGAGCAGCCGATGCCGGAGACGACGACGAGCTCCTCCTTCGGCACGCCGAGCGAGGCGAGCACGCCTTGGACCGTGTTGAGGATCGCGTAGTCCCCGCAACCGGGGCACCAGCGAACCTCCTGGTCCGACTTCAGGTCCTTCTTCGTGAGAGTCGCTTCGGCCATCGCTACTTCCCGAGCAGGCTAGTGATCTTGGTGTGGATCTCGTTCCCGGTGAAAGGCTTGCCCTGCACCTTGGTGTACGAGATGAAGTTGTGGCCCCGGTACTCGCTGCGCAGGATGCGCGCGAGCTGCCCCATGTTGAGCTCGGGCACGAGGACCGACTTGAAGTTGCTGAAGATCCGGTCGAGCCCGTGCGGCAGCGGCCAGACGTGGCGCAGGTGCAGCGTGGACACTTTCAGCCCCGCCTGCTGTGCCGTGAGCACGCCGCTGCGGTTCGAGCCGAGCGTCGAGCCCCAGCCGACGACGAGCAGGTCGCCGCTCGGCTCGCCCTCGATCTCGGGCGTCGGGATCGTGTCACGGATCGCGCAGAGCTTCTGCCAGCGCAGATGCGTCATCCGCTCGTGGTTCTCCGCGTCGTACGACACGTTGCCCGTGCCGTCGTCCTTCTCGAGGCCGCCGATGCGGTGCTCGAGGCCCGGCGTCCCCGGCCTCACCCACGGCCGCGCGGGACCCTTCGAGTGGTCGAACGGCAGGAAGCCTTCCTTCTCGGTGCGGAACGTCACCGGGAAGCGCTGGAGCTCGTCGACGTCGGGCAGGCGCCACGGCTCGGACCCGTTCGCGAGGTAGTTGTCGCTGAGCAGGAACACCGGCGTCATGAACTGCACCGCGATGCGCACGGCCTCGATCGCCGCCGCGAAGCAATCCGCGGGGCTCTGCGCGGCGATCACCGGGATCGGCGCCTCGCCGTTGCGGCCGAAGACCGCCTGCAAGAGGTCAGCCTGCTCGACCTTCGTCGGCATGCCCGTCGACGGGCCCGCGCGCTGCACGTTGACGACGACGAGCGGCAGCTCGACCGACACGGCCAGACCGAGCGCCTCGCTCTTGAGCGCGACGCCGGGGCCGGACGTGGTCGTGATGCCGAGCAGGCCCGTGAACGACGCGCCGATCGCGGCGCAGACCGCGGCGATCTCGTCCTCGGCCTGCATCGTGATCACGCCCTGGTTCTTGTAGCGCGAGAGCTGGTGCAGGATGTCCGACGCCGGCGTGATCGGGTACGAGCCCAGGAACACCTGCAGGTCGGCGAGCTTCGAGCCCGCGAGCAGCCCGAGCCCGAGCGCTTGGTTGCCGACGATGTTGCGGTACGTGCCCGGCGGCAGCGTCTCGCACTTCGCGACTTCGTAGCGCCCCTGGAACATCTCGTGGATGTCCCCGGCGTTGTAGCCGGCGCGCAGCGCCTTCTGGTTCGCGTCGATCAGCTCGGGCTTCTTCGCGAACTTGCTCGCGAGCCACTTGAGCGTCGGCTCGAGCGGCCGGCTGTAGAGCCAGTACATCAGCCCGAGCGTGTAGAAGTTCTTGCAGCGCTGGACGTCCTTCGCGCTCAGCGGCGAGTCCTTCAGCGCATCGCGGACGCGCTCGTTGATGTCGATCTCGATGACGCGGTAGCCGTCGAGCGTGCCGTCCACGAGCGGATTCGAGTCGAGCCGCGCCTTCTTCAGGTCCGTCTCGCGGAACAGCGCCGTGTTGACGACCACGATGCCGCCCGGCTTGAGGTCCTTGATGTTGACGATCAGCGCCGCGGGGTTCATCGCGACGAGCACGTCGGGGGCGTCGCCCGGCGTGTGGATGTCGCGCGAGCTGAAGTGGATCTGGAAGCCGGAGACGCCCGGCCGCGTGCCCGCGGGGGCGCGGATCTCGGCCGGGAAGTCGGGCAGCGTGGCCAGGTCGTTCCCGACGATCGCCGACGTGTTCGTGAACTGGTTGCCCGTGATCTGCATCCCGTCGCCGGAGTCGCCTGCGAAGCGGATGACGACGTCCTCGTTCTGCTGGAGGGGTAGATCGGCGCCGGGTTTCTCGGTGACGGTCATAGGGTCTCGCCCCGGCTCGTCAGGCCCTGCGGTAGGGCCACCTGTCCGGAGATTGGGGCGTTCTGGGCGGGGAGGAATGGGCGGAGCGCGCTGGCCGGGGGGATCCGCGTAGGGCGCATTCGGGCGGAGGATCTTGCCAGAGTCGCGTGCTTCCTGCCACGGCGAAGCGGCTGCGCGCGGCTCCGCCCAGCGTATGGGACACGCGCACGGTCCCTCCACCGTCCATCGACTTCTCGTGGCGCGATTCGGAAGGACCTTGGTGTTTTCTCACTCGACGCGCGACCATGGTCGTGGCGCGGTGCCGACCGCACGCGCCCGACGCATGTCCACCCCCCGCTTCGCCAGCGCCTTGAGCACCGCTCCCGGCACCTCCGACGCCGAGCGCGAGTGCGTCGAGACGCTGCTCGCCGGCCTCGACGGCGTCCGTCCCGACCTGCTGCTCGTCTTCGTCACGCACCACCACGGCGACTCGATCGAGAACCTCGGCCCGCGCCTCGCGCGCGCCACCGGCGCCCCGGTTGTGCTCGGCTGCACCGGCGAGAGCGTCATCGGCGCCGACCGCGAGGTCGAGGAGGGGCCAGCGCTCTCGCTCTGGGCCGCCTCGCTGCCGGGGACGCGCGTGCAGCCGTTCGACGTGCTCGCGCAGCCCGGTCCCGACGACGCGCCGAGCTTCTCGACGCTGCCGCCGGTCGAGGAGCCCGACCTGTCGAGCGTGCTGCTGCTCGCCGACCCGTTCTCGTTCCCCGTCGACGTCTACCTGCGCGAGATCGACGAGGCCTGGCAGGGCGTGCCGGTCGTCGGAGGGATGGCCAGCGGCGGCACCGGGCCGGGGCAGAACCTGCTCGTCACGGCAGCGGGCGTGCGCGAGGGCGGCGCGATCGGCGTCGTCGTCGAGGGCGCGGTCGAGCTGCGCAGCGTGGTCAGCCAGGGCTGCCGGCCCGTCGCCAAGCCCTGGGTGATCACCGCGTGCGAGGGCAACGTCGTCCAGAAGCTCGGTGGGCGCACCGCGGCCGAGGTGCTGTTCGAGACGCTGGGCAACCTCGGTCCCGACGACCAGCGGCTGTTCCGCACGCGGCCGTTCGTCGGCCTGGCGGTCGACCCGCGCAAGTCGGAGTTCGAGCGCGGCGACTTCCTCGTCCGCATGATCCTGGGCGTCTCGCGCGAGGACGGGAGCATGGCGGTCGCCGAGCAGGTGCGCCGCGGCCAGACGATCCAGTTCCTCGTCCGCGACGCCGACTCGGCCGGCCAGGACCTGCGCTCGCTCCTGCGCGCGGCCGCGGGCCCCGGGGCCGGCGACCACGAGGCGGGCGCGCTCCTGTTCACGTGCAACGGCCGCGGCACGCA
This sequence comes from uncultured Planctomycetaceae bacterium, assembly GCA_964528575.1. Classification (GTDB taxonomy): domain Bacteria; phylum Planctomycetota; class UBA1135; order UBA1135; genus CAZGTQ01. The sequence continues at coordinate 3,513 of CAZGTQ010000027.1, read as the reverse complement.
CATGTTCCCCGCGCCCGACCACGACGTCGGCTGCATCAAGGCCGAGCTCGGCGAGCACTTGCCGGTCGCCGGCTTCTTCGCGAACGGCGAGATCGGCCCCGTCGGCGGCCGCAACCACCTGCACGGCTTCACCGCGTCGGTCGCGATCTTCCGCGCGCGGCGTTGAAGCCGCGACCGAGGTCGCGAGGCCGGCGCGTGCTGCGTGTCCTGCTCGTCCTCGCCGCCGGCTACGTCGGCCTGTGCGCCGTGATGTTCCTGCTCCAGCGGCGCCTGCTCTACTTCCCGTGGGCGGACGACCCGCCGCGGCCGACCGGGCCGGGCTGGGAGGGCCTCGAGGACGTCACGCTCGAGACGTCGGACGGCGTGGAGCTGCGCGGCTGGTACTGGCCCGGCGAGCGGCCGCTGTGCGTCGTCGCGTTCCACGGCAACGCCGGCCACCGCGGGACGCGCGCGTGGTGGCTGCAGGCGCTGCGCGAGCGGCTCGGCGTCGGCGTCTGCATGGTCGATTACCGCGGCTACGGCGGCAGCGGCGGCACGCCGACCGAGGAGGGGCTCTACCGCGACGCCGAGGCGACGCTCGACTGGCTCGAGCGGCGCGGCGCCGGGCCGCTGGTCTACTGGGGCACGTCGCTCGGCAGCGGCGTCGCGACCGAGATGGCGCTGCGCCGGCCGCCGCGCGCGCTCGTCCTCGAATCGCCGTTCCGCTCGGGTGTGGCCGTCGCCTCGGACCTCTACCCGTGGCTCCCGGTCCGGCTCCTCATGCTCGACCGCTTCGACAACGCGTCCAAGATCGCGGCGCTCGACTGCCCGATCCTGATCGTGCACGGCGAGCGCGACCGCACGATCCGCGCCGACCACGGCCGCGCGCTCGGGGAGCTCGCCGATCCGCCCGCGGAGCTGTGGATCGTGCCGGGCGCGGACCACGAGGACGTCGCGGCGGTCGGCGGGGACGCGTATTTCGAGCGCGCCGCCGCGTTCCTGGAGCGCCTGGACGGCTCCGACGACTGATTCCGTCGAGTCCGGACGGCGCCAGGCCACGCGGGGGTTCGCAGCGCGCCAGGCGGCGCGTATCGTGGTCCGATCCAGCTCCGACGGGCAGCGCTCCGGAGCGGCGCTTCCACGACCCGACGCCCCAGCCTCGGAAGCCACCACCCTCGCACCAGCCCATGCACGGACTCGTCCCGCGCACGCTCGCGCTCTGCGCCCTGGCCGCGCTCCCGCCCCTCGGCTGCCGCGTCACGCAGTCGTTCGAGGAGTTCGACGGCACCTGGGAGGTCTACGCCGACCGCCAGGTCAGCCAGAGCCTCTCGGCGCCGCACCGCGTGCGCATCGCCACCCGCTCCGGCACGGTGGTCGTGCGCGCGAGCGACACCTCCGATGCGCGGGTGCTTGCGAAGATCACGGCGTACGCCGCGACCGAGGCCGCCGCGGCGGCGCTGCTCGACGCGAGCGACCTGACGGTCGTCGACGAGGGCGGCGAGGTGTCGATCGTGCTCGCCGGGCCCGGCGCCGAGCTCGACCGCAAGAGCGGCCGCTGGGTGACCGCCGACGTGCGCCTCGCGCTGCCGCCGCACGTCGACGTCGAGATCGTGACCGAGGACGGCGACGTGCGGGTCCACGGGCCGGTCGGCTCGATCGACGCGCTCACCGCGGCCGGCGACGTGACCGTCGAGGGCGCGCGCGGCGACGTGCGGACGCGCAGCGGCGGAGGAGCGGTGCGCGTGCGCGACGTCGCGGGCGGCGACGTCGAGATCCAGACGCAGCTCGGTGAGATCGTCCTGGCGAGCGTGCGCGCGGGCCGCGTGGTCGTGCGCAACTCGTCCGACCGGATCGAGCTGCTCGGGGTGCACGCACAGAGCATCGTCGCGAGGACCGAGAGCGGCGACGTCGGCCTGCGCGACGTCCGCGGCCGGGTCGAGGCCGAGACGGCGTCCGGCTCGATCCTCGTCGAGCAGGCCGAGCTCGAGGACGCCCGGCTCGCGGCGGCGGTCGGCCATGTCACGGTGCAGAGCGCGCGCGGAACGGTCCGGATCGAGACGTCGAAGGGCCACGTGCTGCTGCGCGACTTCGCCGGGCGGCTCGCGGCCGAGAGCGGCTACGGCGCGATCGACGCGAGCGGAGCGTTCGAGGTCGTACGCGCGCACACCGGGGTCGGCGACGTCACCATCCACGCGGCCGAGGGCAGCGTCCCCGCCGCACCGTGGCTCGTGCGCTCGTCGTTCGGCGACGTGGTGCTGGAGCTCCCGGCGGGCTTCTCGTGCACGCTCGACGCGAAGAGCGGCGGCGGCGCGGTGACGTGCGCGCTGCCCGTCGCGACCGAGGCGGCGAGCTACCCCGCGTCCGACGCGCAGATCCGCGGGACGATCAACGACGGCGGAGCCCAGGTCGAGCTGCGCACGTCGGACGGCGACATCCGCGTGCGCCGGCGCGCCGCCGACGGACAGACCCTCGACGGCTGAGCCGTCGTCGCCGCTCGAAGCGAGGAACATGGAGATCATCGCAATCGTCATCGCGCTCGTCGCGCTCGCCGTCGCTGTCGCGGCGCGCTCGCGCGCAGCCGGCCTCCAGCGCGAGATCGACGACGCGCGCATCGCGTCGCGCCGCGTCGCAGCGAACCTCGAGGAAGCGGTCGAGGCGCAGATCGCGAACGTGCGCCAGCTCGTCGCGAGCGTCGCTGCGGGCGAGGCGCTGACGAGCGAGATGATCCTCGAGGGCCGTCTGTGGCGCGACGTGCCCGCGGCCGAGGGACAAGCGCTCGTCGAGGCGGGCGCGCACGTGCTCGACGTGCGCACGCCGCAGGAGACCGCGCTCGGCGTCATCCCGGGCGCGCGGCTCGTGCCGATCGACCAGCTCGAGGAGCGTCTCGCCGAGGTGCCGCGCGACGGCCGGCCGATGCTCGTGGCCTGCGCCGGCGGCGGGCGCTCGGCGGCGGCGTGCGAGCTGCTCAGTAGCCGCGGCTACTCGGGGCTGTTCAACCTCGAGGGCGGAATGGGCGCTTGGACGGGCCCGACGGAGAAGCCGGGGACGCGGGCGTGAGGGGTCGTGAAGCGCTCGCGCTGGTCGCGCTGGTCGCGCTCGCCGCGTGCACGACGCCCGCGACGGTGCACCGCGAGGCGCAGGGCGCGCTCGGCCCCTACTCGGCGTCGGTCGACGCGGGCGCGCTCGTGTTCGTGTCGGGCCAGATAGGCGAGCGCGGCGGCACGTTCGAGCACGAGGCCGCCACCGCGCTCGACCGCGTCGCCGCCGAGCTCGAGCGCGCCGACCTCTCGCTCGCCGACGTCGTCTCCGCGACGGTGTACCTCACCGACATGACGCTCTACGCGCCACTCAACGAGGTCTGGGCCGCGCGCGTCCCCGCGCCGCACCCCGCACGCGCGTGCGTCGCGGTCGCCGCGCTGCCACGCGGCGCGCGCGTCGAGGTGCAGGTCGTCGCGCGACGCTAGCCAGCGATACGGTGTCGCACACCTTGTTGTCGTTCAGCGATAGATAAGGAGTCGCACACCATTTTGTCGT
>CAZGTQ010000026.1:0-17550 GCA_964528575.1 uncultured Planctomycetaceae bacterium | reverse complement strand
TTCGCGGCCGAGCGAGCGCGCGCCGCCTTGGCGGGGAGCGGCGTCGTCTGCCCGCCGCTCGACCCGGCGCTGCTCGAGCGCTACCTCGCCTGGCTCGTGCGCGAGCGCCGGGCGCCCGCCCCGCAGGCGTGAGCGAGCGCTAGACCGGGTTATTCATGAGGCTTTGCCGAGATCGTCGTAGATGCCGCCAGGTGGGTGCTTGGCGGCCGACGGGCGCGGTGTCGACCCTGATCGGGTCGTCGAGCACCCGGCGGTCGCAAAGTACCGACCTGGCGAGCAGATACGGCGATCTCGGTGAAGCCTCATGAATAATCCGGGCTAGAGCGCTGGCGTCAGTCCGGCTGGCGCGTGTCGGCCGAGCGCTCGGTGAGCTCCGGGCGCTCGAGGAGGCTCGCCAGCGCCGTGCGGCGCTTCGGGTCGGTCTCGAGCTCGAGGGCGCGATCGACGATCTCGCGAGTGTTCTTCGCGTCGCCCACGCTCGCGTGGAGCAGGGCGAGGTTCGTCAGGGCCTGCAGGTGGAAGTTGTCGACCTCGATCGCGCGGCGGTAGGCGCGGACGGCGCTCTCGCTGTCGGCGCACTGCTCGTGGAGCACGCCGCGCACGAACCAGGCGTCGGCGTCCTGCGGGTCGCGCTGGACAGCGAGGTCGAGCAGGCACCACGCGTCGGTGAGCGACTCCGCCCGGCCGTCCCACAGCGCAGGCTCGGTGAAGAGCGACGCCATCTCGACGAGCTCGGCGTTCGAGCCCAGGCCGCCGAGCGCGACCGCGCGCTGGTAGCACGCGCGCGCGGCCTTCGGATCGTCGCACGCGCGGTTGGCGCGGGCGAGCAGGAGCCACGTCGGGGCCTCGTCGCAACCGCGCGTCGCCGCCCGACGCAACGGGTCGATCGCCGCGCACGGCTGGTCGAGACCGAGCCGCACCCGGCCGAGCAGGAGCCAGACGTGGCCGCGCTCGGGCGCCGCCTCGGACGCGCGCTGCAGGTCGTGCTCGGCGGCACGGTTGAAGCCCTGGGCGTGCAGGAGCCGCGCTCGGGCCTCGAGGAGGTCGGGGTCGTCGGGGTGGTAGAGCAGACCCTGGCCGAGGATCGCGACGGCGTCCTCGCCGAGGCCCAGCTCGGCGAGCGCGCGGCCCGTCTCGAGGAAGGGGCGCTTCGAGCGCGTGCCCTCGGAGTAGATGCACTCGTTCCACAGGTCCGCGGCCTTCGGCCAGTCGCCGTTGGCCGTCGCGACCTCCGCGGCCGTCCAGCGCTCGTCGCGACCGCCGGTCGCGAAACAGCCGACGAGGAGCGTCAGCGCAGCGGCACCCGCGCAGAGAACCGCGCGCGCGCTGCTGCGTTCGAGCCGGACGCGGCGGCGCCCGGCGCCGCTGACCGTCCAGAACCTCGTCGTCACGGGCATGGCGCTCCGGTGTTCCTTATCGTACGCACCCGACGGCGGTCACCAGGGATTGCAAGATCGCCGGGCGAGTGCCCGGATTCCCCACGTCCGGGCCCCGCCAGGGCCGATCCATGCAGCTTCGCGCAGTCTTCCTCGACGTCGGCGGCACCCTCCTGGCGGAGGACACGCCGCGCCCCGCGATCTACGCGCGGGCGGCGCGAAAGCGCGGGATCGACGTCTGCGACGAGCGGATGCTGGAGCTGATGCGAGAGGTCCACCGCGAGCTGCCGATCGAGATCGACGGAGCGTACCGTTACTCCGATTCCTGGTTCGCTGCTTTCATCGAGCGGATCTTCGTCGATCGCCTCGGGCTCGACCCGCGGCGCCGCGCCGACGTCATCGCGGAGCTGTTCGCCGCCTTCGAAGACGCGGCCACGTTCCGGATGTTCCCCGGAACCGTGGGGCTGCTCGCCGAGCTGCGCGAACGAGGCATCGTCGTGGGAATCGTCTCGAACTGGAGCGCGCGCTTGCCCAAGCTGCTCGACGTGCTCGAGCTCGCCCCGCGCCTCGACTTCGTGGTCTGCTCGGCGATCGACCGGGTGGAGAAGCCCGACCCCGCGATCTTCCGGCTCGCGCTCGAGCGCTCCGGCGCCGCGCCCGGCGAAGCGCTGCACGCCGGCGACCACCTGAAGAAGGACGCGGCGGCGCTCGACGCCGGCGTCGCCTTCGTGCTCGTCGACCACGCCGGCGCGCACCCGACGTGCCCGTACGAGCGCGTCACCGACCTCCCGTCGCTCGGGCGCGCCGTGCTCGCCCGCCTGCCATGAGAGCACCGCACCCGAACGACCCGTCCGGGCTCGAGGAGCGCGTCGCCGAGCTGCGCCGCTCGATCGACGCGCTGCGCCGCGCCGTCGGCGTCACGTTCCTCGGCCACGAAGCGGTCGTCGAGATGCTCGTCGCCGCAGTCCTCGCCGAGGGCCACGTGCTGCTCGAGGGCGCGCCCGGGCTCGGCAAGACGACGCTCGTGCGCTCGATCGCGGGCGCGCTCGACCTCGAGTTCCAGCGCATCCAGTTCACGCCGGACCTGATGCCGGCGGACATCCTCGGCTCGCGCGTGCTCGAGCAGGACCCGGGCGGCGAGCGGCGCTTCACGTTCCACCGTGGAGCGATCTTCGCGAACGTCGTCCTCGCGGACGAGATCAACCGCGCGACGCCGCGCACGCAGTCGGCGCTGCTCGAAGCGATGCAGGAGCGGCAGGTGACGGCGTACGGCGAGACGATGGCGCTGCCCGACCCGTTCGCCGTGATCGCGACGCAGAACCCGATCGAGATGGAGGGCACCTATCCGCTGCCCGAGGCGCAGCTCGACCGCTTCATCGCGCGGCTCGACCTGCGCGCGCCGAGCGAGGAGCAGCTCGTCGCGATCCTCGCCGCGACGACGGGACCGCCGCGCGCGCCCGAGAGGCCGGCGCTCGGGCGCGACGACGTGCTCGCCCTGCGCCGCCTCGTGCGCGACGTGCCGGCCTCGTCCGACGTGCTCGCGCTCGTCGCGCGGCTCGTCGTACGCACGAGCCCGGACTGCGAGCTCGCGCCCGACGACGTGCGCCGCTGCCTGCGCTACGGCGCGAGCCCGCGCGGCGGCCAGGCGGTCCTGCTGCTCGCCAAGGCGCACGCGCTCCTGCGCGGCCGGCTCTTCGTCTCCGAGGAGGACGTCGCGGCGGTCTGCCGGCCGGCGCTGCGCCACCGGCTGATCTTCGGTTTCGAGGGCGAGGCGAGCGGGCTGCACCCCGACGAGCTCGTCGGGCAGGCGTTCGAGGCCGCGCGGAAGTAGCCTGGTCGCGATGGACTGCCGCGTCGTACTCGCCCAAACGAACCCCGCGCTCGGGGACGTGCACCGCAACCTCGCGGACCACGAGCGGCGCATCGCGGCGGCCGCCGAGAGCGGCGCGGACCTCGTCGTGTTCCCCGAGCTCTCGCTCACCGGCTATTTCCTCAAGGACCAGAGCGCGGAGGTCGCGCTCGCGCTCGACGCGCCCGAGATCGAGCGGCTCGCGCGGCTGTCCGAGCGCGTCTCGGTCGCGGTCGGCTTCGTCGAGCGCGCGCCCGACGGGCGGCTGTACAACGCGCTCGCGTTCCTCGAGGCCGGGCGCGTGCTCGGCGTGCATCGCAAGGTGCACCTCGTCGGCTACGGCATGTTCGAGGAGGTGCGCGACCTCGCGCCGGGCGAGGCGTTCGATCCGATCGAGAGCAAGCACGGCCGCTTCGGGCTGCTCTTGTGCGAGGACGCGTGGCACATGGGCGGCCCGTACCTGCATTTCGTCGCCCACGTCGACGCGATCGTCGTCGCGAGCGCGGGACCAGCGCGCGGCGCCGAGGCGCCGGGGCCCGGTTTCGCGTCGGGGCGCGCCTGGGAAACGCTGCTCGCCGCCACCGCGACGATGACGCAGTCGTGGGTGCTCTACGCGAACCGCGTCGGCTTCGAGGACGGCATCGCGTTCGGGGGCGGGAGCTCGGTCCACGACCCGTTCGGCGCGCGGGTCGCACAGCTCGAGGGGCTCGACGCCGGCGAGCTCACCGCGCGCATCGACACGCGCACGCTGCACCGCGCGCGCGTCCAGACGCCGCTGCGGCGCGACGAGAAGCCGTGGCTCCTGCTGCGCGAGCTGCACCGGCGCGAGCTGGGCGCCGATCCGGACGAGCGCGAGACGTGAGCACGCTCGACGTCCAGCCCGAGCTCGTGACGGACCTGCTCGTGCGCTTCCTGCGCGAGGAGGTCGGCCAGGCGGGCTTCGAGCGCGCGGTCGTCGGGCTCTCGGGCGGCATCGACTCGGCCCTGTCCGCGGCGTTGTGCGCGCGCGCGTTCGGTCCCCAGAGCGTGCTCTGCGTCCTGCTGCCCTACCGCACGTCGCACCCCGACAGCGAAGCGCACGCGCGCTTGGTCGCCGAGCGACTCGGCGTCGTCACCCGCCGCGTCGACATCAGCGCGATGGCCGACGGCTACCTCGAGCCGGCCGGTGTGAGCGACCAGACGCGGCGCGGGAACGTGCTGGCGCGCTGCCGGATGATCGTGCTCTACGACCTGTCGGTCGAGTGGCGCGGGCTCGTCGTCGGGACGAGCAACAAGACCGAGATGCTCCTCGGCTACACGACGCAGTGGGGCGACTCCGCGCACGCGGTCAACCCGCTCGGCGACCTGTACAAGCACCAGGTCGTCCAGCTCGCGCGCCACCTCGACCTCCCGCGCGAGGTGATCGACAAGCCGCCGTCCGCCGACCTCGTCGCGGGCCAGACCGACGAGACGGACCTCGGCTTCGCGTACGCCGACGCCGATCGCCTGCTCGTGAGCCTCGTCGACGAGCGCCTGGGCGAGGACGAGCTCGTCGCCGCCGGCTTCGACCGCGCGTTCGTGCGCCTGGTCGCGGGGCGCATCGCGCGCAACCAGTTCAAGCGCGTGCCGCCGGTGATCGCGAAGCTGTCGCGGCGCTCGATCGGCCACGACTTTCGCTACTTGCGCGACTGGGGCGCGTAGCCGCGTGCTAATCGACGAGCTTGCGGATCAGCTCGTCGAGATCGACGCCGCGCAGCTCGTCGGCCGCGATCGGGGCGAACGCCGCGAAGCGCCGGCGCTGGTCCTCGGTCTCGAACTCGATCGCGGGGACCGCGGTCGCGCGCTGGGAGCCGGGGCCGAGCGCGGGCCGGCCGACGACGCGCGCCAGGTTCTCCGGAAGACCCTGCGGGAGGTCCTCGCGCTGCTCGAGAGCGCGTCGCGCCCGCTGGCAGACCTCGAGCGTCTCGCGCAGGTTCTTGTGGATGCGCATCAGGCGATCCACGTCGGGGTCGGGGCCGGCGAGCGAGCGGCGCACCTTGGCGCAGGCGACCTCGAGGACCGCGATCAAGCAGTTGAGCTTGCGCATCAGGCGGTCGCGGTAGGCGGGCGAGTCGAGGTTCGACTCGGAGAAAGGTTCGTCCTCGCGGGGAGCGCTCATGGGGAATCGGGCGACGCGGGCGGGCCCCGGGGGGCCGGTGCGGGGAATCGGCGCGGGGGAATCGGCGCGGCCGGCGCAGCGCAGCGGCCATTCGAAGAGTACCCCGACGACCGCGGCGCGTCGGTCGGGGAGCCCTTCTCGTGCCCCGCGAGCCCCTTTCCGGCGGCGCCGCTCGCTCCCCCTCGGGACGCGTGCAGCAGCGCCCCTCAGGGCAGCGACGAGTCGATCATCCAGGTGAGCTCGAGCTCGCTCACCCGACCGACTGTCAGCACTTCGTAATCGTGGACCTTGCCCTGGGCGACCGTCACCGGGCCCGCGCGGAACCACACGACCTCGTCGCTCCCGTCGCCGAAGGTGCCGAGCGAGGTGCCGAACGGCGAGCGCGACGTCGAGAGGAAGAACAGCGCGTCGATCCCGTCGGTGGCGTACACCTTCGCCCAGACCCGATCATCGGGATCGACCATCTTCGTCACGGCCTCCGGCTGGTAGCCGGCGGGCAAGTCCTTCGGCACGAGCGGGAGGAAGCCGAGCTGCGCGATCAACGCCGCGGGCCCCGCGTCGAGATCGAGGGGCTCCTCGTTCAGCGTCGTGCGGTGCCAGGCGACGCCCTCGAAGCTCGGCGCGTAGTCGATCGAGACGTACTCCATCGACGAGACCTCCGCGCCGCTCGCGTCGAGCTCGACGTAGCGCAGCACGAGCCCGGTCGCGGGGTCGGCGGCGACGCGGTAGCCGGCGCCGGGCTCGGAGCTGCGGTGGAACGTGAGCTCCCACGCGGGCCGGCCGGCGACCGTCACCTGCTCGCCGTAGTCCTGGACCTCGTAGTTCGAGAGGAACAGGTCGACGTCGCGGATCGTGAAGTCGCGGTAGCGGTAGAAGTAGCCGGCGCGGGCGCGCTGCATCAGCTCGAACTCGACGGCGTTCATGTCGAGCGGCGTCAGCACGTCCTCGGGAAGGATCGCGAAACGTCCCGTGCCGTCGTTCCAGACGCGCTCGGTGTAGGCGAGGTCGATGTGGGCGAGCGGGCCCGTGATCTCGATGCGGCGCAGCCCCGCGTACGGGACCTGGATCGGCGCCTTCTGCATCTGGTCGATCAGCGCCAGGACGGCCGGCGGGGGCGGCGTCGGAGAGCCGCCGCAGCCGGCGAGCGTGCCGAGCGACAGGGCGAGCGAGGCGAGAGCGAGGCGCGCGCTCATCGGCCGCCCTCTTGCGCCGACAGGAAGCCGCCGCTCATGCCGTCGGCGAGCGACGCCGCGAACGGCGAGAGCTCGGCGGCCGAGTCGGCGCGGCGGACCTCGAAACGCGGCTCCAGGCGCGGCTCGCCGCCGGTGAAGCCGGACCAGACCACGAGCAGCGCGGCCGCGGCGAGCGCGACCAGCGGCGCGAAGGCCCGCGGCACGCCGCGCAGGGGGCGCGTGGGCGCGTGGGAGCCTGAAAGGCGGCGGCGGGAGACTTCGCCGCGCACGCGCGCCCACAGGGTCGCGGGCGCCGCGTTGCGCTCCAGGTCACCGGCGAAACGACGCGCGCGAGCGGCCGCGGGCGAGGCGATTTCCTCGGCGACGAGACGCTCGAGCACGCCGGGCGCGGCGAACCGCGGCAGCCGGCGCAGAGCGCGGGCGACCGGAGACTCCTCCGGCGTGCGCTCCTCCGGCGTGCGCTCCGCCAGCACCCGCGGGTCGAGGGCTGCCGGGTCGAGGGCCGCCGGGTCGAGAGCCGCTGCGACGCGGGCGTCCAGTTCCGGGGGCGCCGTCGCGCGGCCGAGGTCGCGCAGCGCGCGCTCCAGACGGCCCAGCGAGCCGCCGGCAGCCAGGGAGACCGCGAGCCGCCACTCGAGCTCGTCCGGCGCCGCGACGCGCGTCAGCCCGCGCACCGCGTCCGCTCGGGCACGCGCGCCGACCGCCCAGAGGCGGCACGCGTCGCACTCCAGCGCGTGCTCAGCGCGCGCGGAGTCGATGTCCGCCGAAGCGCCCGTCAGGAGGGCGAGCGTACGGCGGCGGAAATCCTTGCAAGCGGACATGGCGAGCGTGTGGGGCGGTCGTGGTGCGGAGCGGGATATGCGGACGGAAGGAGGAGAATCAACCGAGGTAGTGCTTGTCCAACACGGGGGTCAATTCCCGGTCGAGAGCCTCGTGGGCCCGCGCCAGGCGCGACTTGACCGTGCCGAGCGAGATCTGGAGCACCTCGCTGATTTCCTCGTACGAGAGGCTTTCGGTGTAGCGCAGGACGGTGATGCCGCGGAGCTTGGGGCTCAGGCGGTCGATCGCGCGTTGGATCTCCGCCTCGAGCTCGCGCCGGCCGGCCGAGGCGGCCGGCATCTCGACGCCCTCGTCGGCGATCTCCAGGCGGCCGCGCTCGGACGAGCCGGCTTCCTGGATCGCATCGAGGGAGGCGAACTTGCGGGAGCTCGAGCGACGCTTGAGGTCGATGCTCGCGTTCACGGCGATGCGGTAGACCCAGCTCGAGAAGCGCGACTCGAAGCGGAAGTCGCGCACCTTGCGGTGCAGGATCCCGAACGTCTCCTGGGAGGCGTCCAGGGCGTCGGTCGCGTTCCCCGTGATGCGGTAGCAGACGTTGTACACCCGGTCCTTGAACCGGTCGTACAAACGCCTGAACGGCCCGTCGAGGCCTTCCAGGGAGCTCGACTGGCACGCCAGGACGAGATCGGCATCCGGATCCGCGTTCATTGGGTGCATTCCTGCGCCCCTGGGACGGCTTTGACGGCGTCCTGGTTCCCTGAACCTGCCCTCGCGAACGCCTCTGAAACGAAAGCGGCATTCTAGGCCTTGGCCGCCATCAGTCCCCCCCGAGAGGGGTCGAACGGGGGTACGCGTCGCCCGGAGTTGGCACGGGGGCGACGCCTCGCGCCCGAAGCTGGCACGGGGGCGACGCCTTCGCGCCCGAAGTTGGCACGGGGGGCCGCCTGGCTCCCAGACTTGGCATCGTGGGCGGCGCGTCTTCGGCGCATCGCCCCCCGGAGGGGTAGCCATCGTCGGCCGCGCATCGCCGCTGGGAGTGGCCTTGGCTCCTCGCCGGCCGTCCTCCGCGTCAGCCGCCGATGAGGGCGAGCGGGTCGAGCATCTCGAACGTCGTCCCGACGAGATACTGGCAATCCGGGCGGCAGAAGCCGTCGGCGGGCTCGCAATCGGCCGCCTCGACCTGCTGCTGGATCTTGCTGCCGACCAGCCCGATCGTCGAGGTGGTCTGCACGCAGTACTGCGCGGGCGCCCAGTTCGTCGGAATGTCGTCCGGCTCGGAAATCGGCCGGAAGACGACGTCGATGCCGCTGCCGTTGGCGCTCGAACCGCCCCCGCCGCCGAACCCGGTCGTGTGCGTCGGCGACACCACCATGACGACCCCGTTCGCCGCGACCATGTTGAACACCGCCGCCGCGATCGGCGCGGGCGCCCCGAGCGGGCGGGCGGTCGCGTACACCGAGATCGATCCGAACGTGTGGATCAGGGACTCGGGAATGTTCAGCTCGAGCGAAACGACGACGTCGGGGGCGTACTTCGCGGGCCGCACGACGGCCGTCGTCACCGGCAGATAGACGCTCGGCACGACCTCGAACACCTGCCCGAGGACCATCACGCCGACGCGGAAGTCCATCCCCGCGAGGTTGGCGTCCTCGAGGTACACCGGCACGAGGATCCGCGCGCAGCCATCCGCCACGCGGCCGGTCATGCCCAGCGACACCGGTTGCGGGACGGGCGACTGCAGCAGCTCGATCGGGTCGCTCTGGCGCGCCAGCTCCTCGAGGTCCGTGAAGCCGTCGCCGTCCGTGTCGACCCCGTACAGATCCGTCCCGAGGATGAGCTCGTTGTGGTCGGACAGGCCGTCCCCGTCGGTGTCGAACGCGAGGCCGGGCGCGGCGAGCAGCTCCGACGAGCGCGCCAGCGAGACGCCGGCCGCGAACGCCGCGCCGGCGAGGGCGAGGCTCGCGCCCCAGGTGCGCGCGGTCGAGGCAGCACCCTCGGACCGAGTTTCGTCGGACCGGGCGGCGTGGAGGCGTCGAAGATCGCTGCCGGTGCTCATTCGAGGGGGGACCGCAGGGCCCGCTGTGAGGGAACTACCCCGGGCCATCTTAGGAGTATCACGAGAACCGTCAAGATCTCCATTCCCGCGGATGAGCTCGCAGCGGTCCGTCGCTCGCAACCGACGTCAGCGCCGCGGGTTCCGCTCGGAGAGCCGGATCGGCGGTTGCGGCCGAACGCGGGGCGGCGTTCAATGGCCGGTCGCCGGCGCCCGTAGCTCAGCTGGATAGAGCGTTCGCCTCCGGAGCGAAAGGTCACAGGTTCGAATCCTGTCGGGCGTACCACCTCCCACCTCCGCGGACGGCCGCGAGCGCCCCTCACGCTCTGCCGCGCCGCCTCGCGCCGCCCGGCCCCCCGCTGCGGCGGTCGCCAGTCCGACGCTAGTCCATGTGCGCGACGACCCGCTCGTCCCCCATCTGGAGGCTGAGCGCGACGTCCCGCGGGCTGAAGAAGCGTCCGAAGAAGCGCTCGAACACGACTTCGTAGACGCGCAGCACGCCCTTGGTCGCGAGCCGGCGCGCGAAGTCGACCGACGCCCAGTAGCGCGGGCCGCTCAGCCCCTGCGCGTGCGCGTAGAGCTTCGCCTGCTCGGCGACGAGGTACTCGGACCAGAGCATGTAGGAGATCAGGTACGGCTTCGCGCCCCACTTCCAGTGCACGGCGCGGCGCGCGAGCGGCATGAGGCTCGGGAAGCGCACCACGATCGGGAACCACTTGTGCAGGTTCTCGAGCACGTGCTTGTTCTCGAACGCGATCGACGCGGTGCGGTTGAACTTCTGCGGGAAGTCGTCGTAGCCCGCGACCGCGTAGCCCATCTCCCGCGTCATGTCCTCGATGTCGAACTCGGGGTAGGGCTGCATGATCGACACGAGCGGGTGGTCGACCTTGCACTCGATGTTGAGCCGCACGGTGTCCCACTCGTCCTCGAGCGTGCCGCCGGGCCCACCGATCATGTTGAGCGAGCCGAGACGGATGCCGTACTTGCGGATCCACTCGGCGGCGTCGGTGAGCTGCTTGCGCGTCGTGTTCTTGCGGAACACCGCGTTGCGGACGTAGTCGCTCGCCGCCTCGAACGCGATGCGCGCGTACACGCAGCCCGCCTTGGCCAGCTTCTCGATGTGCGCCTCCGTCGTCATGTTCGCCATCAGGATGACGTCGAACGGGAGGCCGACTTCCTTCGGATACTTCTCGCAGAACTCGTCGAGCCAGTCGTTGCGCAGGTTGAAGATGTCGTCGAGGAAGTGGACGAACTTCAGGTTGTACTTCTCGCGCACCTGCTTGATCTCGGCGAGCACGTGGTCGACCGAGCGCTTGCGCGTGTACTCCTTGTTGCGTGCGCCGTAGACTTTCTTCTTCCACGCGTGGTGGAAGCAGAAGGAGCAGTTCATCGGGCACCCGCGCTGCGTGACGAACACCTTGCGGTCCGAGTCGCGGTAGACGTCGCCGGCGTCGTAGATGACCTCGCGGTCCGGCATGCCGAGCGTGTCGAGGTTCTCGACGAGCGGCCGCGGCATGTTGCGCACGATCTCGCCGGTCTCGCGGTGCTTGAACCAGAAGTTCTGCGTCTCGTAGTAGTTCTCGCCGCGCTGCATCTTGTCGAGCAGCTCGACCATCGCGTACTCGCCCTCGCCGCGGCAGACCGCGTCGACGCCGTCCGTCTCGACGTACTCGGGCGAGAAGGTCGGGTGCGGACCGCCGAAGACGGTGAGCACGTTCGGCAGCGCCTGCTTCACCTTGCGGTTGATGTCCGCGAAGTACAGGTGCATGCCCGTCGTCACCGAGTAGCACACGACGTCGGGGTCGTACTCGCGCACCTTGGCCAGCCATTGCTTGTCCGGGATGAACAAGCACTTGATCTCGTGGCCGGCGTCCTTGATGGCGCGCGCGAGCCACATGATCCCGAGCATCTCCTGCGGGAGGTACTCGTTGATGACCAGGACCTTCATCGTGTTGGGCAATCCTTCGGGTGCGATCTCCGGAGCGGGGGGCGCAGCGTCCCGGGATGGGACGGCGCGATCGCCCGGGAGGTTCCCGACGAGTATATCGGCGTCCAGCGGCGGTGGCGGTACGCGAGCGCCGCAGCCACGCTATTGGGAGGGGCGAACGAGGCGAACGGGAGGGGCGACCAGGAGCGGCGAACGGGAAAAGCGTTCCCCTACCGAGCCGCGGCCTCGGCGAGCACCGCCTCGACCTGCGGGAAGGTCGCCTCGCGCGTGAAGCGCACGCCGAACGCCCGTCCGGCATCGCTCAGGCGCCGCCCCAAGTCCTTGTCCGCCAAGAGCTTGCCGATGGCGGCCCGCAGCGCCTCGTCCGCGCGCGGGGGCACGAGCAGCCCGGTCTCCCCGTCCCGGACGACCTCCGGATTGCCGCACACCCCGGTGCAGACGATCGGCGTCCCCAGGCGCTGGACCTCGAGCAACGTGTGGCTCAGCCCCTCGTACTCGCTGTTGAGCACGAAGACGTCGCTCGCGCGGATGTAGAGCGGGATCCGCTCGTGCGGCACGTTGCCGAGGAACCGCACCCGCTCCCCGAGCCCGCGCCGCAGCGCGTCCGCCTTCCACGCCTCGAGCATGTCGCCGTCGCCGGCGACGAGCAGGTGCACGTCGTCCGGCAGCCCCTCGAGCGCGCGCACGATCCCGTCGACCCGTTTCCACACCATCAGGCGGCAGATGGTGAGCAGATACGACACCTGTGGGTCCAGCCCGAGCTCCGCCCGCGCTTCGGCCCGCGTCACCGCGACCTCCTCGGGCCCGTGGTACGCGTTGTAGATGAGCCGCGTCTTCTCCTCGGGCACGCCGTAGCGCTCGACCGGGATCCGCCGCAGGAAGTCCGAGCACGCGACGATGCGCCTGCACAGGCTCCACCAGAAGCGCTGGAGCGCGCGGACCAGCTTCACCCGCCAGCCGTAGCTCTTCTGCTCGAACGTGACGATGTCGTCGCCGCCGATCCAGCCGCGCCTGTGCGCGATCTCCCACGCGCCGTCGACCATGATCCGGATCACGACGGGCGCGCCGGCGAGCCGCGCCGCGAGCACGTGGAACAGCGCGAGGTGCTCCTGGACGTAGACGACGTCGCGTCCGAGCGCGTGCCGCCACACGCTGAAGAGCGCGCGCGCGTAGCGCCACGGAAGGAAGCCGCGGCCGATCGAGACGACCTCGAAGGGATGGCCCTGCGGGTCGGGATCCGAGCAGAACGCGACGACCTTGACGTCGTGGCCGCGCTCGACCAGGAACCGGCCGAGGCTGGGCACGTACACCGCCGGCCCGCCCAGATCGGGCGGAAAGACGGGCGACGTGATCAGGATCCGCATCCGCTGCCCGGCCTCTGGCGCAGGCCTCAGCCGGTGAACGTGAAACGGCGCTGGCTCTCGTTGCGCTCGCCCTCGATCGCGTCGAGCACCTCGCGCGTGATGTCGCCGGTCGGGTACTCGCCGGTGAAGCACGCGTTGCAGAACTGCTCGACGGCGGGGTTGCCCGCCCGCGCGCACTCGTTCATCGCCTCGCGGTCGAGGTACATCAGGTAGTCCGCGCCGATCTCCGTCGCGATCTCGTCGCGGGTGCGCTTGCTGGCGATGAACTCGGTCTTCGTCGCCATGTCGATCCCGTACGGGCACGGCGACACGAGCGGCGGGCTGCACGACGCGAAGTACACCTTGCGCGCCCCGGCGTCGCGCGCCATGCGCACGATGCGCTGAGCGGTGTTGCCGCGCACGATCGAATCGTCGACGAGGAGCACGTCCTTGCCCTCGAACTCGAGCCGGATCGCGTTGAGCTTGCGGCGCACGGAGTCCTGCCGCGAGCTCTGGTTCGGCATGATGAACGTGCGCCCGATGTAGCGGTTCTTGACCAGCCCCTCGCGGTACGGCACGCCGAGCGCCGTCGCCATCGTCAGCGCCGCGTCGCGCGACGAGTCGGGGATCGGCACGACCGAGTCGGGCATCGGCGCACCCTCGGCCTTCCACTGCTCGGCCATCGCCTGGCCGAAGCGCGCGCGCGTGCGGTACACCGACATGCCGTCGAGCATCGAGTCGGGGCGCGCGAAGTAGACGAGCTCGAAGATGCACGGCCGGTGCGGCTCGTGCGCGAGCTTGCGGCGGTGGACGCGGCGCGCGTCGTCGACGAAGACCGCCTCGCCGGGACCGACGTCGCTGAGCTCGGTGTAGCCGGTGACGTCGAGCACGACGCTCTCGCTCGCGCACGCGAACCAGCGCCCCTCGCTCGTCGCCTTCTGGCCGAAGACCATCGGCTTGATGCCGAACGGGTCGCGGAACGCCACCAGGCCGCCGTCCGGCAGCGTCGCGACCACCGAGTAGGCGCCGCGCACCTCGCGGTAGACCGCCTCGACCGCCGCGAAGACGTCGTCCGGCTGGACCGCGCCGCCGTTCCGCAGCCGCTCGGACAGGGCCGTCGCGAACACGAACAGGATGATCTCGAGGTCGCAGGACGAGTTGAGGCGCGCGCCGCTGCGGGCGAAGTGCGCGGCCTTCAGCTCCTGGAAGTTCGTCACGTTGCCGTTGTGCGCCATCGCGACGCCGACCGGGAACGTGAGGTGGAACGGCTGGGCGTCCTCGCTGCGGCCCTGGCCCACCGTGGGATAGCGCACGTGGCCGACGCCGAGATTGCCGCGCAGGCGCGGCATGTTGTTCTCGTTGAACACCTCGCGGACCAGCCCGAAGCCCTTCTTGACGTGGAACTGGTCGGTGAACGTGATCATCCCGGCCGCGTCCTGCCCTCGGTGCTGGACCGTCAGCAGCCCCTCGTAGATCTCGGGGGCGACGTCGACGCCATCGGGGCCGAAGATGCCGATGAATCCGCACATCGTGGGGGGGCTCGGGTCTTTCGGGCTTCGGAGAGGTCTCGGTCGGGACGGGCGGCGCGAGAACCGCAGAGGATAGGCCACGCCGAGGGAGCGAACAACGCGCCCGACCGGGAACGGTCGGAGGGAGCGGTACACTGGGAGCCGGTCCATGGACGTCCACCCGCCGCCCATCCCGATGACCCGGCTCCAGCGGGCCGACAAGCTCCTCGGCGCGATCGCGTGCGTCCTGCTCCAGCCCTTGCGCTGGGCCCGCGCGCTGCCGCGCTGGCGCCCGAGCGAGCCGCGCGTCCTGCTGATCAAGTTCTGGGGCATCGGCAGCCTGCAACTGCTCACGCCCGCCGTGCGCGCGCTCCGCCGCCGCCACGCGGGCGCCGAGCTCGTGCTCCTGACCCTCTCGGAGAACCGCGCGTTCGCCGAGGGCCTGGGCGTCTTCGACGAGGTCCTGGCGCTCGACGTGCGCACCCCGCGCTGGACCGTCGTCGCCGGCCGCATCCTCAACTGCATCCGCACTCTGCGCACGCGCCGCTTCGCCGCGGTCTACGACTTCGAGTTCTTCACGCGCTTCTCCGGCGTCGTGACGCTGCTGGCGGGAGCGCCCGAGAGCCGCGGCTTCGCCTCGCCGTCCGTCTGGCGCGGCCGCTTCCACACCGGCACGGTCCCGTTCAACCGCTACTGGCACGTCGCGCGCAATTTCCGCTGCCTCGCGGGCGGCGAGGACGGGAGCGAGGTCCGCCCCGCCGACCTCGTGCCGTTCGCCGCCGGCACGGACGACGCGGCGGCGGCCGAGCGCGCTCTCGCGGCGCTGGCGGACGGCACCGGGCCGCTGGTCGTGCTCAATCCGAACGCCGGCAGCCTCTCGCTCGAGCGCCGCTGGCCGCCGTCGCGCTTCGGCGCCCTCGCGCGACGCCTCGTCCTCGAGGACGGCGCCCGCGTCGTGCTCGTCGGCGCGCCGGGCGAGCGCGCCTGGGTCGAGGACGTCGCGGCGGCGGCGACCGAGCCGGGTCCGCTGCCCGACGGCCGGCTCGCGAACCTCGCGGGCGCGCTCTCGATCGGCTCGCTCGCGGCGCTGCTCGGCCGCGCGAGCGCGTTCGTGACCAACGACAGCGGCCCGATGCACGTCGCGGCCGCGCTCGGCACGCCGACGGTCGGCCTCTTCGGCCCCGAGACGCCGGTGATGTACGCGCCGATCGGCGAGCGCGCGCGCGCTCTCTACCGGCCGCCCGCGTGCAGCCCGTGCATCAACGTGCACGACAACAAGGTGATGAGCTGCCACCGTGGCCGCCCCGAGTGCCTGACGAACCTCGAGGTCGACGAGGTGTTGGCGGAGACGCGCGCGCTCGTGCGCCGCGGCGAGCTGCGGCCGGTCGCGGGAGCGGCGTCTTGATGCGCGTGCTCCTGTGCAATCCGCCGGGCGAGCGAACGTACATCCGCGACTACTTCTGCTCGAAGACGACGAAGTCGAACTACCTCTTCCACCCGGTCGACCTCGTCGTGCTCTCCGGCACGGCGGCCGAGCGCCACGACGTCTCGGTGCTCGACTGCATGGCCGAGCGGCTCGGCCCGGAGGCCGCGCACGAACGCATCGCGCGCCTCGACCCCGACGTCGTCGTCTCGCTCGTCGGCTCGGTGTCGTGGAGCGAGGACCGCGCGTTCCTGGCGCGCCTGGCGGCGGATGGCCGGCGCGTGCTCGCGATCGGCGACGTGCTGCAGGAGGCGAGCGAGGAGCGGCTCGCCGCCGAGCCGTGGCTCGAGGCGGCGCTGCACGCGTTCGCGAACCAGGATCTGGTGCACTATCTCGCGGGCGAGCTCGAGCGCGTCGAGGAGATGACCGTGCGCCGCGTCGACGGGAGCGTGGAGCGCATCCGCCGCGGC
This sequence comes from uncultured Planctomycetaceae bacterium, assembly GCA_964528575.1. Taxonomy (GTDB): domain Bacteria; phylum Planctomycetota; class UBA1135; order UBA1135; genus CAZGTQ01. The sequence goes on along the minus strand of CAZGTQ010000026.1, from coordinate 1,470 downwards.
CCGCGCACGGGCGAGGTGCGCGTCCCGCGCCCGCGTCACGAGCTCTTCACCGCGCGCGGCTACCGCTTCTCGTTCGCGAAACAGCGACGTTTCGCGACGGTGCTCACCGACTTCGGCTGCCCGTACCCGTGCACGTTCTGCGTGATCCCGACGGTCGGCTTCCGCACGCGTCCGGTCGCCGACGTGCTCGAGGAGATCGACGCGCTGCGCGCCCGCGGCGTGCGCGAGCTCTTCTTCATGGACCAGACGTTCGGCGTGAAGCGCGCGCGCGCCCTCGAGCTGTGCGCCGCGTTCGCCGAGCGCGGCGACCTCTCGTGGACGGCGTTCACGCGTCCGGATCTCGCGCGCGACGACGAGCTGATGCGCGCGCTACGCGCCGGCGGCTGCCACACGGTCCTGATGGGCGTCGAGTCGGCCGACGACGACGTGCTCGCGGCGTACAAGAAGGGCTATCGGGTCGACGCGGTGCGCGCGGGCTTCAAGAACGCGAAGCGGCACGGCCTGCGCACGGTGGGCACGTTCATCATCGGCCTGCCGGAGGAGACCGAGCAGACGCTCGAGGCCTCCCTCGCGCTCGCCCGCGAGCTCGACCTCGACTTCATGAGCCTCAACATGGCGGTCCCGCGCTTCGGCACGCCGTTCCGCGCCCGCGCGCTCGAGCTCGGCCTCGCCGAGCGCGGCGACCTCGTCATGGACCAGGGCGGCGCCGACGCGTTCCTGCCGACGCGCACGCTCGACCGCGCGGGCATGCTCGCGCTCAAGAAGCGCATGGTGCGGCGCTTCTACCTGCGGCCGAGCTACTTGTGGCGGCGGCTGCGCGCGACCGCGTCGCTGCCGGAGCTCGCGTCGCAATTGCGCGAGGGCGTCGCGCTCTTGCGGCGCAACGTGTGACGCTCAGCGCGGGACGAGCGCGATCTCTGCGGTCGCCGTGCCGCCGGGGACGAGCTCGATCATTTCCGCCTCCCAGGGCGGAGGCTGTCGCAGCGCCGGGTGCGTCACGAGGACGAACGCGGCGCGCCCGGGGACCTCGTCGAAGTGAACCGTGCCGTTCGCTCCGGTGATCGCAGAGAACTTGCGCCCGAGGAACGAGCTCGGCGCCGGGTTGTACTGGTCGCTCTGCAGGAGCACCGCGACACGCGCGCCCGCGACGAGCTCTCCGCGCGGATCGCGGAGCTGCAGCGTCACCGAGCCGGTGCGCTCCATGAAGACGACTCCGTCCCATACGAGGAAGATGGCGCCGTATTCCACGCCCGAAGCCCATCCTGCGCACGCCGCGGTCACCTCGACCGGGCCGCGCGGCAAGTCGCCGACCTCGAACGTGCCGTCCCCGCGGACGGTCCCCCGACGGGACTCGACCACCATCGGCTCCTGTGCGTAGAACGGGCAGCCGACGCGCACTTCGACGACGCCATCGACGATCGGCCGCGGCACGCTCGACGCGAGGCGTCCCTTCACGGCAACCGGCGGGTG
>CAZGTQ010000025.1:0-16192 GCA_964528575.1 uncultured Planctomycetaceae bacterium | reverse complement strand
ACCTGCGCGTCCGCGGCGGCGGCGGCGAGCGCGGCGTGGCGCGTGCCGCGCTCGCACCACGTCGCGGCCGAGAGGAGCGCGCCCCGCTCGAGCTCGAGGTCCGCGAGCCGCAGGCACGCCCGGGCGGCGGCCGCGGTCGCCGGGTTGCGCCGCTCGACGTCGGCGAGCGAGGCGCTCGACGACGCCGCGCGCGCGAGCTCCTCGGCCGCGATCGGCCCGAACCGCGCCGTCCACGCGGCGCGGTCGGCTGGCTCGAGCGCGACGAGGCGCTGCAGGACGGCGTACGCGACGCCGACGCGCCGGCGCGCGAGCGCCGGCTCGCCCGGCGCGGCCCCGGGGCCGCTCGCGAGCGGCTCGACGACCGCGCCCGGCTCGGCGTCGACGAGAGCGCGGCGCCATGCCTCGAACGCGTCGACGCGGCGCGGCGGGGTCGCGGCCCAGTGCGCGTCGCCCTCGGCGAGCGTCGGCAGCTCCGCGTTCGGCAAGAAGCAGTCGTTCTGGACGCGGTCCTCGTCGATCGCGTCGCGGAGCGGGTCCTGACGCGCGGCCGGCGCGGGCGCGGCGAGCGCGGCGACCAGCGCGAGCGCCGCGGCGGCGACGGCGCCGGCAGGGGAGCTGGGGGAGCGCCTCAACGCGTCGGCCCGAGCCGCAGGAGTCTCCGCTCGCGCTCGACGTAGATCGGATCCGCGTGCGCGCGGCGCAGCGCGAGCAGATCGTCGGTCTGGGCGCGCAAGCGCGCGTGGCGCTCGTCGAGGACGGCGGCGGCGCGCTCGAGGCGAGCGCGCTCGGCGAGGGCAGGACGCACGCCGCGCAGCACGACCTGCGCGAACAGCGCGAGCGTCAGGAGCACGGGCGCCCACGCGGCCGCGAACGCGAAGAGGTTCGCGCGTCGCCCGTCCCGCTCCGGCCGCCCGTCCATCGTTCAGTCGAGCCCCTTCAGCAGCCGCGCGCCGTAGATCGCCGCGTCGCCGAGCTCCTCCTCGATGCGCAGCAGTCGGTTGTACTTCGCGACGCGGTCGGAGCGGCACGGCGCGCCCGTCTTGATCTGGCCCGCGCTCGTCGCGACCGCGAGGTCGGCGATCGTCGTGTCCTCGGTCTCGCCCGAGCGGTGGCTGACGACGTTGCGGTAGCCGCAGCGCGTCGCGAGCGCCATCGTCTCGAGCGTCTCGGTCAGCGTCCCGATCTGGTTGACCTTGATCAGCACCGCGTTGCCGACGCCGCGGCGGATGCCTTCGCGCAGCCGCTCGGTGTTCGTGACGAACAGATCGTCGCCGACGAGCTGCACGCGGTCGCCGAGGCGCTCGGTGAGCTTCTTCCAGCCGTCCCAGTCGTCCTCGTCGAGCCCGTCCTCGAGGCTGAAGATCGGGTACTTCTCCGCCCACGACGCGTACAGGTCGACGAGCTCGTCGGGGCGCAGCGCGCGCCCGTCGACGTGGTACGCGCCCTCGTTCATGAACTCGGACGACGCCGCGTCGAGCGCGATGCGCACGTCGCTCCCCGGCTGCAGGCCGACGCGCTCGACGGCGGCGAGGATCAGCTCGATCGCCTCCTCGTTCGAGCGCAGGTTCGGCGCGAAGCCGCCCTCGTCGCCGACGCCGGTGTTCAGATCGCGCTCGCGGCAGACCGAGCGCAGCGCCGCGAACACCTCGGCGCCCATGCGCAGGCCCTCGGCGAAGCGCGTCGCGCCGAAGGGCATGATCATGAATTCCTGGACGTCGACGTTGTTGTCGGCGTGCTGGCCCCCGTTGAGGATGTTCAGCATCGGGACCGGCAGCACGCGCGCGCCGGCGGCGCCGCCGACGTAGCGGTAGAGCGGGAGCTCGCACTCCTCGGCGCTCGCCTTGGCGACGGCGAGCGAGACGCCCAGGATCGCGTTGGCGCCGAGCCGCTGCTTGTTCGGCGTCCCGTCGAGCTCGCAGAGCGCGCGGTCGATCGCCGCCTGGTCGAGCGATTCGCGGCCCTCGAGGTGCTGGGCGATCTCCGCGTTGACGTTCTCGACCGCCTTGAGGCAACCCTTGCCCCCGTAGCGGCCCTCGCCGTCGCGCAGCTCGTGCGCCTCGTGGGCGCCGGTGCTGGCGCCCGAGGGGACGGCCGCGCGGCCGAAGGCGCCGCTCATGAGGCGCACGTCGACCTCGACGGTCGGATTGCCGCGGGAGTCGAGGATCTCCCGTCCGACGATCAGGTCGATCTCGCTCATGTCCCGAGTTTGCGAAATCGCCCCGCGCGCCGCCACCGTGGCGGGGCCAAGCGGCGCTAATCTGGCCGGCGCTAGTCTCGCCGGCGCCAATCTGGCCGGCGCCAAACTTGCTGGCAGCCATCTGGCCGGCGCCCATCTGGCCGGCGCTAGTCCCACCGTGAAGAAGATCCACATGCTCCCCAACCTGATCACGTTGGGGAACGCGTTCTGCGGCCTCTTGGCCGTCGCCAAGGGGATCGACGCCCTCGTCTACGCGGGGGCGGACTCCTCCATCTTCTACTCGAAGATGGCGACCGCCTGCTGGCTGATCATCCTGGCGATGGTCTTCGACGCCCTCGACGGCAAGGTCGCGCGGATCACCAACTCCTTCACCGACTTCGGCGCCCAGCTCGACTCCTTCGCGGACGCGATCACGTTCGGCGTCGCCCCCGCGATCCTGGCGAAGGTGCTGCTCGAGCACGAGGGGCCGCTGGTCGGCTACACCGGCCATCCCCGCCTGCACTTCCTCGCGGCCGCGACGTTCGCCCTGATGGCGATCCTGCGGCTGGCGCGCTTCAACCTCGAGACCGAGCCGGACCAGGACGCCCACGCCGAGTTCCGCGGGCTGCCCTCGCCCGCCGCCGCCGGCTCGGTCGTCTCGTCGATCCTGATCTACCTCGGTCTGCGCTCGCCGCTGACCGAGATGTCCGAGGGCACGCCGACCCCGATCGGAGCGCTGATCGGCGCGATCGAGCCCGCGGAGCCGACGAGCCTGCACGGTTGGGCGCTGCCCGCGCTCGCGCTGCTGCTGCCCGCGCTCGGCCTGCTCATGGTGAGCCGCGTGCGCTACGTGCACATCTTCTCGGTGCTGACGAGCGGCCGCAGCAACTTCTTCACGCTCGTCTTCGTGCTCCTCGGCTTCCTCCTGTTCTTCGCCGCGCCGCACCAGTTCCTGTTCGTCTCGTTCAACGGCTTCGTCGTCTTCGGCGTCGTGCGCGCGCTCGTCGCGAGCCGGCGCGGCCACGCGCGGGCCCGGCAGCGCGCGGCGGAGAGCGAAGGGTGAGAAGCGCGCCGGGCACGCCCGCCCGGATCGCGCTCGGCTCGAACGTCGGCCGGCGCCGCGCCAACCTCGACGGCGCGGTGTACGCGCTGCGCGCGACGCCGGGCCTGGCCGTCGACTCGCTCTCGCCGTGGCTCGAGACCGACCCCGTCGGCGGCCCGCCGGGCCAGCGGCCCTATCTGAACGGCGTCGCGCGCGTGCGCTGGCGGGGGAGCGCGCGCGCGCTGCTCGAGCGCCTCGCGGCGATCGAGCTCGCGTTCGGCCGCCGTCGCGACGTGCTCGACGGGCCGCGCACGCTCGACCTGGACCTCTTGACGTTCGGCGCCGAGCGCATCGACGAGCCCGGCCTCGTCGTGCCGCACCCGCGCATGGAGGAGCGCACGTTCGTGCTCGCGCCGCTCGCGCGCCTCGAGCCGGACTGGGTGCTGCCGCGCTGCGGCCGCACCGTCGCCGAGCGTCTCGCCGAGTTGGAGACGGTGCGGGCGAGCGCGCGTCCGTAGCTCGCGCCGCGGCGTCGCAGCGGCGCGCTCGCAAGGGCCGCGCGCCGGCCGCGGTGGCGGCGCCCGCCGGCCGCCGGCATGCTCTCCCGCATGGAGCGACTGGACGATCCGGACGTGGCGCGCCGCTGGTGCGAGCAGGAGCGCGGGGCGGGGCGCACGCTCGGCTTCGTGCCGACGATGGGCGCGTTGCACGAGGGCCACCTCGCGCTCGTGCAACGCGCCGCCGCCGAGAACGATCGCGCCGTCGTCAGCATCTTCGTCAACCCGCTCCAGTTCGACGACCCGCGCGACCTCGCGCAATACCCGCGCGACCTCGCGGGGGACGCGCGGATGCTCGCCGGCGCCGGATGCGCGGCGGTGTTCACCGGCACGCTCGCGCAGTTCTTCCCCGAGGCGCCGACGCTCGACGCGATCGCGCTGCGCGACCCGGGCCCGTCGGCGCGCGGACTCGAGGGCGCGTTCCGCGCGGGCCACTGCGCCGGCGTCGCGACGATCGTCGAGCGGCTCTTCGCGATCGTGCGGCCCGACCGCGCGTACTTCGGCGCGAAGGACTTCCAGCAGGCGCTCGTCGTGAGCGACCTCGCGCGCGAGCTCGGCCGACCCGAGATCGTCGTCTGCGCGACCGTGCGCGAGGCGGACGGGCTCGCGCTCTCCTCGCGCAACCGACTGCTCGCGCCGGACGAGCGCGCGCGCGCTCTCGCGCTCTCGCGCGGCCTGTTCGCGGCGCGCGACGCGTGGCGCGCGGGAGAGCGCGACGCCGAGCGGCTGCGCGCCACGGTCGTGCGCGAGCTCGACGCGGCGGACGTGCCGCACGACTACGTTGAGCTGCGCGACCCGTCGCGTTGGAGCGAGGGCGCGCCGGCGGGTCGGCTCGAGCGCGCGGTCGCGCTCGTCGCCGCGCGCGTCGGCGCGGTGCGGCTCATCGACAACCTGCGCCTCGACGAGCGCGACGCGGCGGAGCGGTGAGCGAGCGACGCGAGAGGGAGGGACGCGCGACGCCCCGTTGGGTGCGCGCGCTCGCGCCCGCGAAGGTCAACCCGTGGCTCGAGGTGCTCGCGCGCCGCGCCGACGGCTACCACGAGCTCGACACCGCGCTGCTCGCGCTCGAGCTCGCCGACCGCGTCGCGGTGCGCGCGCGCGCCGAGCCGGGCGTCGCGCTGCGCGTCTTCGGCGAGCACGCGACGGCCGACGTGCCCGCCGACGAGCGCAACCTCGCGTGGCGCGCGGCGGCCGCGGTGCTCGACGCCGCGCGCGCCGCGGACGCCGAGCGCGCGCCGCGCGGTCTCGAGCTCGAGCTCGAGAAGCGCGTGCCGAGCTGCGCGGGTCTCGGCGGGGGGAGCTCGGATGCGGCGGCTGCGTGTCTCGCCGCCGAGGTCGCGGTCGGACGCGCGCTCGGGACCCAGGCGCGCAGCGCGCTGCTCGCCGCGCTCGGGTCGGATTGCGCGTTCTTCGCCGAGGCCGCGGCGACGGGCTTCGCGCGCTGCACGGGGCGCGGCGAGCGGGTGCGCCCACTGTCCGCGCCGAGCCGCGCGTGGACGATCCTCGTGCTCGTGCCGGACGTCGGCGCGTCGACGGGCGCCGTTTACCGTGCCTTGGAATTCCCCTTGTCGGCGCCCGAGCGACCCCATAGCTTCGGGGACACCCTCTTTGAGAAGACCGAGGCCGAGCTGCGTCTCGGCCTGTTCAACCGGCTCGAATCGGCGGCGCCAACGGTCGTTCCCGCCCTCGCGCGATGGCGCGATCTGCTGGATCGCTTCGAAGGCGTCGCGCTTCGCTTGAGCGGGTCCGGCTCCGCCTTCTTCGGCGTGTTTCGCGATCCCGACGCGGCTCGGGACGTCCTCGAAGAGGCGACCGCGCGCGCACAGGGCGAAGGTCTCGGGCTCCGCGGCGCGTGGCTCACGCGACCGGCGGGACACGGCGCGCGCATCGAGCCGTGAGAGCCCGAGCGGCTCGAGCCGCAGCCATCTCCCGCGCTCGCCCCAGCTCGCGAGCGTTTGCTCTCCATCGGCTGCGTCCCCCCGCGCGCCGAGACGGGCTTCCGAATGAACGTCACCGAGATCCGCGTCAAGCTCCTTCGGAATCAACCCGACAAGCTGCGCGCCTTCGCCAGCATCACGGTCGAGAACTGCCTGGTCGTACGCGACCTCAAGATCATCGACGGGCCCAACGGGCTGTTCGTCGCCATGCCCAGCCGCAAGCTGTGCGATCGCTGTCCGCGCTGCGGCTGCAAGAACCACCTGCGCGCGCGCCATTGCAACGACTGCGGCAATCGGCTGCGCGAGCTGCGTGGGGAGCTCGACGAGCGCGGCCGGCCGCGGCTCTACGCCGACATCGCGCACCCGATCAACCAGGGCTCGCGCGACCTCGTCGAGGGGCTCGTCCTGCGCGCGTTCAGGGAGGAGCTCGAGCGCTCGACCCTCGACGGCTACGTCGGGGTGAGCTTCGACGACCTCGACTACCACTACCTGGAGCAGCCCAACTGAGCCCGCCCGCCGGTCGCCGCGCCCCCAGCCGGGGCCGCGGGAGCGCGGTGCGAGGCCGCGTGCACGTCGTGCGCGGCACGGGCGCCGTCGCCCGCGCGCTCGCCGTCGCGCTCGCGAGCGCGGGGGCCGAGGTGCGCGTGCTCTCGCGCAGCGCGCGTCGCGCCGCCGCCGCGCGCCGCGCGATCGTGCGCGCGCTCGGCAAGCCGGCGCCGAAGAACGCGGGAGCGGTGCGCGCCGGCGTCGACCGCGCGCGCGCGCTGCGCGGCGCGGACGTCGTCCTGCTGTGCGTCGCCGACCACGCGCTCGCCGACAGCGCGGACCTCGTCGCCGCCGCGCTCGCGGGGCTCGACCCGGCGCGCGCGCCGCGCGTGGCGCTGCACACGAGCGGATACTGGGGCGAGGCGCCGCTGGCCGCGTGCGCCGAGCGCGGGCTCGCCGTCGGGGCAATGCATCCGCTCGTCCCGCTGCCGCGCGAGGACCGGGACGGGACGCCTGACGCGCGCCTGCGCGGCGCGTGGTTCGCCCTGTCGGGCGACGAGGCCGCGCTCGCCGCGGCGCGCGCGATCGTGCGCGCGTGCCGCGGCCGCGAGCTCGGCGGCGCGGTCCGCGAGCGCACGCGCTACCACGCGGCCGCCGCGCTGGGCTCGAACGGGCTCGTCGCGCTGTTCGACCTCGCGCTCGACGAGCTGTGCGCGAGCGGCCTCGAGCGCGACACCGCGCGCGCCGCGCTCGCCGCGCTGCTGCGCGCGAACCTCGAGCACCTGGCGGAGCTCGAGCCCGCGGCGGCGCTGACCGGCCCGGTCGCGCGCGGCGACGCCGAGGTCGTCGGCGGCCACCTCGCGACGCTCGGCGCGACGCCGGCGGGGGACGCGTACCGCGTGCTCGGCCGGCGCCTGCTCGAGCTCGCGCGCGCGGCCGGCACGCTCTCGCCCGCGGCCGACCGCGCGGTCGGCCGCGCGCTCGAGCCGGCGCTCGAGCGGGACGGCGCCGCCGCGCCGCCGCACGCGGGCGACGGCGCGGTGTCCCGAGCGAGCGCGGTCGCGCGCGACGACGGCGCGCTGTAGCCTGGCCGCGCCGGACGTCAGAGCGGGATCCATGGCCATCGTCGTTTCGCACATCGCCGGCGACTTCGCCGCGCTCTCGGCGCGCGCGCTGCGTCAGGCGCCGCTCGCCGACCTGATCGAGCTGCGGCTCGACCGCATCGGTCATCCAGGCGTCGAAGCGCTCGCCGACTTCGTGCGCCGCTCGCCGAAGCCGGTCGTCGTCACGTGCCGCGGCGTCGATGCGGGCGGCGAGTTCGCGGGGAGCGACGAGGAGCAGCTCGACCTGCTGCGCGACGCCGCGGAGGCCGGCGCGCGCTTCGTCGACGTCGACTGGACGCTCTCGCTCGCGCTCGGCGAGGTCGCGGGCAAGTGCCACCGCATCGTCTCGCGCCACGACTTCGAGGGCACGCCGGACGATCTCGACAGCTTCCTCGAGCAGGTGCGTGACGTGCTGTACGAGGGCGACGTCACGAAGATCGCGACGTATGCGCACACCACCGAGGACGGCCTGCGGATGCTGCGCTTCCTGCGCGCGACCGGCGGCGGCCTGATCGCGTTCTGCATGGGACCGGCGGGCGGGTTCACGCGCGTGCTCGCCCCGATCTTCGGCGCCGCGTTCACGTACGCGGCGCCCGCCGCGATGCCGGGCGAGCCGGTGCCGGAGGCGACGGCCCCGGGCCAGCTTCGCGTCAACGACCTGCACGCGCTCGCGCCGCCGGGCGGGCTGACGCCGCAGACCGCGGTGCTCGGCGTCGTCGGCCGGCCGGTGAGCGGCTCGTGGTCGCCGCGCGTGCACGGGATGGCGCTCAAGGCCGCGCGCCTCGACGCGGTGTACGTCGCGTTCGAGCCGAGCTCGTTCGACGACTTCCTCGCGCTCGCCGACGACGAGAACTTCCGTGGGCTGTCGGTCACCGCGCCGTTCAAGGAGGACGCGTTCCGCCTCGCCGACGTGCGCGACAACGCTTCGTCCGAGTCGCGCGCGGCGAACACGCTCGTGCGCGACGGCGAGCGCTGGCGCTGCGCGAACACCGACGTGCTCGCGGTGCGCGAGACGCTCGAGGCGGCGCTGCGCATGCGCGCGGGCGCGCGCGGCAGCGCGGGCGGCAGCGCCCTCGCCGGCGCGCGCGTGCTCGTGCTCGGAACGGGGGGCGCGGCGCGCGCGGCGGTGCAGGCGGCGACAGCGGCCGGCGCGCGCGCGACGGTCGCGGGGCGCCGGCTCGAGGCGGCGCAGGCGCTCGGGCGCGAGCTGGCGTGCGAGAGCATCGAGTGGGACGCGGTCGAGTCGCTCGAGTACGACGCGCTCGTGCACGCGACGCCGCTCGGCTCGCTCGCCGCTCCGGGCGAGCTGCCGATCCCGGCCGCCTGGATCCGGCCGGGGTGCGTCGTCCTCGACGCGGTGTACCGGCCGATCCGCACGCCGCTCCTGCTCGCCGCGGCCGAGCGCGGGTGCGTTCCCGTGCCTGGCGGCGAGTGGTTCGTGCGCCAGGCGCGCGAGCAGTTCCGGCTGTTCACGGGGCAGGAGCCGGACGAGCCCTTGATGCGCGCGGCGTTCGAGCACGCGCTCGAGGAGGACCGCGCGGGCGCCGGGGCGGGGGCGTGAGCGGCGCCGCGCGGCCGATCGCGCTGCTCGGGCTGCGTGCGTCCGGCAAGAGCACCGTCGGACCGCGCCTGGCTGCCCGGCTCGGGCGGCCGTTCGCCGACGCGGACGTCGAGCTGGCACGGACGAGCGGCTTGGCGGGCGAGGACGCGGGCGCGCTGCTCGTCCGCGTCGGTGAGCCGGCGTTCCGCGAGCTCGAGCGCGCCTGCCTCGCCGCGCTGTTGGCGCGCGACGACGCGCCCGTCCTCGCGACCGGCGGCGGCTGCGTCGTGCTCGCCGCGAGCCGCGCCGCGCTCGCGGGGGGCGCGCGCTGCGTGTGGCTGCGCGCGTCGACCGCCGAGCTCGAGCGGCGCCTGCGCGCCGACCCCGGAGGCCGCCCCGCGCTGCGCGGCGCCGACCCGGCGGCGGAGGTCGCGGCGCTGGCGCGCGAGCGCGAGCCGCTGTACGCGTCGCTCGCGGAGCTCGTCGTCGCCGTCGACGGCCGCGACGCCGATGCGCTCGCGCGCGAGCTGGCGGAGCGCCTCGATCCGCGCGCGCGCCGCCGGCTCTGAAGCGCGACCGCGGATTCGGCGGATCGCGGCGAGTGGGCGGCGCTCGCGCGCCGATGGAAAGAGGGAGGTCCGCGGTCGTCGCCCGCAGCGCGGCGTGCTAGGATCCACGCACCTTTCATGGGAACGAGGCCGATGCAAATCATGCTCAGCGCAATGCTTGTGAGCGGGTTTGCATTCGGCGCGCAGGCCGCTCCCGTGCTCGCCGGCGCGACTCCCGCGATCGCCCAGTCCGGCGACGTGCCCGCGCCGACGCCCGCGGCCTCCGGCGCCGACTCCAACGCCGATTCCGATGCCGACTCCAGCGCCGGCGCCGAGCCGGTGCCCGCGGTCGCAACGGCGCCGATCGACCAGGGGCTGCTCGTCGACGCGGGGCGCCGCATCCCTGCGGGCCTGACCGCGGCGCGGCTCGCCGAGCGCGGTCGCGCCCGGGACGAAGCGCTCGCGCGGCTCGCCGGCGAGCTCGACACCGACGGGGCGCGCTACGACCAGTGGACGGCGCACCTGGCGGCCGTGCTCGAGAGCCCCGACGAGCACGCCGAGGTGTGGGAGGCCGCCGCCCTCGTCGCCGGGCAGCTCGGCCTGTACGACCTGGCGCCGGTGCTCGCCAACGCGCTCTCGTCCGCGCGCCCGCGCCGCGCGCTCGCCGCCCGCGAGGCGTTGCACGAGCTCTACGGCCAGTGGTTCGAGTCGCTCGAGGACTTCGCGGCGTTCCCGGTCGACGCGCCCGACGGTCCGGCGCTGCGGGCCCTGCTGCGGCGCTACCGCGAGCGCGGCGACGCCTGGCTGACCCAGCTCGGGCGCAACTTCAAGCTCGACCCGGCGTACGCGCTGGAGTTCCTCGCTCACCCCGATCCGCGCGTGCGCCAGCGCGCTGCGGCGGCGATTCCCGCGGCGGTCAGCGTCGGTCAGGAGCCGAAGCCGGGAACCATCGGGCTCCCGGCGGCGACCGACGCGCTGCTCGCGCGGCTCTCGGTGGAGGAGCACCCCGCGGCGTGGCACGCCGTCGCCGACGCGTTGCTCGCGGTCTTCGCGGCCGCGCCGGTCGGCCCCGAGGTGCGTGCGCGCTTCGTCCAGGCCCTCGAGGGCGTGGTGCAGCGGCGTCAGGCGGGGCTGGAGCTGCCGGTCGCGCGCGCTCTCTCGCGCACGCCCTGGCCGGACGCCGGGACGACGCCTCCGGGGCTGCCCGCCGCGCCGGGCGCGGCGCACGGCGTCGACCTCGTCGCTGCGCTGCTCGACGCGCTCGCCGAGCGCCGCACGCGCGCCGATCCCGACGTGCTCGTCGGCGTGCTCGAGTCGCTGCAAACGCTGGCGACCCGCGCCGAGCGCGACGCGATCGCCGCGGCGCAGGCGGCGGGCGAGCCCGCTCCGCTCGTCGTGCACGAGTGCGCGCGCGATGCGGTGACGAAGCTGCTCGCGGACCCGTCGCTCTACGTCGGCGTGCGCGCCGCCGCGGCATCGTCGATCCCGCTCGTCGCGCGGCCCGCGGACATCGAGCAGATGGTCGCGGTCCTCGGGGCGCCGGAGTCGCCGAGCGAGCTGCGGTTCGCGCTGCTCGGCGCGCTCGGCCGGATGGCGCGCGTGCTGGACCCGACGAGCGACGAGGCTGCGAAGCTGCACGGCGCGGTCGTTGCGCGGATCGACGAGCCGCAGGCGGACTTGCGCCGCAGGGCGCTCTCGATGCTCGCCGAGCCGGCGCTCGCCGACCACGTGCGCGGGGAGGATCTGAGCAAGCTGGTCGAGCGGCTCGACGTCGAGCCGGTCGCGGAGCTGCGCGCGAAGATCCTCGGCATCCTGCGCACGAGCGGGTCGCGCGACCTGCTCGACGGCGTGCTCGAGCTCGAGTCGTTCGACGAGCTGGCCGTCCAGCACGGCGCGGAGCTCGCCCAGCTCCTCGGAAAGCTCGCCGCGGACGATCCGGCGAAGCTCGTCGAGGGCGCGCAGCGGCTGGCGAGCGTGCAGGACGCTCCTTCGAGCCTCGACCGCTTGCTGCGCGCGATGACGCTGCTCGCGGGGCTCGGCGAGCAGGCCGCGCGCGGGCTCGACGTCGCGGCGCACCTCGCGGTCGTCGAGTGGACGACGCAGGTGCGCGACGCCGGCGTCGTCGTCGCGGACGCCGTCCCGAACGGGCGCGTGTTCTTGCGGCGCGTCGTCGACGTGCACGTGCCGGGAGCGGCGCGGTCGGAGCGCTTCGGCGAAGGGCGCCGGCTGCACACGAGCTCGCTCCTGCTCGGCGACCTGCTCGGCGGCGCCGACGATCCCGCGCTCGAGCAGCAGGTGCTCGACACGTTCGCGCAGGCGCTCGAGCGCGCCAAGACGGTGCCCGGGGAGCCGCCCTTCGAAGAGGTGCTGCGCGACCGCGCGCGCTTCTACGAGTCGCGCGGGAGGCTGCGCGAGGCGCTCGACGACTACCGGCCGCTGCTCAAGCCGAACGGCGGCGCGCTCGCGCCCGCGCGGGTCCTGGAGCCGTCCGACCTGCGCGAGGCGGCGACGTTGCTCGTCACCGCGCGGCGCGGAGCTGCGGCCGACGGGGCGGCGGGGGAGGCGTGCGACGTGCTCCTCGGCCTGGTCGACGACGCGCAGTGGACGCAGGAGCCGGCCGCCGTGCGCGTGCAGGACCTCACCGACGTCGTCGACCGCGCGCTCGCCTCGAAGGATTCTGCGCGGATCGAGCGGGTGCGCGCGCTGCTCGCCGATCTGCCGCCGCTGCCGGCCGACGGCGCCGGACCGCTGGCGCTGGTCGAGGGCCGGACGTGGAGCGGGCTCACCGCGGACCGCGGCTCGCACGAGGCGCTGCTCGCCGCGCGCTCGAAGCTCGATCCCCGCTCGCCCCCGCCTTCCGCTCCCGAGCCGGTGCCGCCCGCCGAGGGCGGCGAGTCGGGCGGAGCGGCCGGGCGGCCGCTCGGCGGCTGACCGACGCGCCACGGCGTTTCTCCAAAGGCGTGCGGCGCGGCGGGCGCGGGAGCGGTGCGCGGAGCTGCACGCGCGTGGAACGGCGGTTGCCTCTGGGGCGCTGGGTCGCTCGGCGGACCCAGACCACAGGAGAAGCAACCGATATGAAAGCACGTTCATTTCCTCTCGTCTTGGCGGCGCTGGGCGTCACTGGGTTGACGGCCCTCGCGGTCGCGCAGGACAAGGACCAGGATCCGGCGCGCGACGCGCGCGAAACGACTCGAGCGCAGGACGACGATGGCCGTTCCATCGAGGAGGCGCGCCAGCGCTTCCAGGAGCACGTGCTGCTGAAGATCCAAACGGCGGCTCGTGCGCGGCAGACGCTGATCGACCCGCGCTCGCTCACGATCTCGCTGTTCGGCGCGAAGGGCATGATCGCCGGCGCGCCGGCGCCGTTCGAGACTGGCGAGGGCGCGAGTCGGACCGGCGAGACCCAGCCCGGCCGCCCGGGCGAGGCGAACCGCGGCGCGAGCAAGGGCGAGATCGTGGGCATCCTGCTCGCGACGGACGCGCTCGTGTCGCCCGACGAGGTGCGCACGCAGCCGGGGCGCACGGGTCAGCCCGGCCAAACCAATCCGCCGGCCGCCAGCGGGGCCACGACGTACAAGACGTTCGATCTGCGCCTGAAGGAAGGGTCGCAGCAAGTCGAGCTGGTCGACGCGGCCGGGCAGGTCGTGATGACCGTCCCGCTGCTCGACGTCGACATGAAGCACCGTCCCGGGATGGGCAAGCCGATCGAGGCGGGCAGCGAGCGCCAGCCGGGCCAGGACGGCGGCGAGAAGGCCGCGGGCGAGAAGGCCGCGGGCGAGAGCCAGCGCGGCCAGCTCGACGCGACGGCCGGGCTCGTGAACGAGCGGTGGAAGAAGGTCTACGCGTCCGTCGCGATCCACCTCATGCGCGACGACTCGTTCTGATTCGGACGGCCGCGGCAGGCCGAAGGGCCCGGCCGAGCGCATGCTCGGCCGGGCCCTGTTTCGTGTCAGGCGCGGTGCGGGACGCCGCGCTACGGCACGGTCACCGGGACGACGTCGCTCAGCTCTCCGATCACGATCGAGCTGCCCACGACGCGTAGCGACGCGGCGGCGGCGTAGAAGGCGAAGCCGGAGCCGATCTGGTTCGTGACGAGCGTCGGGGTCGTGCCGGAGCCGCCGGGGAGCGCCGCGACCCAGAACAACGTCGTGAGCGAGTACTGGAGCAAGGCGTCGTTCGCGAGGCCGAGGTCGCGCGGATCGTTCAGCGCCGCGAGGGGGAACGAGCCGGGCGCGGCGGCGAGCAGCACGAAACCCACCGGGTCGGTCGCGAAGCCGGCGAGGCCGAAGCCGACGGAGACGTTGCCGTTGACGTCGGGCGCGGAGACGGCGGGGATCACGCTCTGCGCCCGGTAGCCGCCGACGAACACGTTGTTCGTGCTGAAGTCGTTCGCGAGCCACGCGTGCGTCCAGTTCTTGTAGAGCCCGTTCCAGCCGGCGGAGGCGCTGTCCGCATCGGTCGCCTGGTCCTGGAGCTCGACTCCCGTCCGCCACGTGACGCCGGAGTCGGACGAGTCGGCGGCGTACGCCGCGTTGCTGGGTCCGGCGTCGCCGGCGAAGCAGAGACCGACGTAGGAGCCCGACCCGGAGAAGAACGGCGCGTTGCCGCCGCCGACGCCGGACACGTCGGTCTCGTTCCACGTCGCGCCGGCGTCCGTGGACGTCGAGACGTAGACGCGGTCGTCCGAGCCGGTGCGGTTGTCGTTGTACGCGACGCAGACGTTGCCGTTCTCCGCGATGTGCACGTCGACCGAGTCGACGTCGGGGCCGGCCGCGACGTCGTAGCCGCCGACGACGGAGTCGGCGCCCCAGGTCGTGCCACCGTCGGTCGACACGGCGAGGCGCACCTCCTCGTCGATCGGGTCGTTCAGCTCCTCGAGCCACGCCGCGACGACGAGGTTGCCGCGCGCCGCGATGCGGAAGCCCGCGACGGCGGACGCGGCTGCATCGCCGAGCGGACCGGACGAATCGAGCTGGACGTCGGCCGGCAGGAACGTCGCCCCGCCGTCCGTGCTGCGCTGGTACCACACGTCGTCCTCCGCGGACGTGGCGCCGGGGGCGGCGTCGAGGCGGTCGTCCGCCCATGCGACGTGGACGGTCGTGCCCTGGGCGGCGATCGCGGTGCTCTCGACGGAGTACGTTCCGGCCGACTGCGGCACGTGCACCGCGGTCCCGAACGTCTGGCCGCCGTCGTGCGACGCGCACAGGTAGAGCCGGTCGTTCGCGTCCGACGGCGTGTCGATGGAGGCGAGCACGTACACGTGGTCGCCGAGCGGGTCGGGGCTCACCGCGAGCCGCCACGCGTTGACCTTGCCGCCGGTTCCGGTGGCGGGGCCGATGTCGATCTGGACGTCGGGATCGAACGGTCCGCCCGCGGGACGTCGGGCGAAGTAGAGGTCGTCGTTGGTCGAGCCGTCGCGCTCGTCCTTCCACAGCGCGTACACGACGTCGCCGCTGACGAAGCACGAGTCGAACTGGGTGAGCTTGTTCGCGCCGGTCGTGTCGTCGTCGGCGCGGTCGGGCGCGGACCACGTCGTTCCGTCGCCCGTGCCGATCACTGCGTAGACGTTCTGCGTGCCGCCGCTGCCGCCGTCGAGGTAGACGACGGCGGTCGTGCCGCTGTCGCTGTTCGAGATGCTCGGCTGCAGCCCGATGCCTACCGTCGTCGTGTCGATCTGCGTCTTGGGCCGGACGTACGGATCTTGAGCGGCGCTCGGCGCCGCGAGCACGAGCGGAACTGCGAGCGAGAGGAGGTGCGTGCGCATGGGGGAGGTCATCTGGTTCGGGGGCCCGCGCACGTCGCGCGCGACCCGTGGCCGGTCGAGGAACAGATGAGAATGCGTCTCAATTGCTAACTGTCAAGGCCGGTCTCCTCCCGTCCGGCTCCCTCGGCCCCGCGATCTTTGTTCCCCCTCAGGGTTGAACCGCCGCGACCGCGCACGATAATGGGGGCCGGATCGCGGGGTGGAGCAGTCTGGCAGCTCGTCGGGCTCATAACCCGGAGGTCGCAGGTTCGAATCCTGCCCCCGCTACCACCGCTCAAGAGAGGACCGCAGCCCCGAACGGGCGGCGGTCCTCTTTCGTTGGGGTCGTGGGCGGAGGTGCGGTCGCGGGTGCCGGCCGGGGCCGCGGCCGCCGGGTCCCTGAGATTCCCGGGAAAGGACGCAGGGGGTGGCTCGCGGGGTCGATCTTGACGTATCTTGATACGTCAAGTCATGAGCAAGCCCATCAAGATCAGCTCCAAGGTCGAGTCCTCGGTGTGGGAGGAGTTGCGCAAGCTCTCCGAGGAGTCTCATCAGAGCATCTCGGGGATGTTGACCGAGGCGATCCGAGACTACGTCCGCCGCCGGCGGCTGCGGCCTGAGGTCTTGAGCCATCTCGAAGACTCGATCGCCGACAACCGCGAGCTTGGACGCCGGCTTGCCGAGTGAGGTCCGATTCCTGTCGCTCGACGAGGTGCTCGCGATACACGCGCTTCTGCTCGAGGAGTTCGGCGGCCCGGCCGGGGTCCGCGACCCGGGCGCGCTCGAGAGCGCGCTGTTCCGCCCGCGAACGGGCTACTACCGTGATCTCGCAGAGATGGCAGCAGCGTTGTTCGAGTCGCTCATGATGAACCACCCGTTTGTCGACGGAAACAAGCGCATCGCGTTCTTCTCCTGTGACGTCTTCCTGCGACTCAACGGCTGGAAGCTCGACGTGGAAGCCGAGGCCGCGCACTCGTTCCTGATCGGTTTGCTCGAGCGCGGCGAGTGCGACTTCGAGAGGCTCCTTCCCTGGATTCGGCGCGCCCTGGTCGAGATCGAG
>CAZGTQ010000024.1:0-23976 GCA_964528575.1 uncultured Planctomycetaceae bacterium | reverse complement strand
TCTTCAACTACTCGCTGCAGATCGACGCCCTCGTGCCGCTCGCGGGCGGCGGGCTCGAGGTGCGGCAGACGGTGCTCGCGCCAGGGCTGGGCTGCGCAACCTCGTTCGCGGAGAGCCGCCCGGGCCAGATGGTCGTCGTCGACCGCGTCGCGGGCGCCGCGCCCGTCACGGCGGTCACGCAGACGGTCTTCGTGCCGTGCCCGTGAGGGCGTGGCCCGGCCGGGGTCGACCGCGCGCGCGGCGCGCTTCCTCGTGAGGTGCGGGCGCCACTCGGCGTCGTCGCGTTGCGAGCCCATCCGTTGGCGCTTCCGGCGCCCTGCGGTATCCTCGGTCGTGTTCCGGCCGGCACGTCCGCCGGAGCGCCGGAAGGGCCCCCCTCCCCGAAGGCTTCCATGATCTCGACCTCGGCTCTCGCTCTCCCCGCTCTCCTCACCCTCGCCGCTTCCGCCGCCGCCGACACCATCACGGTCGGTCCCGGCGGGGACTTCGCCGAGGTCGCCGACGCGGTCGCAGCCGCGGCACCCTGGGACGTCGTCCTGATCGCTGCGGGCGAGCACGTCGACACGAAGACGATCGTCGTCGACAAGCCGCTCACCATCCTCGGCGCCGGCTCCGCGACGACGACGTACGACGCCGTTCCCGACTTCCCGACGGTCAAGCTGCCGCTGCTCGTCACGGGCCTCGGACCCGGCGAGGAAGTCCGCGTCGCGGGCCTGAAGCTGACGTCGGCCTTCTTCGGCGGCAAGGTCGCGGTCGGGGCGGTCATCGTCGACTGCCAGGGACCGGTGATCTTGTCCGACGTCGTCGTCGGCGGCTTCTCGAACGGGCTGACCGGTCCGTCGCCGCTCCAGGTCCGCAACTCGGCGCAGGTCACGCTCGACGGCTGCCGGTCCGCGTCGACCTCCACGTCGGAGGGCTCGCCCGCCGCCGGGCTGTGGATCGAGAGCTCGCAGGTCTGGGTCAACGGCTGCACGTTGTCGGGCTCGTCGGCGCCCGCCACCACGGCCGTGTTCGACGGCTCGCCGGGCATCGTCGCGATCGACTCGGTCGTGCGCGTCTCGCGCAGCGGCGTCTTCGGCGGCAACGGCGCGGTTCCGTCGCTGTTCTTCACGCCCACGGTCGCGACCGCGGGCGGCGCGGCGATCGCGGCGCGCGGCACGACCCAGGTCTACGTCCGCGGCGGCACGGACAACGAGCTGCGTGGCGGCGCCGGGGGCGAAGGCGTCAACGGCGTGCCGGTCTACGGTCCGGGCGGCGCAGCGGTGACGCTCGAGGCAGGTTCGCTACTCACGACGACGCCCGATGTCGTCGCGAACGCGGGCGCCGACGGCGACGGGCCGGTCACGACGCCGGTCGTCGACGGTCCCGGGGCCTGGGCGCCGCTCGCGTTCGCTCTCGCGACGCTCGAGAGCGCGGACAAGCTGGTCGCGCCCGGCGGAACGGTCGACCTGGAGCTCGGCGGCGAGCCGAACACGCTCTTCGCGACGTACTTCGCGCTCGCACAGGGGCCGGCGCTCGTCGCGCCGGGCTTCGCGGGCCCGATCGTGCTGCCGCCCGGTGCGTTCGTGCCGCTCGCGCCGGTCCTCCTCGACGGATCCGGCGCGGGTGCGCTCGCGGTTGCGCTCCCGCCGTCGCCCGCGCTGGTCGGCCTCGGCATCGTCGTGCAGGGCCTCGAGCTCTCGTCGCTCGCGACGTTCAGCGTGAGCGCGCCCACGTTCGTCGGCGTGCGCTGAGGAGGAATCGAGTCATGCGTGCTTCCACTGCTCTCGTCCTGCCCGCCTTGCTCTCGTTCGCGGCCGCCTCGGTGGCCGACACGCTCGTCGTCGATCCCGATGGCGGGGGCGATTACCTGGAGCTCGGCGACGCAGTCGCCGCCGCGGCGCCGGGCGACGTCGTGCTCCTCGTGCCGGGGCAGCACCTCGATTACGGCGAGATCGTCGTCGACAAGCCGCTCACGATCCTCGGCGCCGGGTCCGCGACGACGTCCTACCAGGCCGTGCCGGTCGACCCGTTCGACACGCCGCTGCCGCTCTTGGTGACCGGCCTGGGGTCCGGCGAGGAGGTGCGCGTGGCCGGTCTGACGCTCAGCTCGGCCGCGGTCGGCGGAACCCCGCCGATCGCTGCCGTGATCAGCGCCTGCGTGGGCCCGGTCGTCCTCTCGGACGTCGCCGGCACGGGAGCGCCGGTGGGCATCGCGCAGCCGGCCGCCATGGTGCGCATCGACGGCTGCTCGCAGGTGACGCTCGACGGCTGCTCGTTCGTCGTCGGGAGCAACGCCGCGGCGCCGGTGCCGGCGCTGCTCGTGCAGAGCTCGCAGGTCTGGGTGAACGGGTGCGTGCTCCAGGGCGGGTCGACGACCGTCTTCTTCGGCGGAGGGGGGAACGACGGAGCTGCGGGGCTTCGCGCGATCGACGCCGTCGTGCGGGTCTCGCGGAGCGAGGTCCGGGGTGGCGACGGCACGCAGAGCAACCCCTTCTTCACGCCGCAGCTCGCCACCGCGGGCGGCGCGGCGATCGAAGCGCTCGGCGCGAGCCAGGTGTACGCGCGCGGCGGCGCGGGCAACGCGCTGCGCGGCGGCGACGGAGGCGACGGGTTCTCCGGTCAGCCCCTGTACGGCGCGGGCGGCCCGGCGATTTCGCTGGTCTCCGGCTCTTCGCTCACGACGACGCCCGACGTCGTCGCGAGCGCGGGCGCCGACGGCGACGGGCCGGTCACGACACCGGTCGTCGTCGGTCCGGGCGCGTGGGCGCCGCTCTCGCTGCCGCTCGCGACGCTCGAGTCGACCGCGAAGATCGTCGCTCCGGGCGGGACGGTCGACCTGGAGCTCGGCGGCGAGCCGAACACGCTGTTCGCGACGTTCTTCGCGCTCGCGCAGGGGCCGGCGCTCGTCGCACCGGGCTTCGCGGGCCCGATCGTGCTGCCGCTCGACGCGTTCGCGCCGCTCCTGCCGGCCCTCCTCGACGGATCCGGCGCGGGTGCGCTCGCGGTCGCGCTCCCGCCGTCGCCCGCGCTCGTCGGCCTCGGCATCGTCGTGCAGGGCCTCGAGCTCTCGTCGCTCGCGACGTTCAGCGTGAGCGCGCCCACGTTCGTCGGCATCCGCTGAGAACGGCGTCGGCGGGGGCGCGCTACTCGCGTCGCTCCCGCCCGCGCTCGGCCGATCCCGCCAAGCGACGCCGTCCGGCCGCGGTCCGCCGGCGGCGCGCGCGCGGCACGAACGGCGGGTGGTACTGCGCGGAGCCGAAGCCGAGGATCGGCAGGAACACGAACGGCAGGAGCACGACGCCGAGGTAGTGGCCCAGGCCCTTGTCGAACCGCTGCACGAGGTAGACGAAGGCGACGAGCTGGAAAAGCGCGCCGACGCACGGGATCAACAGCACGAAGACCCACCACCAGCGCAGGCCCGCGACGCTGCGCGTCCATTCAGCCGCCGCTCGGGAGAATCTCGTCGCCGTTCAGAACGGCTCGAGCGCGCGCCAGCGCTCCTCGCTCGACACGTCGACGACCATCGGCTCGCGGAACGCCGGGCTCGCGAGCAGCGCGAGGAAGACGCACGGCTCGTCGAACACGTTGTACGTGCCGTGCACCGCGTCCATCGGCACGTGCGCGACGTCGCCGGGGCCGAGCACACGGCGCTCGCCGTCGACCCACTGCTCGGCGCGGCCCGCGAGGTAGTACAGCGCTTCCTCGAAGTGCGGATGGCGGTGGAAGCGGTGCGCCTGGCGCGGCGGCATCGTCACGCGCACGAGCATCAGATGGCGGCTCGCGGTGAGCGGCGGGCGCACGAGCCACTCGTGCGGGCCCCACGGGAGCTGCTCGACGACGACGTCGGGCGTCGAGACGAAGCGCAGGCACTCGGCGGCGCACATCGCTCGCGCCTCAGCGCCGCGCGGGCAGCCGCAGCGCCTTGAACTCCTCGATCTGCTTCTTGATCGCGACCTCGGTCGGAAAACGCTCGGTCGAGCTCGCGCCGTAGAAGCCGTCGATGCCCTGGACGCGCTGCATGACGTAGTCGGCGTCGGGCGGCATCGCGATCGGGCCGCCGTGGCAGAGCACGATCACGTCGTCGCGGATCGACTTGCACGTCTCGACGATGTCCTGGATCAGGCCGATGCACTCGTCGAGCGGGCTCACGCTCTGCGCTCCGATCGTGCCGCCGCTCGTGCAGCCCATGTGCGCGACGACGATGTCCGCGCCCGCGTCCGTCATCCGGCGCGCTTCGTCCGTGTCGAACACGTACGGCGTCGTGAGCATGTCCATCTCGTGCGCGAGAGCGGTGATCTCGACCTCGAGCTGGTAGCTCATGCCCGTCTCCTCGAGCGTCGCGCGGATGCGTCCCTCGATCAGGCCGACCGTCGGGAAGTTCTGGATGCCCGCGAAGCCGAGCTCCGCCAGCTCGCGCAAGAAGAGCTTGGGCAGCATGAACGGATCGGTGCCGCACACGCCCGCGAGCACCGGCGTGTGCTTCACGACCGGGAGCACCTCGTACGCCATCTCCTTGACGATCTGGTTCGCGTTGCCGTACGGCATCAGGCCCGCCGTCGAGCCGCGGCCGGCCATGCGGTAGCGGCCGGAGTTGTAGACGATGATCAGGTCGATGCCGCCGGCCTCCTCGCTCTTCGCCGAGATGCCGGTGCCCGCGCCGCCGCCGATGATCGGCTCGCCACGCGCGATCTGCTCGCGGAAGCGCTTCAGGATGCCTGAACGCGAGTTGTCGATCGTCTTGTCGCTCAACGCTCTCCTCCGTTCGTCCCTTCCGCCGCGTCCGCCCAACGGAACGCGTTCGCCAAGAGCGTACGGAACGCGGGGTGCTCGTGCGCACCGCCGTCGTGACCGAGCGTGATCACGACGACCCGCCCCGCGCCCGCGTCGACCGTCCACACGACGGGGAAGCTCGCGCCCGTCTCGAGCGACGTGCCCCGCGCCAGCACCTCGATCGGCGCGCCCCGCTCGTCGCGCTCGAAACGGTAGAGCTCGTCCGCGACCTCGAACGACGCCGGCACGCCCGCCATCAGCGGATGCTCCGGCCGCTCGACGTCGACGCGGAACGTCCCGTAGCGCTCGTGGCTGCGCGCACCGCCGCCGACGAGCCGCGCGTTGTACTCCGGCCAATCGGCCCAGTTGTGCCACGCCGCCGCGTGCACGACGACGAGCCCGCCGCCGGATCCGACGTGCTCGAAGAGCGCCGCGCGAGCCTCGGCGGGCAGCGGCTGGTTGTTCGCGAGCGCGACGACGTCGGCGCCGCTCACGAGCCGCGCGACGTCGCCCGCGATGCCCGTGTACGTCGCGCGCACGTCGAGCGCCGCCTCCAGCGTCGCGACGTCCTCGCGGCCCAGCCAGCGCTCGAAGTCGTGGCTCGAGCCGCCGCCGACGATCACGTGGCGCGCCCCGTCGGTCCTCGCGCCGGGCAGCTCCGCCGTCAGCGCGAGCACCGTCGGCGCGAGGTGGTTGGCGCAGCTCGCCAGCGTGATGCTCGCGACCTCGACGGCGCGCGAGGGCGCGAGCGCGAACCGGCGCACCTGTCCGTAGCTGCCGTCCTCGAGCAGGCCGGGCACGTGCTCCGAGCCCGGCACGTCGTAGCGCCCGATCCAATCGGCGAACTCGCGGCCGTCGTAGAGCACGACTTCCTCGCGCTCGCCGTCCGAATAGTTCCACGTCCAGCGCAGCGCCGGCTGGTCGCGCACGCTGCCCCACGGATGGCCCCAGCCCGCGACGCCGCCGAGCACGTGCACGCGCTCGACGACGAGCCCGACCTGCACGTCGACCGACTTCGGCAGGTCGGTGCGGCTCGGCCAATCGGCGTTCGGCCCGCCGTTCAGCACGAGCACGTTCTTGCCGCCGCGCGCGCGCGCCGGGTCGGGCAGCTCGAACGGCGTTCCGCCGGCGTCGAGGATTCCGAAGCGCCGGAAGCGGTAGCGCGTCTCGTCGCGGTCGGGGCCGTAGAGGCTGCGCTCGGTCGTCGCCGTCGCGACCGACGCGAGGTCGAGCACGCGCAACCCCTCCGCGCCGACCTCGAGGTACGCGAGGATGTCGCGCAGGACGTCTGCGCCGAGCTCCCCGAAGCCGGTCGGCATCGGCGAGCGTCCGGTCGAAGCGAGCTCGACGAGCTCGTCGCGACGGATCTCGCGCTCGCCGGCCGTGCTGCGCAACACGATCGCGCCCTTCGTCTCGCGCACGAGCACGCCGGCGAACAGCTCGCCGCTCGCGGTCTCGGCGACGTATTCGAGGTACGCCGGGTCGACCTCGCGGTTCGGATCGACGAGGAACGGGAGCAGCGCCGCGCGGCCGTGCGCGCCCATGCCGGTCAGCTCGGGCCCGACGTCGCCGCCCTCGCCGCCGACCGCGTGGCACGTGCCGCATTGCTGCGCGAACAGCGCGCGCCCGCGCTCCGGGTCGCCCGGCGCCTCGACGAGCGGGAGGAGCGTTTCGATCAGCTCGTCGGTCGTGCCCGTGTCGGGGCGCAGCGGCGCGAGCACTTCGCGCGCGTACTCGGCCGTCGCGCGGTCCGGGTGGTGGCCGAGCCGGTGTGCGCGGTGCGGTCCCAGGTCGACGAGGCGCACGTCGCCGTCCTCGATGCGCTCGATCAGCTCGGCGGCGCGCTCGGGCCGGCGCACGAGCGCCTCGAACGCCGCGTCGCGCCCGGCCGGAGCGAGGCGCGCGAATGCGTCGGCGAGCACGGCGCCCGCGCGCGGGTGCTCGCTCTCGGCGAGCGCTTCGATCACCGCGAGCTGCGTTCCGATGGGGTAGAGCGGCGACAGGAGCGCGGCGGCCCCGTCGAGCGGCGCGTCGGCGCCCGCGGCGAGCAGCGCGCGCACGGCGCGCAGGCGCTCGGACGGCTCCGCGTCGGGCGCGGCCGCGAGGCGCGCGAGGCGCGACGACAGCTCGGCGACGCGCTCCGCGAGCGCGTCCTCGGCACGCCAGCGCGCGGCGAGCGGCAGCGCGGCGATCGCGACGGCGGCCGACTCGTGCGCGAGCAGCCGGTCGAGCGCCGCGACGAGCTCGGGCGTCGGGCTCGGCTGGTCGAGTGGCCGCAGCTCGCGCGCGAGCGTCGAGAGGAAGCTCGCCGCGACGTCCGGCTCGGCGCTCAGCGTCGCGACGAGCTCGACCGCGCCCGCGGCGAGCGACGGGCGCGAGCGCGCGAGCGCCGTCGCGAGGTGCGCGCACAGCTCCGCGTCGTTCGCGCTGACCGCGCTCGCGAGCGCGGGCAGCGGCTGGGCGGCCATGGTGGCGAGCGCGACCGAGCGGGTCCAGTCGTCGTCGTAGCCGCTCCACGACCGTGCGATGAGGTTCGAGGCGTTCGCGTCGGCGACCGGGTGCAGCGCGCGCAGCGCTGCGAGCCGCACGCGCGCGTCGCCGCCGGGCGCGACCGCGAGCGCGATCAACTGCTCGCTCAGCGCGCCGCGGTGTTGCGTGAGCCCCGCGATGCGCGCGGCGTTGCGTCGCACGCCGGCGTCCTGGTCGGCGAGCGCGACCGCGAGCAGCGCGACGCGCGCCGCGACGTCGTAGCGCGCCGCGGGCGTCTCGTGCAGCGTCCACAGCGCCGCGATGCGCGCGGCTGGCAGCGCAGAGTCGCGCGCGAGCCCGGCGAGCGCCGCCGTCGCGTCGAAGTCGTCGGCGCGCGCGCTCTCGCGCAAGAGGCGCGCGGCGCTCGAGCGCTGCCACGCGTTCGGGTGCTCGAGCATCGAGACGAGCGTCCCCGCGGGCGCCCCGCCGAGCGGCGCGAGCGCGTGGCCGTCGCTCGCGCGGTGGTCGATGCGCCAGATGCGCCCGTGCATGCGGTCGCGGTCCGCGCGGACGGCGGCGTTCGTCGGGCCGTGCTCGGGGCCGCGCGTATCGTTGTGCACGACGGCCTGGTTGTAGAAGTCGAGCACGTAGAGCGCGCCGTCGGGGCCCGTGCGCAGGTGCACCGGCCGGAACCACAGGTCGCGCGACGCGAGGAACTCGGCGTCCCGCGGCTTCGACGCGCGGAACGTGGCTCCCTCGCGCCGCAGCACGTCGCGGTGGACGAGGTTGACCGTCGGCTCGCACACGAAGTGGTTGCCGCGGAACGCGTCGGGCCACGCGCCGCCTGAGTAGACGAGGCAGCCGGACGCGGCGGTGAAGCCGCCGACGAAATCGATCTGGCGGTAGACGTCGCGCGCGTGGTGGACGGCGGGGAAGAGCTCGTCGTGGTCGACGATCGTGGCGAAGCTCGTCGCGCGGTTCACGCGGCTCGTGAGCGCGTCTTCGGGCACGACGACGTGCCGCAGGTGTGCGCCGTTCGCCATCGTGAAGAACAGCTCCTCGTCCTCCGCGAAGTCGAGCCCCCACGTGTTCGAGCCGTACGACGAGATCGTCTCGATCGCGCTGCCGTCGGGCCGGAAGCGCAAGAGGCCGCCCGGAACGTGACCGAAACGCTCTTTGCCGCGCACGTCGCGCGATTCGTTTCCGCTGTAGCCCTGCGTCGCGTAGATCCAGCCGTCGAGGCCCTGGCGCATGTTGCTGACGACCGCGTGCGTGTCGAACCAACCGAAGCCCGTGTACAGCGTCTCGACCGTATCGCACGCGTCGTCGCCGTCGGTGTCGCGCAGCCACAGGATGTCCGGCGCCGCGCTCACGATCACGCCGTCCGCGTGGTGGACGAGGCTCGTCACGAGGTCGAGCCCGCGGTGGAACACGGTCTTCGCGTCCATGCGCCCGTCGCCGTCCTCGTCGCGCAGGATCGCGATCTCGTCGTGCGCGGGGATGCCGCTGTGCTGCTCCTTGTGCGGATAGCCGGGCGTGAGCGCGACCCACATGCGCCCGTCCGCGTCCCAGTCGAGCGAGATCGGGTTGACGACGAGCGGCTCGGCGGCGACGAGCGACGCTTCGAAGTCGGGGTGCAGCTCGAACGACTCGGCCGCGCGCTCGGGCGCCGTCGGCCCGCCGGGCGGATAGCGCAGGCCCGCGACTTCGTCGGGCGTGACGAGCAGGTCGACGTCGCGCTTCGCGGCCCACGCGATGCCGCGCAGGACGAGCGCGCGCCACGCGGGATGCGAGAACGTGTCGTGGTAATGGCCCTGGAGGCTGACGAACGCGCGGTAGTCGCTTTTCTCGTACGTCCACATCTGGGGCGTCACGTCGAACGGCGTGTGGAACGAATTCGCGAGCACGCGCGCCTCGGGCGCGAGATGCAGCTCGTGGTAGATCTCGTCCGTCAGGTCGAAGTTCGCCACGCCGCGCGTGATCGGATGGTCCTCGTGCGTGAAGTAGAGCCCGATCTCGCCGGTGTGCCATTGCGAGCGGCCGTGCTCCCACGCTCCGCCGGCGACCGTCTCGAACCAGCGCGGGTCGTCGCCGCACACGGCGTCGTGCAGCACGACGAGCCCGCCGCCGCGCGCGAGGAACGCGTCGAGCCGCGCGCGCTCGTCGCCGCGGATCGAAGCCCCCTCGGCGGCGTAGAAGACGATCACGTCGGTCTGCGCGAGCTCGTCGGCGCTCGGGAATCGCTGCGCGCCGTGCGCGACCGCGCCGCGCGCGCGCAGGAGCCTCGTCCACTCGTCGAGGAAGCGCGGATGGTCGTGCTCGCCCGGCCCGTGCGTCTTGGGCCCCGCGCGCAGGAACACGCGCAACGCATCCGCGTCCTGAGCGGCGGCGGTCGCGTAGCAGTGGGCCGGAACGAGGACGAAGAGGGCGAGCGCCGCGACGCGGCAGAGGGGGGCGCGCATGGGCGCCGATTCTACGGGCGCTCGCGGCCTTCGTGCTCCGCGAGGAGCCTCGCGCCCGCGCGCGCTCGGTCGAGCCCGCCGGAAGCGCGCCGCGCGCAGCGCGCAGCGAGCGCACCATCGCGTCCCGCTGCGCGGCGGCGTGCGGCAACCAGTCGACGGAGCGCGGCGAGCGGGCGATGCACGTCACGACCGCGACCGCGGCCTTTCGATCGAGGCGCAGGTAGCGGCGGGGCGCGGGCGCTCTATCCTGATCGGCGGACGAGAGATGAGAGCCGCACTCGCACTCGCAGCCCTGACGCTCGCCGCACTCGTGGCGCTCTTCGCGTTGCGGATCTTCGACGCGCCGCGCGTCGCGCCGGTCGGGGCGGCTGGCGGAGCGCCGAACGTGCGCGAAGTGCGCGCTCCCGCCCCGGACGCGCAACCGCAGCCCGCCGAGCGCCGTGCGATCGAGAGCGCGGCCCTCGACTGGCTCACGGCCGACAAGCCCGAGGGCGAGGCCGCTGCGGCGCGCGCACCGCTCGTGCGCGGGCGCGTCGTCGACGACGCGGGCGAGCCGGTCGCCGGAGCGCGCGTGCTCGCGTCCGACCGACCGGGCTTTCCGCTCGACGCGTCCGGCGTCGCGCTCCCGGTGTGGGAGAGCACGACCGGCGGCGCCGGTCGCTTTGTTCTGCGCGGGCCCGCGCCGGGGCCGCTACGGCTGGCGCTGCGCGCGCCCGGCTTCGCGCCGCGCGACGAGGACGCGCTCCCCCTGCCCGACCGCGACGAGCACGACCTCGGCACGCTCGTGCTCGAGCGCGGCGTGGTGTTGACGGGCGTCGTCGTCGACCCGCTCGGCCGCGGGGTCGCCGGCGCGCGTCTCGTGCGCGTCGAGCCGGGCCTCGCGCTCCATCGGGCGCTCCTGCCCGCTCTCGTCGAGCGCGCCATCGCGACGACGCGGGACGACGGGAGTTTCGTCGTCGACGAGCTCGCCGCCGGACCGTGGACCCTGCGCGTCGAAAGCGAGGCCCATCCGGTCCTCGAGGTCGCCGGCGTCGCGCCCGCGCCGGGCGCGCGCGTCGACGGGCTCGTCGTGCGGCTCGAGCCCGGCGACACGATCGAGGGTGTCGTGGCCGGCGTGCCCGCGTCCGAGCGCGGAGCGCTGCGTGTCGAGGCGACGCCGAAGGGCGCGGAAGCGACGGAGCGCGTGCCTCTCGTGCGCTCCGCCGCGGTCGCCGGCGACGGTTCCTTCGAGCTGCGCGGGCTGGCGGTCGGACGCGCGTTCCTGCTGCGCGCGGTCGCGGCGCCGGGCGGCCAGGCGGTCGCGCCGCTCGCGCGCGCGCGCTCGGAGCCGGTCGTCGCGTGGGCGGGCGCGCGCGGTGTGCGCATCGACTACTGGCCCCAGAGCGTGCTCGTCGTGCGCGCGAGCGACGCCGCGAGCGGCGAGCCGATCCCCACGTTCGACGTCGAAGTGCGCCTGGGGTTGCACGCATGGCGCGCGCGCGCCGACGGCAGCGCCCGGATCGGCGGGCTGCGCCCGCAGGGCGCAGGCGAGCGCGCGTCGGTGAGCGTGCGCGCGCTCGGCTACCGCGATTGGACGCGCGAGGGCGTCTCGATCCCGAGCGGCGCCGAGGTCGAGCTCACGGACGTGCGGCTCGCGCCCGTTCCGATCGTGCGCGTGCGCGTCGTCGATGCCGCGGGCCGCGCGCCCGTCGCGGGAGCGCGCGTCGAGCTGCGTGCGGTCCCACCCGCGAGCGAGGAGGCCTCGCGCGGCGCGACGACCGACGAAGGGGGCGTCGCGCGGATCTCGAGCCTGCCGGGGCCGCGCATCCTGCGGGTGTCGCACCCGGCGTACGCGCCGTACGCCGCGGTCGACGCGCTCGCGCCGACGGGGCGCACGATCGAGCGCGAGGTCGCGGTCTCGCGCGGGGGGCGCGTCGACGTCCGTGTCGCGTCCGATCGCGACCGAGCGCCGCTCGCCGGGCGCTGGGTCGAGCACCGGCCGCCGGACACCGGCGCGGACGGAGAGTCCTCGGCGGCGCGCGCGACCGACGCCGAAGGGGTCGCCACGTTCGAGCACCTGACGGCCGGCTTGCACGCGTTCCGCGTGCGGCCCTCGCGCGGCGTGGTCGCCGCCGACGAGGCGTGGATCACGCTCGCGCTCGCGGCGGGCGCCCAGGTCGAGCTCGACCTGGTTGCGCGGCCGCCGGCGTCGCTGCGCGGGCGCGTGAGCGAGGGCGGAGTCGCGCTCGAGGGCGCGACGCTCGGCCTGCAGCCGGCGGCCGGCTCGGCGACCGAGCGGCTGCTCGCGGGCTGGCGTCGCGGCGCCGCCGCGCGCACGGGCGCGGACGGGCTCTACCGCTTCGACGCGATCGAGCCGGGCGAGTACACACTTTCGATCGAGCACGCGACGCGGCGCATGCCGGTCGAGCTCGAGCATCCGCTCGAGCCCGGCCCCAACGAGCTCGATGTCGACCTGGACGTCGCGATCGTCGAGGGGCGCGTCGTCGACTCCGTCGGCGCCCCGCTCGCGGGCATTCGCGTGCGCGCGCGGCGGAGCTCTCCGGCTCCGGACGCCGGCGACCGTCCGGTCGCTCTGCGCTTCGGGCTCGTCGGTGCGGACGCGGCGAACGTCCTCACGCTCGGCGCGGACTCAGCGCCGGCGGCTCGCACGGACGCCGACGGGCGCTACAGGCTGCGTGGAGTGGAGCCTGGCGTTGCGCTCGTCGTCAGCGCGTCGGGAGAATGGGTGCGCGGCGGCGCCGAGGGCCCGATGCGCGTCGAGCCGAACGGCGTGCGCGTCGTCGATTTCGCGCTCGAGCGCGCGGGCGCGATCGAGGTCGCCGTCGCACGCCCGGGGGGCGGGCTGGCTCCGCTGTGCGTCGTGCGGGCGACGCGCGCGGGCCAGGAGAGCGCGCAGCCGCGCGTCGCGTTCGCGCAGGCCGCGGGCGTCACGCTCGACGGCTTGTCGCCCGGCGTCTGGACGGTCGCGGTCGAGCCCGCCGGGCGAACGTCGGCTCCGTCGCCGCCCGAGCAGCGCGTCGAGGTCGTCGCAGGCGTCGCGACGCGCGTCGCGTTCGAGCTGCCGTGAACGATCGGCGCCGAGCGCAGAGCGGCCGCCGGCTCGGGCGCCGGCGGCCGCTCCTTCACGCGAGCATGTCGCTGGGGAATGGCGTCCGCTACTGAGGCGGGAGCGGGAACGGGCACGTGTACAGGCACTCGAACCCGCCGGGCACGAGCTCCGCACACGCCTCCAGCTCGCAGATCACGCCGGGCGCGAGCTCGATGAACTCGTCGCACGGGCAATCGACGGGCGGGGGCGGCGGCGGACCCTTCTTGCCGCCCTTACCCGCGAACGCGGCTTCGGGAGTGAGGATCGCCGCGCCGC
Source organism: uncultured Planctomycetaceae bacterium (assembly GCA_964528575.1). Lineage (GTDB taxonomy): Bacteria > Planctomycetota > UBA1135 > UBA1135 > CAZGTQ01. Next base: position 10,929 of record CAZGTQ010000024.1, on the reverse strand, counting down.
CGTAGACGGCGACGACGAGCATCGCGAGCCCGAACCCGTTGCGAGTCGCTTTCATCCGATGAGCCTCCGATGGGATTTCGGGACGATCTGGGAGCCTCGCCGCGCGGCGAGGCGCACAGGTCGGAGGCTATTCGGGTTCTCCGATCCTGTCAAACCTGCCCGCGTCCACGACCGCGCGATAGCATGAGCGCTCGATGGAGCGGAGGAGAGGCTTCACGTTCTTCCTCGCGGCGGTGTGTGTGCTGCTCGCGATCGAGGTCGTCGTGCTCGCGCTCGAGAACCGGCGCCTGAAGCGAGCGCACGCCGCGGCGGCGGCCGAGGAGCAGCCCGCGTCGCCGCAGGACACGCGGCTGCGTTTCGCTCCCGGTGATCCGTTCGGAGAGCTCGCGTTGCTCGCGGCCGACGGTCGCGCGCTCCCGGTCGCGTTCGACGGCGGCGCCGAACGGACGTTGCTCTTCGTGTTCGCGCCGGGCTGCAACGCGTGCACGCTCGTCGCGCCGACCTGGAACGAGATCGCCGCGGAGGTGGCCGCGCCCGCGCTGCGCGTGCTCGCGGTGCAGCTCGACCGCTCGGCGCCGATTCCCGGCGACGAGGGCCTCGCGATGCCGGTGCACCACCTCGCGGAGCCGCTGCAGGTGCCGCTGGCGAAGATGACGAGCGTGCCGATCACGCTCGTGCTCGACGCGGCGGGCATCGTCGAATGGGTCGCGTACGGCGTGCTCGGAGAGGCGCGGCGCGCGGAGCTCGTCGCGTTCCTCGGACGGCGGTCGGGCTGACGCGCAGCCCGCGCGTCGCTTCACTCGCTGTGGGCGAGCAGCTCCTCGGCGCGCGCCCGCTCGTCGCAGCCCGCGGGCAGCGCGTCGAGCGTGGCGCGCAGCGAACGCACCATCGCGGCGCGGTTCTCCGCCGCGGCGGGCATCCAATCGACCGTGCGCATCGAGCGCTCGATGCAGGCGTCGATCGCCGCGAGCGCGGCCTCGTCGCCCGCGAGGTCGGCGCGCAGGCGCAAGAGCGCGCCGACCGCGGCGGCGTTCGTGGCGCCCGTCAGCGCTTGTAGGGCGAGGGTCCGCGGCTCGCCGCCCGCGCGCAGGTGCGAGGCGGCGACGTCCATGGAGAGCGGCGTGCCGGTCGCGAGGAGCGCGGCGGCCGCGTCGCTGGCGAGGTAGCGGCTGTAGGGGACGTCCTCGCCCCCCGAGCGCAGGAGCGCTTCGAGGTCGGGGAGGGAAGCTTCGTCGTCGAGCGCGTGCAGGCCGCTGCGCGCGGACGCCGCCAGAGCCCACGCCTCCTTCGTCAGCCCCATCGTCGCGCTCGCAGGGTCGGTGAGTCGCAGGACGAGCCCGCGGATCTCGTGCTCGTTCACCGCGTCCAGTCCGCGCAGCAAGATGCACGCGGCGTACCTGCCCGATCCCCGGTACCGATCGAAGTCGCTCACGCCGAGCAGCAACTCCGCCAGATGCGCGCTCGCCCCGGCGCGGTCGCCGCGGATCACGAGCGCGTGGGCGAGCGCGCAGCGGCTCTGCAGGGAGCCCTGGCCGCCGAGCTCGTCGAAGCCGTCGAGGTACGTGGAGAGCCGGCGGAAATCGACCGGTCCCTCGGTCCACGCGAGCGCGAGCAGGACGACCGGTAGCTCGTACGACCCGGTTTGCACCGCGGCCGCGGTCACCTCTTCGGACGTGAGCGCGTGCTCGAGCACGAAGGCGCGCAGCGGCGTCAAGTCGAGGTCGACGAGCGTCGTCTCGCGCAAGGCGTCAGAGTGGCGAAGAATGCCGCGCAGCGACCGGAACATCGCGCTCACTTCGTCGGGCGGGCGCGACCGCTCGGGCGCCGCGGATTGCTCGCTCGGGTGAGCCTGAGGCGTCGGCGCGACGACCGGCTCGGGACGTGGATCCTGAGACGCGCGCCACGTCCACGCGAGCGCGGCGAGCGCCGCGAGCGCCGCGGCGCCGAGCACGAAGAGCGTGAAGCTGCGCTCGCTCACGCCACGAGCGTAGCAGGCGCTCGTCCGCTTCACTCGCGTCCGAGCCGCTCGAGCCACGCGCGTGCCCGCTGGAGCTCCGTTCGCGCGAGCTCGCCGAAGCGGCCGCCGCGCTCGCGCTCGTGCTTCGCGGCGTAGGCGTCGACGAGCTGCGCGACGATCCCGCGCGCGGCGTCGATGCTCCCGAGCGCTTCGAGAGCGCGCGCGACGTCCTCCTCGAGCGCGCTTTGGAAGTAGCTCGCGAGCCCGCGCGCTCGCTCGTAGTGCGCGAGCGCCGCGGCGTGGAGGCCGTGCTCGACGAGCAGGCGTCCGATCGAGCGCGCCGCGTGCACGCGCCGCTCGTCGCTCGCCGGTGCGCCCTCCAGCGTGAGGAGCAGGTCGGCGTGGGCGCGCTCGGCCTGCTCGAGGGCTGCGTCCGTGCGGCCGAGCGCGACGAGCGTCTCGATCCGCGCCTCTTGCGCGTACCGCGCGCGCGGGTCGTGCGCGAGCAGCCGATCGAGCAGCGCGAGCGCGTCGGCAGCGCGTTCGAGGCGCAGCAGGAGCCCGGCGCGCTGGACCTCCGCCTGCAGGCGCTGGTCGAGCTGCGGGAGGCCGGGCGGCACGCTCAGGTCCTCGCCGGGCCGGATCGGGTTCGCGCGCGCGCACCGCTCCAGGAGCGCGAGCGCGTCCACGCCGTCGTGGCTGGCCGCGAGCGCGATCCACGCGGGGACGAAGCTCGGATCGGCCTCGACCGCCCGCGCGAAGAACGGGCGCGCCCGCTCCTGGTCCTGCTGCGTGACGACGAAGGCCCGGAGCGCCGCGCGGCCGCGGTCGTACCACGCCCGCGCGTCGTCGCCGAAGTCGTCGAGGACGACGACGCGGCTCGCGCCCGTCGCCACGTCGATCTCGAGCCGATCGTGCCAGGGGAGCGCGATCGAGAGCGTCCGCGCGCCGTCGCGCTCGGTGCGCACGCCGCGCAGCCAACGCTCGCCGCGCCACGGACGAGACGCGCGGCGCACGTCGATGCGGCCGATGTGCTGCTCCGACAGGAGCTCTTCGAGCGTGCGCGCCCACGCCTCGCGCCCCGCGGCGTCGTAGCGAGCGAGCACGGTGCCGTAGCCGAGCGCGTGCTCCTGGTCCGCCGCGACGAGGTCGCCGCCGTCGAGCAGGCGGATCTCGGCGGGCCGCGTCGGAAACGCCGCGAGCTCGAACGCGACCTCGCGGCCGTCGGGGCGGCGCAGGCGCGCGCTCGCGTGCGGGCCGTCGTGCGGCGCGCGACTGCGCGGACGCTCGGAGCACGTGCCGAGCGTGAGCGTGACGCGCCAGCGCCCGTCGGGCGACGTGGCTTCGAGGTCGGGCCGCGCGGGGAGCGGGACAGCGGCGGCGAGGACGAGCGCGAGGACGGCGGCGAGCACGGGCAGGGGAACGGGCGAGGGGCGGGGTGGTTCACCGCGCGCCCGCTCCCGTCCCTGACGCCCGCCCGCCCGGGGGAGACCGGCGCGCGCGGCGATCGGTCGCCCCTTTCGCCTCGTTTCTCTCGTCCCCGTACAATCCGCCCGCCGATGCCCGTGCTCCTCTTCGCCACGCTCGACACGAAGGGCCACGAGGCCGCGTTCGTCCGCGACGCGCTCGTCGCGGCGGGCGCGCGCGTGCGGCTGGTCGACACCGGCTGCGTCGGCGAGCCCCAGGTCGCGCCCGACGTGCCGCGCGAGCGCGTCTTCCAGGCCGCCGGGACCACGCTCGAAGCCGTGCGCGCGCGCGGCGAGCGCGGTGTCGCCGTCGACGCCGCCGCCGCCGGGGCCGCCGAGCTCGCGCGGCGCGCGCACGCGGCGGGGGAGCTCGACGGCGTGCTCGCGATCGGCGGTTCCGCCGGCACGACGATCGGCACCGCCGCGATGCGCGCGCTCCCGCTCGGCGTGCCCAAGCTCATGGTCAGCACGCTCGCGTCCGGGTCGGTCGGCCACTTCGTCGGCTCGAAGGACGTGATCATGATGAGCTCGGTGGTCGACATCCTCGGGCTCAACCGGATCAGCCGCGCCGTGCTGACGCGCGCGGCGCAGGCGATGGCCGGGATGGCGCTCGGAGCCGCGCCGGCCGCGAGCGAGAGCGATCGCCCGCTCGTCGCCGCGACGATGTTCGGCGTGACGACGCCGTGCATCGAGCGCGCGCGCGAGGTGCTCGAGGAGCAGGGCTACGAGGTGCTCGTCTTCCACGCGACCGGGAGCGGCGGCCGCACGCTCGAGTCGCTCGCCGCCGACGGGCTGCTCGCAGGCGTGCTCGACGTCACGACGACCGAGCTCGCGGACGAGCTCGCGGGCGGCGTGCTCTCGGCCGGCCCCGAGCGGCTCACCGCCGCCGGTCGTGCGGGCATCCCGCAAGTCGTCTCCGTCGGCGCGCTCGACATGGTCAACTTCCACGCGCCCGACACCGTTCCGCCGCGCTACGCCGGCCGCACGTTCCACCATCACAACGCGCACGTCACGCTGATGCGCACGACCGCCGACGAGTGCGCCGCGCTCGGCGCCGAGATCGGGCGCAAGCTCGCCGAGGCGCGCGGGCCGGCGGAGGTGCTCTTCCCCCTGCGCGGCGTGTCCGCGATCGATCGCGCGGGCCAACCGTTCGACGATCCCCAGGCGCGCGAGCGCCTGCTCGCCGCGCTGCGCGAGAGCGCGAGCGGCGTCCCGATCCACGCGCTCGACCTGCACGTCAACGACGCCGCGTTCGCCGAAGCCGCCGCGCACCGGCTGGTCGAGCTGATCCGCGCTCACACCCCCCAGACGACTCGATCATGAACGCACGTACGCTGCTCGCCCTCACGCTCCTGGCGCCGCTGCTCGCCTGCTCGAAGAGCGAGAGCGGAGCGGCCGACTCGGGCCTCGTCGTCTGGTGGTTCCAGTGGGACCCCGCGAAAGGGCTGCAGGAGCTCGGCGACGAGTTCGCGGCCGAGACGGGCATCCCGGTGACGGTGCGCCAGATCCCGCTGACGTCGTACCAGGACAAGGTGTTCCTCGAGTTCGGCGACGCGACGACCGAGTTCGACATCGTGATCGGCGACAGCCAGTGGATCGGACGCGGCGCGACGAACGGGCTCTACGTCGAGCTCACCGATTGGCTGCCGACGGTGATCGACCTCGACTCGGTCCACCCGCGCGCGGCGCGCTACCTGTGCGAGTACCCCAGCGGTAGCGGGCGCTGGTACGCCGCGCCGTGCGAGACCGACGCCGTGGGACTCGCTTACCGCAAGGACTGGTTCGAGGACGAGGCCGAGCGCGCGGCGTTCCGCGACCGCTACGGCCGCGAGCTGGCTGTGCCGGCGACGTGGAGCGAGTTCCGCGACGTCGCGGCGTTCTTCCAGCGGCCCGACGACAAGCGTTACGGCTGCGTGCTGCCGTCGGGGCGCGCGTACGACGGGCTGACGATGGGCTTCCAGAACGTGCTGTGGTCGTTCGGAGGCGCGTGGCACGCCGAGGACGGCTTCGACGTCGTCGGTCACCTCGACACGCCCGAGACTGCACAGGCGGTCGCGTTCTACCGCGAGCTGCTCGCGCTCGGGCCGAACGGAGCGGAGAACCTCGACTACGGCCAAGTGCTCGAGGCGTTCGCGAACGAGTCGACGGCGATGCTGCTCAACTACTTCGCGTTCTTCCCCGGCATCCACGCGCAGTTCGGCGACGACGTCGGCTTCGCGGTCGTGCCCGGCAAGGACGGCCGTCGCATCCCGAGCCTCGGCGGGCAGGGGCTGTCGATCTCGACCAAGATCTCGCCCGAGCGGCAGGAGCGCGCGAAGGAGTTCATCGCGTGGTTCCTGCAGCGCGAGACCCAGGAGAAGTGGATCGAGAAGCCGGCCGGCTTCACCGCGAACACCGAGATCCTGCGCAGCGCGGAGTTCCGGGCGAAGACGCCGTACAACGCGCCGTTCGCGGACTCGATCGACCAGATGCGCGACTTCTGGAACGTGCCCGTCTACAACGAGCTGCTCAAGGAGACGCAGCGCTACGTCGGCATGGCGGTCGACGGCGAGATGGACACGCAGGAGGCGCTGTCGAAGCTCGCGGTCGAGAAGGAGCGGATCCTGCGCGAGAACGGCCTGCTCGACTGAGAGCCGGCGCGCGCATGCACGGCAAGAGCCGCCTCCTCGCGCTCGGCTTCGTCGGGCCGACGCTCGTCTTCCTGATCGCGTTCAACGTCTTTCCGCTGCTCTACAACGTCGTGCTCGGGTTCACCGACGCCCGGCTGCTCGGGGGCGAGCGCGACTGGCGCGGCGGCGCGAACTACGCGCGCGTGTTCTCCGATCCCGAGTTCGCGGCGTCGGTGCGCCGCACGGCGCTGTTCGTCTTCGCGGCCGTCGGAGCGGAGCTCGCGCTGGGCTTCTCCGTCGCGCTCGCGCTGCAGCGCGACTTCCGCGGCAAGGGCGTGCTGCTGACGGCGCTGCTCGTGCCGATGATGCTCTCGCCGGCGGTGATGGGGCTCTTCTGGAACCTGATCCTGAACGGCAACTACGGCATCCTGAACCAGGTGCTCGGCGCGTTCGGCCTGCCGCAGCCGCAGTGGACGACCGACGGCGACCTGAAGCTCCTCTCGATCGTCCTGATCGACGTCTGGATGTGGACGCCGTTCATGATGCTGATCGCGCTCGCCGGGCTCGGCGCGATCCCGCCGTCGGTCTACGAGGCCGCCGAGATCGATCGCGCGAGCCGCTGGACCGTCTTCCGCCGCATCACGCTGCCGATGACGGCGCCGCTGCTCGGCCTCGCGGTGCTCCTGCGCGCGACCGACGCACTCAAGCAGTTCGACCTCGTCATGGCCGTCACCGGGCCGAACGACCCGTCGACGCAGACGCTGTCGACACTGCTCTATCAGGTCGTGTTTCGCGACGGGAAGGTCGGGCTCGGGAGCGCGTACGCGTGTCTCGTGCTCGTCGTCGTGATCGCGGTCGCGACGATCTTCACGCGCTACCTCGACCGGATGCAGGGAGAGCGCGCGTGAAGGTGCTGCGGCTGCTCGTGCTCGCGGCGTACTCGTTCGTCGCGCTCCTGCCGCTCGCGTGGCTCGGGATCTCGTCGTTGAAGGAGCGCGAGGACGCGATCAGCCCCGCGATGCGCGCCGTGCCGGTCCCGTTCGTCGACCAGACCGAGCGCGGCTCGCTCCTGTTCCCCGCGACGCTGTCGGCGTACGGCGAGCTGAGCGAAGTGCACGCCGGAGCGGCGGCGAGCTTCTGGAGCCACCTCGCGAACAGCTTGATCATCGGCCTGTTCAGCACGATCGCGTCGGTCCTGCTCGGCACGGCGTGCGCGTACGGCTTCAGCCGCTTCCGCATTCCCGGCTCGAAGGACTGGCTGTTCTTCATCCTCTCGACGCGCTTCATGCCGCCGCTCGCGGTCGTCGTGCCGGTGCTGCTCATGTACCGCCAGCTCGAGCTCCAGGGCACGCACCTCGGGCTGATCCTGCTCTACACGGCGTTCAACCTCTCGCTCTCCGTCTGGTTGATGAAGGGCTTCCTCGACGAGGTTCCGCGCGCGTACGAGGAAGCCGCGTTCGTCGACGGCTACTCGCGCACGACGGCGTTCCTGCGCATCGTCGTGCCGCAGGCGCGCACCGGCATGGCGGTGACCGCCGTGTTCTGCCTGATCAGCGCGTGGAACGAGTACGGCTTCGCGATGACGCTCAACGCGTCCGGCGCGATCACCGTCCCCGCGTACTTCGCCGGCCTGCAGGGCAGCATCGACGGCATGCCGTGGCCGCAGGTCGCCGCCGGCGCGCTGATCTTCGTCGCGCCGATCACGCTCTTCACGGTGCTCGTGCGCCGGCACCTCTTGCGCGGCATCACGTTCGGGACGATCAAGCAGTGAGCGCGTCACTCGATCGACTTTCGCTCGCGGGCATCGCGCTCGGCCTCGCGCTCCTCTTGCAGCCGTTCTGGGCGGGCGGCTTCCGCGCAGGCTTCTTCGTCGTCCTCGCGAGCACGGTCCTGCAGATCGTCGCCGCGCACCTGCCGCGGAGGAGCGCGTGAGCTGGCTCGCGCTCGAGGGGCTCGAGAAGACGTTTCCCGACGGCACGCGCGCGGTGCGCGGCGTCGACCTCGCGTTCGAGCGCGGCGAGCTCGTCGTGCTGCTCGGCCCGTCCGGCTGCGGGAAGACGACGACCCTGCGCATGATCGCGGGCCTCGAGCTGCCGAGCGCGGGCCGCATCGTCCTCGACGGCCGCGACGTCACGCGCCTGCGTCCTTCGGAGCGCGACGTCGGCTTCGTGTTCCAGTTCTACGCGCTCTACCCGCACCTGTCGGTGCGACGCAACGTCGCGTTCCCGCTCGAGTGCGCGGGCGTGCCGCGCGCCGAACGAGAGCGGCGCGTCGCGGACGTCGCCGCGCGCCTCGGGCTCGAGCCGTTGCTCGACCGCGAGCCGCGCGGCTTGCCCGGAGGCGACCAGCAGCGCGTCGCGCTCGCTCGGGCGATGGTGCGCAAGCCGGCGGTGTACCTGATGGACGAGCCGCTCGGCACGCTCGACACGGATCGGCGGCTCGAGATGGGCGAGCAGATCCGCGCGCAGCAGCTCGCGCAACGCGTGACGACGGTGTACGTCACGCACGACCAGGACGAGGCGATGCGGCTCGCCGACCGCATCGTCGTGATGCAGGGCGGCGTCGTCGAGCAGCACGGCACGCCCGCGGAGCTGTACGACGAGCCCGCGTCGCTGTTCGTCGCGCGCTTCGTCGGCAGCCCGGGCATGAATCTCGTCGAGGGCGAGCTGAGCGGGACCACGTTCCGCGCCGGCGGCGTCGCGCTCGAGCTGCCGCGCGCTCCGGCCGAGGCCGCGGGCGCCGCGGTGCTCGGTCTGCGCCCCGAGCACGTGCGCGTCGACCCGCGCGGCGCGTTGCGCGGCCGCGTCGTCGTCGACGAGTACCTCGGCTCGCACCGCTCGCTCCACGTCGAGACGGCCGCGGGAACCGTCGTCGCTCGCGAGCGGCCGGACGCGGAGCACGCGGCCGGCACCGAGGTGCCGCTCGCGCTCGACCTCGCGCACGCGAGCCTGTTCGACGCGCGCACCGAGAGGAGGATCGCGTGGCGTTCGTCGAGCTGAGCGGCGTCGAGAAGCGCTTCGGGCGGCGCACGACGGCGCTCGCGGGCGTCGATCTCGAGGTGGGGGACGCGGAGCGCGTCGTCGTGCTCGGCCCGACCGGCGCGGGCAAGACGACGCTGTTGCGCACGGTCGCGGGCCTCGAAGCGCCCGACGCGGGCGTGGTGCGTCTCGGCGGCGAGGACGTGACCGCGTGGCCGCCCGCGGCGCGCGACGTCGCGATCGTGTTCCAGAACTTCTCGCTCTATCCGGACTGGACGGTGCGGCGCAACCTCGAGTTCCCGCTGCGCGCGCCCGGCCGCGGCCTGTCGGCGAGCGAGATCGCCGAGCGCGTCCGCTGGGCCGCCGAGCTGCTGTCGATCGTGCCCCTGCTCGAGCGCGACTCGCGCCGCCTGTCAGGCGGCGAGATGCAGCGCGTAGCGATCGGCCGCGCGATCGTGCGCCGACCGCGCCTGTTCCTGTTCGACGAGCCGCTCTCCAACCTCGACGCGAAGCTGCGCGAGCGCCTGCGCGCGGAGCTCGCGCGGCTGTCGCGCGACCTCGGCACGCCGATGATCTACGTGACGCACGACCAGGCGGAGGCGCTCTCGATCGCGGATCGCATCGTGCTCTTGCGCGAGGGCCGCGTGGTGCAGTCGGGTCCCGCGCGCGAGGTCTACGCGCGCCCCGTCTCGGCGTGGGCCGCGCGCCAGCTCGGCCAGCCGCCGATCAACGTGCTCGCCGCGCGGTGCGAAGCGGGAGCGTGGCTCGCCGAGGACGGCACGCGCCTCGCGGACGCGCGCCCGGACGCGCCGTTGCGCGCGACGCTCGGCATTCGCCCCGAGCACGTCGCGCTCGCGGGCGGCGCGAGCCCCGCGACGATCGAGGTCGTCGAGAACGCGGGCCATGCGCTCGTGCTGGTGGTCCGCTGGGCGGGGGAACGCTGGCACCTGCTCGCGCCGCGCGGGGCCGCCCTCCGGCCGGGCGACACGGTGCACCCGCGGCTCGACCCGGAGCACCTGCTCGTGTGGCCGGGGGAGGAAACCTAGCGGGGAAAGTGGATATTGCCCACTTTTCCACTGGCCCAATGTGGCCGACGGGCCGATACTTCGAGCATGGCTGGACGGATCACCAAGAAGACCGACTCCAAGGGCCGGCTCACGCTGGGCGAGGCCTACGCGAACAAGACCCTGATCGTGGAGGACCGGGGCGACGAGATCGTGCTCCAGGTCGCTCGCGTGATTCCCGAGCGCGAGGCATGGCTCTACGAGAATCCGCGCGCATTGGAGGCGGTCCGGCGCGGGCTGAAGCAGGCGGCGGCGGGCGAGCTCTCGGACGGGCCGGACCACGCGGAGGCGAGCCGAGTCGCTGAGGATCTCGGAGCCGACTGACGATGCCGTTCCGAGCGCGGTGGACCGGGGAGGCCACGGCGACGTTCGAGGAACTTCAGGCGGCAGCCGTGAGGGCGGCGCGAAACCGCACGGGACGAGGGAAGAGGAAGTCGAAGGCGGAGGGGCTCTTCAAGCAGGTGGAGAAGTGCGTCCGCCTCCTCCTCGAGGACCCTCGGCACCCCGGACTGCAGACGCACGAGTTCACGTCGATCGATCACCCGTACGAGAAGGGCGCGAGGGTCTTCGAGGCGTACGTCCAGAACCCGACTCCAGGTGCCTACCGCCTCTTCTGGTGCTACGGACCTGCGCAGGGCGAGATCACGATCATCGCGATCACGCCGCACCCGTGATGTGGATCGTCTCCGAATTCGAGGCCGTGAGTCGTGAGCTGGACTTCTCCTCGTCCGGGCAGGGCGCGTTCCACGCGACGGCGATCCACGCCGATGGCACGCGGCTGATCAACGCGGTCGAGCTGCTCGAGGTGGAGTCCGCAGCGATGCAGGTCGAGGTCTGTGAGTCCTGCGGCACGCC
>CAZGTQ010000023.1:0-3294 GCA_964528575.1 uncultured Planctomycetaceae bacterium | reverse complement strand
GAGCTGGTGGCGCGAGGTGACGATGCTCTTCGCCGCGCTCGCGACGCCGGCGATGATCGAGCGCTATCTCGAGCGCGCGGTCCGCGTGCCGGCGTTCGGCGTCGACACCGACTGGCTCGACTGGATCGAGATCGAGGCGGGGGATCTGCCGGTGGCGCCGCTCCTGGCGCTGATCGACGAGCCGCCGGGCAAGGACGAGGCGTTCTGGCGCTGCCAGCTCGCGGCGGTGCTCGCCGCGGAGCGCGTGGCGGCCGTCGAAGTGCGCGGGCGGGTTGGTGACTTGCGCAAGCACCTGCTCTGGGAGCTGAGCGCACGTTACCGTGTCGAGCTGGACGAGGTCCGCAGCCGCGTCGACGCGCGCTCGGGAGTCGAGCTCGTGCGCATCCCGGAAGGCGAAGGCATCGCGGCGTTCGAGCTCGCGCGCTGGCCGGTGACGAACGAGCAGTACGCGTGCTACTTGCGCGAGCGCCCCGACGCCGAGGTGCCCGCGTACTGCGACGACGCGGCGTTCGCGCACCCGCGCCAGCCGGTCGTGGGCATCTCGTGGAACGGCGCTCGCGCGTATTGCGAGCACTACGGTTTGCGGCTGCCGACCGACGCGGAGTGGGAGCACGCCTGCCGAGCAGGGACCGCGAGCGAGTACTGGTCGGGGAACGAGAAGTCGGATCTCGCGCGCGTCGGTTGGTTCGACGAGAACTCCGGCGGGCGCCTGCACCCCGTCGCGGAGCGACCGGCGAACCCGTGGGGTTTGTTCGACGTGCACGGCAACGTTTGTGAGTGGTGCGAGGTCGAGTGGCCTAACGGCTCGCGCTCCCGCGTGTCCCGCGGCGGGTGCTACTTCCTCGAGGCGCGTTCCGCGCGCTCGGCGTTCCGCTTCGCGCACCCCGAGCTCCGCCTCGTCGTCCTCGGCTTCCGCCCCGCGCGCTCTCTCTCCTGAGACTCCTTTGCTCCTTTGCCGCTTGCCTCTGCGCGAAGAGCCTCGCCCGCGCAGCGGCGAGAGCTCTTCGCCGGCCAAGCCGAAGGCGAGGCCCGCCGCGGCGCAGGCCCCTCGGTCGCAATCCGTGTGCTGCGACGAACGCGGCTTCCGCCCGGCTGGCTGCGCTCGGCGCGGGCGGCGCCGCTGCGCTCGGAGTGACGCTTCGGCGTTGGCTTCGCTCGGGTGAATGCCAAGCGGCTCAGGGGACAGGGCGCACGGGGCGGAAGCCGAGGGCGGGGGAGCGGATCCCGGGGGGCGCGAAGCGGCGGGACGCCGAGCGCGCGAACTGCGCCACGAGGAAGTAGCCCCCGCCGCGGACCACGCGTTCGCGCGAGCCGGCATCCGCCGGCTCGAATGCGCCAGGGTGCGCCGATCGCGACTCGGTGTAGTTGCCCGACCGGCAGTCCTTCACCCACTCCCACACGTTCCCGTGCATGTCGAACAGGCCCCAGGGATTGGCCGGCTTGAGGCCCACCGGCTGGAGCTTGTGCTCCGAGTTCCGCTCGAACCAGCCGACGCCGGCGAGATCATCGTCCGTGTCGCCGGACCAGAACCTCGTCGTCGTGCCTGCCCGGCAGGCGTACTCCCACTGTGCTTCAGTCGGCAGCTCGAACCCCGCCCACTTGCAGTAACGGACCGCGTCGTGCCAGCTCACGCCGACGACCGGCTGCCGAGGCTGGTTGAGCGAGCGATCGGCCCAGTAGTCGGGATGCTCGACTTTCGGATTCGCCTTCAAGAAGCGCGCGTACTGCTCGTTCGTTACGGGGTGGACCGCCAGGAAGAACGGCTCGACATTCACCTCGTGCTGCGGCCCCTCGTCCTCGTGACGGACCTCTTCGCCTTCGGGCGAGCCCATCAGGAAACGGCCGCCTGGAATCAGGACGAGCTCGCAGCCGGAGCGATCGTCTACGATCTTGTTGTGTTGGCTGTGAGCGTCTCTCGTCTTGGGACGCACGGTGACAACCCCATCGATGATTTCGGCCTCGAGCGTCGGTCGTGCGAGTGCAGATGCCATCGCGCACACAACTTGGTGCGGATGATCCCTCAGTCGTTCCGCTGCATTCTGTGCCGCGACGCGATCCAGCTTCTGCACGACGCGGAGAGCGGCGAACTGCTCCTCGTGGAAGAATCGCTGCTTGCCCCACGGCCGCTCGAGCAGTCCAAGCGCTGGCTCGACGTCTTCCGCCGACTTCTTGACTGGGCCGCGCGACAAGAGCAAGTCTGCGGCCACGACGCGATTCGCCCAGTGCCCGCCGTCCGCCGGAAGCCGGAGCAGCTCGCGGAAGGGCGTCTCGTCGAAGCGCCGCGCGTCGCCCGCACACTGCCGCGCGAGATCGGCGTGCTCGGCGAGACCCGGTAGCCTCAGCACTGCGCGGAACAACGGCGCGAACAGCACGCCGCGCTCATCGATCGCGAACACGAGCCGCATGACCTCCGCCCACCAGCTCGGTCCGAAGCGCCGTGCGACCGCGTCGACCTCGCTCTGGAACCCCTCCGCGTCGCCCGCCCGGCTCAGGACGCGCTGGTACAGCGCTTGCGCCGCGAGATACTCCTGGAAGCCGAGGTGCATGAAGCCGTAGCGCTCAGCGCTCCAGCCCGTGAGCAGCCCGCTCTCGTCGCGCACCGTCGCGAGGAACGCGCGTGGCGTCAGCTCGCGCCAGCCCGCCTCGCGCATCGCCGGCTCGAGGATCGCGCAGAGCTCGTCCTCGCCACCCTGTGTACGCCCCTCCTCGTCGTGCAGCCACAGCGCGACCGGCTGCAAGATCTGTCGCGCGGTCTTCGCGTCGAACGTGATCGGTAGGCGCTTCGCTTCGCGCCAGTGCTGGAGGAGCACGTCGATCGTCGCGCCGTACAGCTCGTCGGCGCGCTCGGGCAGCTTCGCGCGGTCGCGGTGCACGAGGCAGATCGCAGTGAGCAGGAGCGGGTTGCGCGCGAGCTCGGCGAAACGGCTGTCACGCATCGTGGGGCCGTGGAGGAGCTCGACGAGCTCGTCCGCCGCGCGTCGGCCCTTGCGCTCCGCCGCCGCTCGCTCGCGCGCGCCCGCGTCGGGCGCGAGTACGCCCGCCTCGACCTCGCGATACCAGCGCTGCACGAGCGTGTCGGCTTGCTCGCTCGTCAGCGGTCGCAGCGAGAGCGCGATGAACTCCGCTCCGAACCGGACGGGGAGCGTGTAGCCCTCGAAACGGCAGCTCGTGACGACGACGTTGCCCTTGCGGCCGCGCGCCGCGCGCTCGATCCACGCCTTGACCTTCTTCCGGCGCGCGATCGCGACCTCGTCGAGACCGTCGACGAGTAGGAGCAGCCGGCCGCGCTCCCAG
>CAZGTQ010000022.1:0-3325 GCA_964528575.1 uncultured Planctomycetaceae bacterium | reverse complement strand
CCACGCCGCGGCCGCGCGAGCGGCGCCGCTTCGCTCTGGCGGTCGGTCCCGCGGGAGACGGGATCGCGCCTCGAGGCGTCGCGATCGTCCATGGCGCGCCCAGGGTCCTCTCTCCCCGAGCGACGTCAGGATTGTGCTGCGACTGTGTCACGAGGGCAAGCCTTACACGGACGGAGGTATCCTCCGGGCCCCCACGACTAGGGACGGCGCTCGGCCCCAGGGAGTTTCAGAGCGGCTGCAGCAGGACGTCGACAGGCTCGCCGCCCCGATCGCATCGTTGCGAGCCGCTCGTCTTGGCGGACGGCCGCCGCGACGAGGGCGGCGACGGGCGCTGGGACGGGGCGCTAGCTGGCTAGCGCGCGCGCCGCGCGCCCCACGAACCGCAGCAGAAACGAGCGCGGCGGCCGGCTCGCGAGGAGCCGACCGCCGCAACGCGGTACCGAGGGGGTTGGATCAGAAGAGGATCGGCGCCGGGGTGTTGTTCGCCGTGAACGCGCTGCCCTGGTCGCCGAAGAAGAAGAAGCGGCCGGCGGAGTTGTTCGTGATCACGAACTCCTCGAGCACGGTGCTGGGCGCGGCGGTCGGGCCGAGCAGGAACAGGTCGACGTTGCCGTCGCAGAGCGCGTCGAACGGGAACCCGGTCACGCCGATCATCAGGTCGAGACCGGCGCTGTTGCCGTCGATCACGAGGTCGCCCGAGACTTGCAGCCCCGAGATGATGATGCTCGCGGTCATGTGGTTGTTCAGGATCTCGGCATCGCCGAGCACCGTCGTGCTCTCGACCGCGAGGCCGACAGGCACGCACGCCGGCGTGTTCGCCTCCGGGTTGCCGAGCGCGAGGTCGAGCGGCGCGCCGAAGCCACCGGTGTTGTCCTTGATCTCCAGGTTGCCCAGGATGATGTTGAACGAGAAGAAGCCGACGTTGCCGAAGCCCACCGTCGTCGTGCCGACCACGGGGACGGGGAACGGCGAGAACTCGAAGTGGCAGTCGGTGAACTCGACGTTGCCGAGGCAGATCGTCGTTTCCATCGACACGACCGCGACCTCCTTGGCCTCGAGGTTCCCGCCGATCTGCGAGGAGTCGGCGAGGAACATGCTGAACGCGCCCTCGGCCTCGGCGTTGCCGTTGACCGAGATGCGGTTGAAGAAGCCGCCGCCGCCCGAATAGAGCTCGAGGTTGCCCTCGACGACGACGAACTCGCTGAAGGGGTTCTGCCCCGACGGCAACAGGTTGACCGCTCCGTCCTCGATGACCTGGAAGTTGTTCCGGATCGTCATGCGGTTCGCGCTCGGCCGCTGGTTGACGAAGGTCGTGCCCTCGCCGCGCACGATGAAGTCGCCGTCGACCACCGCTTCCGGCGCGGTCGGCCGGCGCACGGCGAACGCTCCCTCGCGGATCTCGACGGAGCCGGTCACGCGCGTGAAGGCGAGCTCGACGGGGTTCGCGACGGTCCCGCCGGTGATGATGAGGTTGTCCGCGATCTCGCCGGTGATGATCATCGGCTGGTCGACCACGACGCCGCTGCCGAGCTGGGCCGTGGCGGCGCCGCTGCAAAGGGTCAGAACGAGAGCTGCTGCCAGCGTGCTCTTCGGGTTCATTGTCTCTCTCCTTGGTGGACGAGCGAGGGGCTTGCGTCGCCCCTCTGTTCGGGCCGGGCCCCGATGATCGCCCCGCGGCGAGAACGCGCAACCCGCCGCTGGAGCAGGATTCGCTACACAGGAAGACGCAAACACGCTGCACCCTTTCGCGCAACCGTTTGGGCGCGCGTGCAGCCGCGTCTCGCGCGCGGGAAGCAGAGCGAGCCCGCGTCCCCCTCGCGGAGGGACACGGGACCGTTCGACGCGCAGCGCGCGATCTGCTGCGCGGTCGGTTGGCTCAGGGAACGATGCGCAGAGCGCACGGGTTCGACGCGGCCGCGGCGGCACCGGGACGTCGGTCTGCCCGATGTCGCCCTCGAGCCCGGCGAGCGAGCTCGCTCCCGCCGCCGTTGCAACCGTACTCGGTGCCGACGAACGTGCCGTCGGGCGCGATGACGTCGAAGCGCGGGTCGCCGTGGCCCGATCGCGCGACTCGGCCGCGAACGCGAAGTTGCGGCGCCGGCGAAAGTGAAGCGGCAGGGCCCCCGCGCGGGGAGCCCTGCCGCTTACGAGGCTCTCGAGCCTGGGTCAGCCGTCGATGGTCGTCGGCGTCTCGAACTGCGCGCGCACGGTGGCGGGCAGGACGCGCGCGCCGGTCGCGGTCTCGCGCTCCCAGATCACGCGGCGGAGCGCGACGATCTCCTCGCCGTTCGGTTCGAACGACTCGGCGATCGCCGTCGCCTTCCACGCGCCCTCGAGGTCGCCGAGCATCAGCTTGCAGGCCGCGATGCCGCAGGTTGCGCCGTACGACGTGGTGAGGTTGGGCGAGCCGTCTTCGTGGAAGCGCTTCTGCGCGAACCCGCGGTAGGTGCCGAGCGCCGCGGTGACGTGCTCCGGCCCCGTCGCGTTCGCGAGCAGGTCGTACGCCGCCTGCATGTCGAGGCCGCCCGCCGTCCGGACGACCGGCACCTCGATCGTGAACTCGTTCGTCTCGGCGAAGCTCGCCGCGACCTCGTTCGCGAATGCGCGCGCCTCGGTCTGCGCGCCGGTGCTCGCGAGCAGCCCGATCGCGTTGCGAGCGAGCTTCTGAGTGGCCTCGAACGACGCCAGCGCCTGCTCGCGCGTCGCGTAGCCGCGGAACTGCGGGAACGTGAACACGTCTTGGAACGTGCTCGAGCTCTTCGCGAGCTCGGTTCCGTTCGTGCGCATCGTCACCTGGAACGGGACCGTCACGTCGAACGCGGGGAACCAGGCGCCATTCGTCTCGAGCGCGGTCGGACGGCCTTCGACCATCTCGCGCACGCGGACGTGCACGACGACGTCGCCGTCGCCGTTCGGCGCGAACGTCAGGCCGTTGTCCTCGAAAGGCGTCACGCGGAAGCCGGGGATCAGCTCGGCTCCCTCGACCGTGACGCTGTACGACGTGCCGAAGTCGCTGGGGAACGTCGTCGTGGTGGATGTGTACGAGACGTCGCTCGTCGTCACCCAGCCCTCGCTGTAGCCCATCAACTGGACGGACGCGCAGCCGAGGGGAATCGCGGCGAGCGCTGCGGCGATCGTCACGCGGAACTTGCTCATGGTCGACCTCATCTCCTGTCGGGCGTGTGGGCCGCGTGGAGCCGAGCTCCCGCGGGGGTCGCCCAGGGATCGACCGAATCCGCGGGAGGCATGAGAAAAAAATGCCCCCGACCGCCGTTGCGACGCGCTCAGGAACCACTCGTCGCCGGCGTCGCTCACGCGCCCATGC
>CAZGTQ010000021.1:0-4148 GCA_964528575.1 uncultured Planctomycetaceae bacterium | reverse complement strand
TGCTCGACCTCGGCGGCGACGGCGATCTCGACGTGGTCTTCGCGCAGGGCTGCGAGAGCCTCGCTGCGCTGCTCGCCGGGCCGGGCGCGGACCTCGAGGTCTTCGCGAACGACGGCGACGGCCGCTTCGAGCGGCTCGCGGGGCCGGGGCTCGGCGGCTGGTGGACCGGGCTCGCGACCGGCGACGTCGACGGCGACGGCGACACCGATCTCGTCGCGGCCGCGTACGGCGACCTCGTGCTGTGCGTGCAGGACGCGGACGGGACGCTCGTGCCGCGGTACGACGCGGGGCTCGCGCCGACCGGTCGGCCGGGCGCGCGCCTCGTCCCGGGCGAGCCGCGCGCGGCGGGCGCGCCGGCGTGGGCCTCGAGCGTCGCGCTCTTCGACCTCGAGCGCGACGGCGACCTCGACCTGTACGTCGGCCAGTACCTCGAGCTCGACCCGCTCGACCCGCCGCTGGGCGAGGTCGGCGAGGGCGTGCTCGCGATCCCGTGCACGTGGAAGGGGCACGCGGTGTACTGCGGTCCGCACGGGCTCGTGCCGCAACCCGACCGCGTGCTCGTCAACGACGGCCGCGGGACGTTCCGCGACGAGACGGCGTCGCGGCTGCCCGACCACGTGCCCGGCTACACGCTCGGCGTCGTCCCGTTCGACGCGGACTTGGACGGCGACTCCGACCTGTACGTCGCCAACGACAGCGTCGCGAACCTGATGCTCGTCAGCGACGGCGGCGTCCTGCGCGACGCGGCGCTCGCGGCGGGCGTCGCGGTGGGCGCGGACGGCGAGGCCGAGGCGGGCATGGGCGTCGCGACGGGCGACGTCGACCGCGACGGGCTCGTCGATCTCGCGGTGACGAACTTCTCCGACGAGCCGACGCACCTGTACGTCGGCGCGGCGCGCGGCTTCCGCGTCGAGACGTTCCGCCGCGGGCTCGGCAACGCGACGCGCCGGCTGCTCTCCTGGGGCGTGCACCTCGAGGACTTCGACGGCGACGGCTGGCTCGAGCTGTTCACGGCGAACGGCCACGTCTACCCGCAAGCGGACGCCGGCGGCACGGGGACGAGCTACGGCCAGCCGGATTCGCTGTGGCGCCTCGGTCCGGGCGAGATCGCGCTGCCCTACGAGCTGCCGCCGGGCGACGCGCTCTCGCCGGCGCTCGGCACGCGCGGCTCGTCGGTCGGCGACCTCGACGGCGACGGCGCGGCCGAGCTCGTGCTCGTGCACCTGGACGCGCCGGCGGGGCTCGCGCTCAATCGGCTCGGCGCGGCGAGCCGGCGCGTCGTCGTGCGCTGCGAGGGTCCGCGCGAGCCGGCGCCGAGCGCGCCCCGCACGCCGCGCGACGCGCTCGGCACGCGCGTCGGGTTGACGTTCGACGATCCGAGCGGCGGCGGAGCGCCGGTGACTCTGTGGCGCGAGATCCAGTCGGCCAGCGGCTACCAGTCGGCGTCGAGCCCGCACGCGCGCTTCGGCCTCGGCGCCGCGCAGCGCTACGCGCAGATCGAGGTGCGCTGGCCGTCGGGACGCGTCGAACGGCTCGGGGCGGGCGAGGCGGGGCGCGTGCTCGTCGTGCGCGAGGGCGAAGGGGTGGTCGACGCGTGGGCGCTGGACTAGGAGCGAGCGGGATGGTCGCCGCGCTCGCCGCTCTCGTGCTCGCGCTCTGCGCCGGTGCCGGCGCCGGCTCTGGCGCCGGCTTTGGCGCCGGCTCTGGCACCGGTTCTGGCGAACGCTCTGGCGGAGACGTCGAACGCTGGCGCGAGATGCTCGAGCTCGACCTCGCGGCGCAGGTGGCCTCGGAGGGCCGCGCGGCCGTCGAGCGCGGCGGCGCGCTCGCGCGGGACGGCGAGGCGGTCGCGCTGGTCGCGACGGCGTTGTTCGCGACGGGCGAGGAGCGCGCGGCGCGCGAGCTGCTCGAGGGCGCGGACGTCCCTGCTGCGCAGCTTGCGTGGATCGAGATCGCGCGGGCGCGGATCGCGCTCGAGCACGACGAGCTCGACCGCGTCGTCGCGCTGCTCGCGGCCGAGCCGGACGCGGCCGCGCCGGTGCGCCGTGCGGAGCATCCCGAGGCGTGGATCCTGCTCGCGCGCGCGCACGGTCGCGCGGGCCGGCTCGAGCGGGCGGCGCCCTTGTGCGAGCGCTTCCTCGAGCTCGCGCCGCTGCACGGGGACGCGCCGGTCGCGTGGCACCTGCTGGGCCGCCGCGCGGTCGAGCTGGGCGATCGGGCGGCGCTCGAGCTGTGCACGGAGCGCGAGGCGTTCCTGCGCAAGTGGCACGCGGTGCTGCGCGCGCGCCGCTTGCAGGTGCGTCTCGCGCCGGACGAGCCGTTGCCGCGCCTCGGGCTCGCGCTCTGCTGGATGGAGGTCGAGCGCTTCGCGGACGCGATCGCGATCCTCGAGCCGCTCGTCGAGCGCCATCCGGACCTCTGCCGCGGTTGGTTCCACCTCGCGGAGGCGCGCCGCCGCACGAACGCGATCGACGCCGCGCTCGCGGCGTACGACGAGACGCTCGCGTGCGACGCAGAGTATCACCAAGCGCGCTTCCACCGCGGCCTGGTGCACCACCTGCGCCGCGACGCCGAGCGCGCGCGCGCGGACTTCGAAGCGCTGCTCGGAACGCCGCTCGCCGCGGACCGACGCTTCGCGCACCTGCACCTGTACCTCGCGCGCCTGCTCGCGGCCGCCGGCGAGCGCGACGCCGCGCTCGAGCGCCACGCGGCATACGTCGCGCTCGGGGGCACGGAGCCACTGGACGAGTGAGGGGCGGGCGCGCGAAACGAATGGGGGCGGGAAACGACACCATCCGATGTCCTGCGGGGTCCAGCCGATACAGTGGACGTCCCGAGAGAAAGCCATGAACCGACGCTTCGCCGCCTTCCTTTGGGGCCTTCGTTTCTCGGCCCAGATCCATCCGCGGTATGTCCCCCTCTACAGCGGGTGGGCCGGGCTCGCTCACGAGGAAGGCGACTGGAACGCTCTCGCCTCGGACTGGACCAAGGTCGGCGGCGATCTGGCCTGGGCCCTGAACAGGGCGAGTAGGGAGCTCGACTCGGGTGGGCCGCGAGTCGCGAAGGAAGGCGGAGCAGCGCGCGAGGAGTGAGGCTCGGAGGAAGCTCGCCGAGCTCCAGGCGGACCCGAGTCGGATCGTCCAGAGCGTTCGGCTCGAGCGGATCCGCATAGGCCCCCTTCCGTCGCCGGACGATCTCGCCGCGTACGCGCAGGTCGATCCCGCGCTCGTCGAGCGGATCGTCGGGTGGGCCGAGGAAGAAGCTCGACATCGCCGCGCGCTCGAGCGACTGGCCGCTGACGAGGGCATCGCGGGCGCGCGTGATCGCCGCAGCGTCACCAGGGCGAGCCAGCGGTTCGGCTTCACGCTCGGCGTACTCGCGATCGGTGCCGGCGTCGTCGTGGTGCACCTGGCGGAGAGCAGCGCTGGCGACATCGGCGGCTCCGTCTTGAGCGTCGTCGCGCTGGCGGGGCTGGTCTGGGGTCCCCGCGCGGTCCCGCCCCCGACTCCGCTGGACGACGAGGAGTAGCT
The DNA here is from genome assembly GCA_964528575.1 of uncultured Planctomycetaceae bacterium. Taxonomy (GTDB): domain Bacteria; phylum Planctomycetota; class UBA1135; order UBA1135; genus CAZGTQ01. The sequence goes on along the minus strand of CAZGTQ010000021.1, from coordinate 618 downwards.
CGGGCTCGACGCCGACGCGGCCTGGTGCACTACCTGCGCGACGACGCCGAGCGCGCGCACGCGGACGTCGAGGCGCTGCTCGGGACGCCGCTCGCCGGCGACCGCCGCTTCGCCCACCCGCACTTGCATCGCGCGCCTGCTCGCGGCCGCCGGCGAACGCGACGCCGCGCTCGAGCGCCACGGGGCATACGTCGCGCTCGGAGGCACGGAGCCGCTGGACGAGTGAGGGGCGACCGCGCGTAGAGTGAGTGGGCCATGAACCGCCGCATCGCTGCCTTCTTGCGCGGCCTGCGCTTCTCGTCTGCGATCTACCCCACTCACGTGCCCATCTACCGCGGGTGGGCCGGGCTCGCCCACGAGCGCGGAGACTGGGGCGCTCTCGCCGCGGATTGGGACAAGGTCGGTGGCGATCTGACCCGGGCTCTGAACCGAGCGCATAGGGAGCTGGAGTCAGGTGGGCCGAGCGTCCCGCAGAAGGGCGGAGCAGCGCGCGAGATCTGAGGCTCAGTACGAGAGCGTGCCGACCGGGATCCCCGTCTCCTCCGAGAGCTCCGCGTACGTCAGCCCTTGCGCATCCTTGCGCGCGAGCAGTGCCCGCATCCGCCTCGCGTCGTGCTT
>CAZGTQ010000020.1:0-4266 GCA_964528575.1 uncultured Planctomycetaceae bacterium | reverse complement strand
GTCGTCCTGCCGATCAACTTCGACGCATACACGAGCTTCACGCTGCAGAACGCGAACAGCGCGCTCTTGCCGAACACGCTGGGCGTGCTGGACGCAGCGGGCCAAGCGTCCGCCGCCGTCGTGTTCCCCGCCGGCCTCGGCTCGGCGCTGCTCGGCACGAAACGCCACTTCGCGTACGCCGCGTTCACTCCATCCGGGAGTGCCCAGTTTGCGAGCAACGCGGTGCCGCTCACCTTCGCGCCCTGACGCGCTCGTCGTCGCGCATCGAGCACGGCTGCGCGAGTGCGAATGGCACCCGCGCAGCCGCCACCCCACGAATGTCGCGAGCGGGCGAGCACGACAGATCCACGTGCGCCCGAGCAACGAACGCGGCGCACTCGTAGTCGTCGCCCGCGCTGCTCGCCGACCCCGGCGAGCAGCGCGCTCTACGCAGCGCTTCCGATCGTGCTGTAGAGCGGGAACGCGACGAGGCTCATGCGGCTCACGCCCGCCGAGATCGAGATCGAGGAGCGCGCACCTCGGGCACCAGCCGAACGACCTCATCGCTGGGAGTGGACGAGCTCGATCTCGCAGAAGCCGACGCCATCGATGCCGACCTTGCGGTTGCGCCAACTGCGAATCTCGATGTCAATCGCCCGTCTGGCCAGCCCATGGCCGGCGGTCGTTGATCGGCTGAGCTGGTGGGCCGACGAGTGCGCCCGAGAACCTGCCGGGTGGGACCACCGTACGGCGACGCGCGACGCGCGCGCACGACGCGAGCTTCGAACAGACCTGCGGCTGGCCGCCCCAGCCCGAGCGCAGCCCGCTCGCTTCACGAAATCGCCCTCGCGTCGCGCTCGAGCGGCGTGCCGGTGTCCTTTCGTGCCGGGCAGAGCACGAAGTGCCGCCGGCGCACCGGAGGGCCGCGGAAGGCGGGCCCGCTCGGGGCGAAGCGAGGGCTCGTGGTTCAGGTGGGCGGAGACGTGCGCTCGCGCGCGCGGCTCAGCAGAGGAAGATGAACTTCCCGACGGAGGGAATGCCGTCGCAGTCGAGGATGAAGAGCAGGTAGTACCCCCGCGGCGCGTGCGGGTACGGGTGCACGCCCGCCGGCATCGTCGCGCGGACGCGGTCGGCGTCCGGTTCGCGCGTGAAGCGCAGCTCCAGCACGCGCTGCTCCGAGTCGGTGTTGTGCGTGTTGGAGACGGGCCGGACGAGGACGACCTTGTCGATCTCCTTCGCATTCGCCGTGTAGATGTAGAACGGCTGGCCGTGCTCCTTCATGGCCGGCATCGACTTGATCACCGGCCGCGGACCGCGGAACAGGTACGGCGGGCTGTAGATCTCCATCGTCCGCTCGAGCGCTCCGGAGATGCCGCCGCTCGCCAGGACCTGGCCGCTCGGCAGCAGCGCTGCAGCCGAGTGGTAGCCGCGGGCGTACTGCAAGCTGTCCTGCCGCTCGAACGTCTCGCTGCACGGGTCGAACAGCTCGGACGTGAAGCTGCCGGCAAGGCCGTTGTTGCCGTGGTTGGCGCCGCCCCACAGGATCGCCTTGCCGTCCGGAAGGAGGATGCCCTGGCAGTGGTTGCGCGGCTCCGCCATGTCCGGCAGCCGCCGCCACGCTTGGCCCGGCACGAGGTTCTCGGCGTCGAGGATCTCCGCGGTCACGCTCACCGGCTCGGGGCTCTGGCCGCCGCCGAAGACCGCGACCTTCGACGTGTACTCGTACACGGTGTCGCTCGGCGACATGAACTGCATCGACATCGCCTCGGTGCGGTTCGAGAAGGCGAGCAGCGCCAGGTCGTGCCACGCGCCCGTCGTCGGCGGGCTGGCGTCCTTCCACTCGAAGTACTGCGTCAGCGGAACGGACGGGCTGCCCGAGAAGCCCGTGCGCGTGAACACGATCCGGCCGTTCGCCAGCGGGTGGAGCCCGGGGTAGAGCGGCGACCAGTCGAGGTGCGACGACGCGCCCGGCACCTCGGTGAACGTGTTCGTGATCTCGTTGAAGATCTCCATCGTCGGAATGACGCCGCCCGGAACGCCCCAGCCGCTCGCGATCAGCGTGAACGGGTAGCCGAGCGCGACCACCGACGGGTACCAGCGCCCGGCGGTCATGTCGGAGATGCGGGTCCAGACGCCGTTCAAGCCGGCGTCGGGATCGAAGACGTAGGCCTGGTCGGAGTTGACGGTGGGGCTGCCGCCGCCGCCTCCGACGGCGAGCACGCGCCCGTCGTGCAGTTGCGCCGTCTGGCTGCACCACAGCGAGAAATCCGGGTCGTTGTCGGGATCGATGAACACCGGGTTCACGAAGTCGCGCGGGTCCCACTGCGTCGTCCGCACCGAGTTGGTCTCCTCGAAGAACAGGACGAGCCCATTCTTCAGCAGCGTCGTGTTCACCGGCGACCACGGCGCCTGGTAGGGGAGCGTGTCCCAGCGCCCCCACTTGGACGGACCGAAGCAGTGGTAGAGGTGCGCGAAGCACGCGTGGCTCAGCGTGAACGCGGGCTGGAGCTGCACGAGCGACGTGAAGCCCGAAGCGCTCGCTTCTTCGTCCGCGGCGAGGCCGTCGCGCAGATCGAGGATGAGCTTCGCCGTGCTCGCCTCCATCCCGGTCACGCCGACGATCTCCTCGACCGTCTTCGAGCCGTTCAGGAAGGCGAGGATGCGCTTCGTGGTCTTGGCGTCGACCATCTCGTCCGACGGCGCGGGGATCGGCAGGGGCGCCGGCGCGGGTTCTTTCGGCTTCTCGTGCTCGGGCGTGAGCTCCTGCGTGAACGCAGGACCGGCGAAGACGAGGCTCGCGACGACGCAACCGAGCCGCAGCGAAGTGCTGGACATGACCGTTCCTCTCTCTGTTCTCTCGACGCGCTCCCGGCGGTGCAGTTGCGAGCGACACAACGCCAGGAACGATGGAAGGCGCACTCGGACGAGCGCCCAGCGTAGACTCGGACGGCGTAGCGGGTCATGAATTCGGCGCGAAATGACCTGCGTCGAGCGCGCGCGGCGAAAGGTCGTTCTGGGCTGGCGCCGTCGGACGTCGGCTCCATACTGGCGGCATGCTCCGGTTGGACGGCGCTGCGAGCCGAGCGATCGCTCTCGCGACGCTCGTCGCGTGCTCGGCACCGCGGCCGCCCGTCGAGGCGGCGCCCGCCGCGGCCGCCGACCGCGTCGAGGCGGCGAGCCACGACCCGATCCGCCGCGCCGTGGCGAGCGGGGGCCGCTCCGTCGTCGCGTACCGCGCCGACCCCGATCCGATCCCGCTCAACGAGCCGTTCGAGCTCGAGCTGCGCATCGCGCACGCTGCCGACCCGGCGCGTCCGGTCGAGGGCGCGCAGGTCTACGTCACGGGGTGGATGCCGGACCACGAGCACGGCATGGTGACGCTCCCCGAGACGACCGAGCTCGGCGGCGGCACGTATCGCGCGCGCGGGCTCCTGTTCCACATGCCCGGCGACTGGGAGCTGCGCGTCGACGTCGTCGTCGAGCGAGAACCCGAGCGGGCGACGTTCGAGGTGCGGCTCGAGTGAGCGCGCGCGCGGTCCGCTGGCTCGCGCTCGCCGGCGCGTTCCTCGCCTGCCGCTCGGTCGCCGAACGGCCGGCACCCGCTCGGTTCCCGCACCCGTTCACGGACGCCGAGGTGGCGACGATCCTCGCGATGGGCGACCTCGGCGACCCGCCGTCCGACCCGACGAACGCGTACGCCGACGACCCGCGCGCCGCGCACCTCGGGCAGTACCTCTTCTTCGACGAGCGGCTGTCCGGAGACGGCACGATCGCGTGCGCCACGTGCCACGAGCCCGAGCGCGCGTGGACGGACGGCCAGCCCCTGGGGCGCGGGCTCGAGACGCTGCGGCGCCACACGCCCTCGCTCTTGAACACCGCGTTCCAGCGCTGGTTCCTCTGGGACGGCCGCGCCGACAGCCTCTGGTCGCAGGCGCTCGTCCCGCTGGAGGATCCGCGGGAGCACGGCGGCAGCCGGCTGCAGTACGCCCACCTGATCCACGACGACGCCGAGCTGCGCGCGGCGTACGAGCGCATCTTCGGTCCGCTGCCGGACCTCGCCGATCGCAGCCGCTTCGCGCCGGAGGGGCGGCCGGTCCCCGGCGATCCCGAGCACCCGCACCAGCTCGCGTGGGCCGCGATGACGGAGGCGGACCGAGAGCAGGTCGACCGCGTCTTCGTCAACGTCGGCAAGAGCATCGCCGCGTTCGAGCGCAGGCTCGTGAGTCGGAGCTCGGCGTTCGACGCGTACGCGGCCGCGCTGCGCCGCGGCGACGCGGAGCCGCCCGA